>NZ_JBLNKS010000055.1:0-1024 GCF_048276375.1 Flavobacterium sp. ZB4R12 | reverse complement strand
TATGCGAATCAAGGGTTAAAATATTAAGTTTATAAAGGCAACTGCAATCTTTCCAAACAGATGTACTAATAATCCTTTTGTGGATCTAACCTTACTTGCTCTTTGAATATCTGTTTTTTGAATTAGCCAATTAAAAAAAGACTCAATAGGTTGTCTAATCCTTGAAACAGCAGTTGAATATAGGTCGTTAAAGGCTTTGTCTCTATTTCTAATTTCCTGACATTCCCCTTTTACTGCTTTAACGGGTGTCATCATCACTGAATTTTTTTCTTTCTCAAACTCAGAGAAAAATTCTTTGTTCATGTAGATTTTATCACCAAAAAAATACCTATTCTCTTTAGTTGACCACACTTCTTTAAAAACGGTTAAATCATTAACCGAAGCTGAGGTTATTTGTATTTCTTCTGGAAAAGGAATTTTGTTTTCTCTCCTAAAAGCTAAAGCATGGAGTTTAACCCCATAATAATACATACTTTTGGTAGAACAATATCCCTTGTCGGTTATGTCTTTGGCCACTTTTCCAGAACGCTTTCCAGAACAAGTAACGATAGGCATTGAGTCTAACAAACTTTGATTTGGAAAACAATCTTCTGGATAATGTATTGCAATTAAATCCGTTACCAAATCTTTAAAAGCTTCGGATAATCTATTCAATCTATTAGAAAATGCAGAATAGGAACCAAGTCTTGGAAACCAATCCAACAACCAATCGCAAGCATATTTGTGAATTTGTTTGACGCTAAAACGTTGTTCTTCTTCGACGGAAAATAAATAAATGGTCATAATCTCTTGGTCTGTTAAATCTTGTTTATCATTATTACTGAAACGTTCACAAGTATATTTTAAATCTTTTTCAAATCTTTCACAGATTACTGAGTAGATTTTTACTAATTTTAGTGCTTTAGTCTGATTAATCATATGTTTAAAAGTGCGTTGAATACACCTTAAATATACTGATTATCAGACTTTAAAACAAATTAATTGAAAGTTATTTCTTTCTTTTTTTTCAACCCTTGATTCGCAT
>NZ_JBLNKS010000054.1:0-1058 GCF_048276375.1 Flavobacterium sp. ZB4R12 | reverse complement strand
CACCCCGCACTAAGTCCTGACGAAAAAACACTGTATTTTGCTT
The DNA here is from genome assembly GCF_048276375.1 of Flavobacterium sp. ZB4R12. Classification (NCBI taxonomy): domain Bacteria; kingdom Pseudomonadati; phylum Bacteroidota; class Flavobacteriia; order Flavobacteriales; family Flavobacteriaceae; genus Flavobacterium; species Flavobacterium sp. ZB4R12. Next base: position 1,015 of record NZ_JBLNKS010000054.1, on the reverse strand, counting down.
CCGATATGCCTGGAACGCTGGGACAGTCTGATTTATTTAAAGTAAAAATAAATGATGACGGGAGTTTTGGATCCCCTGAAAATTTAGGAAACACAATCAATACAGAAGGAAGAGAAACTTTTCCATTTGTAAATGACGAAAACGAGATTTATTTTGCCTCAGACGGGCATCCCGGTCTTGGTGGTCTGGACATATTTGTGTCTAAAATAAATGCAGACGGTACTTTCTATGAGGTTCAAAATGTAGGAGCGGATGCCAATTCCCCTAAAGATGATTTTGCCTATTTAATTGACACTAAATCCAGAAGAGGCTTTTTTTCCTCCAATAGAGATGGGGGGCAAGGTTATGATGATATTTATAAATTCCTGGAAACCAGAAGACTTACTTGTGAACAATTATTGTATGGAGAAATTACCGATTTAGCTACCGCTGAAGTCCTGCCAAATGCAAAAATAACTTTGCTTGACGATAAGCTCAACCTTATAAGCACTGCTGTTTCAGACGAAAAAGGCAACTATTCCCTCCCAGTAGAATGTGGCAAAAGATATAGTGTAAGAGCCGCAAAAGAAGAATATACCACCAAAGAGCAAATAATTACCATTGCTGCAGCAAACGGAAAAACACATTTACCTTTTGCGTTAGAAAAAGCAACTTGCAAAGTGGCCGTGGGCGATGATTTGGGTAAATGTTTCGGTATAAAAATGATTTATTTCGATTTTGATAAATCAGATATCCGAATAGAAGCGGCATTGGATCTAGAAAAAATATTGGATGTAATGAATCAATACCCGGCTATGAAACTCGATATTCGTTCCCACACAGATAGTCGTGGATCATTCAAATACAATGAAGCCTTATCCGACAGAAGAGCTAAATCGACAATAAACTGGTTAATTAAAAATGGGGTTTCCCCAAAAAGATTAGTTGGCAAAGGCTATGGAGAAAATCAACTTGTGAACAATTGTTCAGACGGGGTAAAATGTTCCGAAGAAGAACATCAATTCAATAGACGCAG
>NZ_JBLNKS010000053.1:0-1174 GCF_048276375.1 Flavobacterium sp. ZB4R12 | reverse complement strand
GCTGCTTTTGCATCAAATACCATTACAATCAGCGGTACGCCAACCGCAGCCGGAACATTTAACTACAGCATTCCGTTAACAGGAGGTTGTGGAAGTGTAAATGCAACAGGTACAATCACGGTAACACCAAACAATACGGCTGGAGTTGCATCGACTACACCAACCTTATGTATTAGTACCTTATTAATCAATATTACTCATGCTACAACCGGAGCAACAGGAATAGCAGCAGCAGTAGGTTTACCTGCGGGAGTTACGGCTGCTTTTGCATCAAATACCATTACAATCAGCGGTACGCCAACCGCAGCCGGAACATTTAACTACAGCATTCCGTTAACAGGTGGTTGTGGAACTGTAACATCTACGGGTTCAATTATTGTAACACCCAACAACACAATTGCTTTATCATCGGCTGCAGGTACAGATGCACAAACAAGATGCATTAGTACAGCCGTTACCAACATTACATATGCAACAACCGGGGCAACTGGGGCAACTTTTAGTGGCCTGCCAACAGGGGTAACTGGATCGTGGGCAGCAAATGTGGCAACAATCACTGGTACTCCAACAGCAAGTGGAACATTCAACTACACAGTAACCTTAACAGGTGGTTGTGGAACTGTAACATCTACGGGTTCAATCATTGTAACACCAAACAATACAAGTACATTATCATCAGCTGCAGGCACAAATGCACAAACAAAATGCATCAATACTGCGATAACCGATATTACATATACAACAACCGGAGCAACTGGTGCAACTTTCTCAGGTTTACCGGCAGGTGTAGCAGGATCTTGGGCAGCAAACGTTGCAACAATCACTGGTACTCCAACAGCAAGTGGAACATTCAACTACACGGTAACCTTAACAGGTGGTTGTGGAACTGTAACATCTACGGGTTCAATCATTGTAACACCAAACAATACAAGTACAAGAACATCAGCCGTAGGAACAGATGCACAAACAAAATGCATTAGTACAGCTATTACAAACATTACGTATACAACAACCGGAGCAACTGGAGCAACTTTCTCAGGTTTACCGGCAGGTGTAGCAGGATCTTGGGCGGCAAACGTTGCAACAATCACTGGTACTCCAACAGCAAGTGGAACATTCAACTACACAGTAACCTTAACAGGTGGTTGTGGAACTGTAACATCTACGGGTTCAA
>NZ_JBLNKS010000052.1:0-1193 GCF_048276375.1 Flavobacterium sp. ZB4R12 | reverse complement strand
GCCATATAAAGCATTAATTATTGGATAGATAGATAAAGTTCTATTACACAGATGGCTCTACACCATGGATAACTCAAACTGGAACGTACGTAAAACATGGTTTCGGACCTTACACGTCCTTATTGGCATATATATATCATACATGACACGGTAGAAATTAAGCACTCCACATCATACAACACTTGCCATATACATGTCCTCATTCTTGGCCTTGGTGTAGAGTAAGACTGAGTTGAAAAACCAAGAGCGAATGCTATGCACTTGATATTGTTGCCCTGTCGAAGCTGAGAATCCAACTCTGACCCATTCCGGAAGCTTGGTTCTCAAGTCAACGATATAAGAGACAACATAATCTTGACTACCAGGGTAAGAAGAAACGACACTTAGATTTCCAGTGGCAGCGTTATAGTTTATGCGGGCAGTGCCTATTACCCCTTCTTTCCTATCCCATCTCACGGTTGCCGAAGACTTAATTTGGTTCACATCGATTCCAATGTGCACATAATTTGGATCCCAACTGTTAGAGCTTTTATCATAGAAAGTGTCGAATTCAACAGCAACAACTTGGTTTGCTTTGGGGTTAAGTGCATTCTCTGGGCTGAAGAGTCCTAATAATCCTCCGTCGGAACCTTCAGGTATGGTAGTGTCAGGTGGTGCAATGAAGAATGCGAAGCCATCGGCTGGGTTGGATTGGGGTGATGTGAGGACAAAGGTGAAGGTGCTTTCAAAGCTTGAGAGTCTGTTTGTGCTTTTCTCCCAAAGGTGTATCGGCGTAGAGAATAAGGCTCGGCCAACGGAGTTTTGCAGTGGTACACCGTTACTAGTCTTGGTAAGCTGTAGGATATTGTTTGATGTAACGTGTGCATCACCCTGGAATAACAGATCCTCTCCATTTGGGTCGAAGTCACTGAAGGTGAAGGAGAGTGAATCTGCTGAGTTCACTCCTCTAAGTGACATGAGGACGATGGTTGCAATTGCAAAGACGAGAAAAGGAAGGGAGAGGTGTTTCTGGAAGATGGCCATGATGTTGAAATTAGCATGCAACTATGACTTTGCCTGGGGCTTTGCTTGAATATTCAGACTGATAAATAATGAATCATCGAATTGTTAGTTATATCTTCCTTTTTGTATTTCCATAATATGTATATTACTGAACTGCAACAGACCAGTGACATTTGGGATCATATATTGGG
>NZ_JBLNKS010000051.1:0-1199 GCF_048276375.1 Flavobacterium sp. ZB4R12 | reverse complement strand
TGTCTCGTAGCTCAGCTGGTTAGAGTACTACACTGATAATGTAGGGGTCGACAGTTCGAGTCTGTCCGAGACAACTATTTTAGACTTAAAAAAGGAAATTTTAGAAGAAGAGTGAAATCACGTTTAGGTGAGCACGTTATCCAACTGCAAACTGCGACTGATAACTGGCTACTAAAAAACGGGGGATTAGCTCAGCTGGCTAGAGCGCCTGCCTTGCACGCAGGAGGTCAACGGTTCGACTCCGTTATTCTCCACAGGTTAATGTAGCAATTAATCAATTATTTAATGTAGCAATTCATTGTTACATTGATAAATTAGGAAATTATTACATTGAATAAAGTTCATTGACATATTGAGATAAGAAAATAATAAAAAGTAGAAAGACACTTTGAAGTATAATGTATAATGTAAAAATTGTATAATGTAGCAATACAAAATACAATAATACAGTATACAACGAAAAAAAGTACAATAAGCAAAATAAGGGCGTATGGGGGATGCCTTGGCTCTCAGAGGCGATGAAGGGCGTGATAAGCTGCGAAAAGCTACGGGGATTGGCACACACGAATAGATCCGTAGATACCCGAATGGGGCAACCCACTATGTTGAAGACATAGTACACCGATAGGTGGGCAAACCCGCTGAACTGAAACATCTAAGTAGGCGGAGGAGAAGAAAACAAAAGTGATTCCGTAAGTAGTGGCGAGCGAACGCGGATTAGCCCAAACCAATGTTGTTACGGCAATATTGGGGTTGTAGGACCACGTGATTTGTTGCGGATAGAATTAGAATCTACTGGAAAGTAGAGCCAAAGAAGGTGATAGCCCTGTATAAGTAATAGAAGATAACGATAGTGGTATCCTGAGTAGGGCGGGACACGAGAAATCCTGTCTGAATTTGGCGGGACCATCCGCTAAGGCTAAATACTCCTGAGAGACCGATAGTGAACCAGTACCGTGAGGGAAAGGTGAAAAGAACCGTGAATAACGGAGTGAAATAGATCCTGAAACCATACGCTTACAAGCGGTCGGAGCCCCTTCGTGGGGTGACGGCGTGCCTTTTGCATAATGAGCCTACGAGTTAACGTTGCTGGCAAGGATAAGTGGTTAAGCCACGGATCCGTAGCGAAAGCGAGTCTGAATAGGGCGCTTTAGTCAGTAGTGTTAGACGCGAAACCGTGTGATCTACCCATGGGCAGG
>NZ_JBLNKS010000050.1:0-1327 GCF_048276375.1 Flavobacterium sp. ZB4R12 | reverse complement strand
GCTGTTGAACTAAACCTTCGGTAGCACCAATCTGAATTTTAATTACTTTGCTAATATAATTAAAAAACAGTATTATGACTACAAAAAAAAGCATCCCGATGCCTTAAGAGAAAACAAAATTCTCAATCAAGCCAAGCGCGAAGTTCCCGGATTTGAGGAACTGTTAAAACGTTTTGAGCGAACGGTTTCCGTTTTAGGCAGAAGCCAAAGTACTTTCAATAATTATTCCCGTCACGTGGCGGCTATATCGCTTTATTACGGCAAAATTCCGACTGAACTCGATCCTGAACAAGTACAGGACTACTTGTTTTATCAACAAAAAAAGTCCAAAACTCCCTCGCAAACGTATTTTAAACACTGCGTTTATGGTCTTCGGTTTTTGCTAAAATCCGAAGGCTTGCCTTATGAATTCCTGCGTTTGCCCTCGATAAAGCACGAAAAAAAACTCCCGGTTGTTTTGAGCAAGGAAGAAGTTTGGGCAATGCTCCAAGCTGCCAAACTACTCAAACACAAAATCCTCATTGGCTTGCTTTATGGTTGTGGACTTCGCTGTATGGAAGCACGCAGTGTACGATTGCAGGATTTGGATTTCGATAGAAAACAACTCAAAGTGGTGCAGGGCAAAGGTAAAAAAGACCGTTATGTGCCACTTTCGGTGCATTTGATTCGGGGTTTAAAAAAGTACATCGAAGCCGAAAAACCCCAAGAGTATCTTTTCAACGGTCAGCCTTTGCCTAATGGAGCAGGAGGCGATTTTGACAATCGTTATTCACAACGAGGCGTTCAATGGGCAGTGAAGCAAGTCTCCAAGGCAGCAGGTATTATAAAAGAAGTTCATACCCACACACTTCGGCATAGTTACGCCACGCATTTACTCGAAGATGGAATGGATATTATGACCCTGAAAGACCTTTTGGGACACCAAAACATCGAAACCACGATGGAGTATCTGCAGATTGCCCAACTCGAAAGCCAGCGTATTTTTAGTCCATTGGATACCCTTTTTGCAAAATGCAGCCGCAGTTTGAAGTAGCGGATGTACTGCGGAAAATTGGTTCAAAAATTGAAAACTATGGATTAAATACTTGGCAACTGCGCACGCTTTCGGCCATCAAAAAATGTCGAACGGCACAATTGGGTGGTCATATTGATGCTTGTGATAGTTGTGGCAACCTCATTATAAGTTACAACAGTTGCCGCAATCGGCATTGCCCGAAGTGCCAGGGCAAGAATCGGGAAGATTGGATAGAAAAAAGAGAAACGGAACTTTTGCCCGTACCATACTTTCACTTGGTTTTTACCTTGGCCGATAGCATCAATTCTTTGG
>NZ_JBLNKS010000049.1:0-1332 GCF_048276375.1 Flavobacterium sp. ZB4R12 | reverse complement strand
GTGGAACCAAACAAGCAAAAATCGGCAAAGGTATTTCCTTGGGTAAACAGAACAATCAGTAATGCCAAGAAAGTACTTTTAGGCATCCATCATAATTGCGTAAATCAACAATATGTAAGTAATTTGATTAAAATAATGTCGTATATGTTTTTAGAGGCAAACTACATAGTCATTGAGGGTTTGACCCTATAAAATACGACAATATATCGTTCCTGTTACTTACAGTATTATCTTGACGAGTTCTGCTACAAATTTAACAGAAGATATTTTGGGGACAAACTATCGGATAGGCTTATGATTGCTGCATTAGAAACAACTTGGTATTAGTTACGGATAGTCATAATATATTATTCAAATCCAGAAATAAATGGACTCAAACACAAGTTCAAAGAGCTTCTTTATTATTTGAATTGTATCCAAGTATAGAAAAAGCGTACGAGTTATCACAAAGTCTAAGTTACATTTATGAAAATAATACGGATAAAATATAGCTAGATTGAAATTAGCGTAGTGGTATAATAAAGTAGCGATGCTGGATTTAAATCCTTCAACACGATTTCAAAATCGATACAAATCCATTATGAACCAATTTTAAACTATTTTGATAATAGAAGTACAAATGCTTCCGCGGGGTCTTTTAATACAAAAAAAATTAGAGCAAATTTAAAGGTGTCAGAGATATTGAATTCTTCTTGTTTAGGATAACTAAATTATATGCATAATTATGCCAGTCCTCAAAAATATAGCTTGGTCCAAAAAATCCTTTAATCCAACTTGCAAGCAAAAAGTTAAATATTTGTTAAATAATTAAAATTAAGCCCAATTAAAGAACAAATGAGATGGTGATTCCAATGGGAGGTACAGTTAATTTTTTACGTTTAGTTCTTAAGGAGTTTTTTGTGTTTGTAGTACTCATATTTTAACATTTAATTGTAAATTAAATTTTTATGTTTACCAACAAAAAGAATAATCATTTATATGTAATTAAAAATCAATAATGGCTTGATTTTAAGGAAAAACGGCAACTAAATCGAAAAGCATATATAGAAAGTATAAAATTTGTAGTCCCCAAATATAAAAACAACAACCGTAAATCATACATATTAAATACTTTACATGTTATTTTCTGCAAGTTGGGTTAATGTAATAAAAAAACTATTCAACAAAAAAAATCCTCATCAAATTCATGATGAGGATTTATAGAATCTGAAACGAGTTCAGATTAAAGAAAGGCGACGACATACTCTCCCACATAACTGCAGTACCATCTGCGCAGGCGGGCTTAACTACTCTGTTCGGGATGGGAAGAGGTGAGCCCCGCCGCAATAACCA
>NZ_JBLNKS010000048.1:0-1654 GCF_048276375.1 Flavobacterium sp. ZB4R12 | reverse complement strand
TGTCTCGTCCTGAAAAAAGTTTACACTTTTTGTTATTAATCCTGATATAAATTTACATTAATTCTTAATCCTAAAATGGGTTTATTTTTCATTGTAAATTTTATTAACTTTATATTGTCTATGTGAGGATGGAGACAGGCTCTGCTGAGGAGCAACCTATCAAGTGCCAAAACCATAGAATCACTAAAAAAAGAGAGGCTTGAATTTCGGTTCAAGTCTTTTTTATTTAAACTAACTTCTCTTTTTTAGAGAGGAAAAAACTAAAAAAACCTACGCGCCTTTATAGAATTTCTAAGTCTAGATTTGTTTCTAATTTCTTCTGATAATAATTCTTCCATTTCTTTTCTCCTTTTTCCAATTCGTTGGTATGGACCTTTTCGGGTGTTAAATTTCCAATACTCATATGAGGTCTTTCTTCATTATACAACTTCACAACAGCATCTAATAGTTCTCTAGCTTGTTCAAAATTATCAATTATATAACATTCGAGATATTCTCCTTTAAGAATGCCATTTACTCTTTCTGCTATTGCATTTTCAAGAGGGTCTCCATTCTCAGTCATGCTTATATTTATGTTATATTTCTCTAATAAAGTTACATATTTTCCACTACAATATTGAACTCCTCTATCAGAATGATGTATGAGTTCAATTCCTTTATTAATGCACAATAGAGCCATTCTTAAAGCACTTACACTCTCAATAGCATCTAATGTTTCAGCCAAATTATGACCTACTATTTTATGGCTATATGCATCTGTAATGAATGAAATATAAACAAATCCTATTTCTATTCGCCAATAAGTTATATCGCTTACATATAATTGATTAGGTGCCGTTGGAATAAAATCCCTGATTAAATTAGGATACTTCTTCAACCAATGATGTGATTGTGTTGTGGTGACCTTTCTTTTTCTTTGCCTTATCAACAGTTGATGTTCAGAAAGTAAATCAAATAAAGCATCTCTTCCAATTTTAATTTGATGTTCTAACATGAACCCTTCCAACATGATATACAACTTCCTTGTACCTATTCTTGGATGGTTTTTTCGGATGGTTATCACTTCCTTTAGAACCAATTCTTCTTCTATTTCAACAAATTCTTCTCGATGAAAACTTTGATAATAGGCTTGCCTTGTTATACCAAACAACCAACATAAACGACTTAATCCTACGTTAGGTCTAAGCTCTTTCATTTTGTAGATCGTCTGGTAAAGGACTTTTTTTTGATACTAATTTTCAATTCCTTTTCAGCAACCTCTATCATAGTTTCGAATACAGTAGCACGTAATTCGGAGTTAACCAAGGCTTTTTCTAACTCTTCAATTTTTTGTTTCAACTGAAGATTCTCAGCCCAATATTGCTCTTTAGATTTCGCCATGTCTTGCGTATTAACGTCCTCTAATTTAGAAATATTATTTGACTCTATAAAACCTAACTGTCTCATCCAACGAGTCAACTGACCACGTTCTACTTCCTGACCCGTGTGTTTTTTCCAAATATCCTGTTTGGTTTTTCCACTCACAATATACTCCTCAACTATCTGCCGACGTTCCATATTAGAAATTTCTATCGGCCTTTTAAATCCTAAAATAACTTTACTTGTTCTCATTTAATTGTCGTTTAAATGTGTAAACCTATTTTAGGACAAGACA
>NZ_JBLNKS010000047.1:0-1684 GCF_048276375.1 Flavobacterium sp. ZB4R12 | reverse complement strand
TTTACGCCGGAATAGGTGGTACAGTTTGCGCCGGAACGGGTGGTACACTTTACACCGGAATAAGTGGTACAGTTTGGATTGGAATAGGTGGTACAGTTTGGGGTGGAATACTCAGTTACTATATAAAGCGGAAAAATTAGATCAAAACAATGCTGAAATATATTTTCTTAAAGGTTGGGTTAATAATCATTTTGATTATTACGATACTGCTATTATAGAAATTAACAAAGCAATAAAACTGAAACCAAACTATCCCGATGCGTATTATAATCGGGGCTTTGCAAAATTTCAAAAAAATGATTTTATCGGAGCTTTAGCAGATTACGACATAGCTATTCGTTTAAATCCAAATTTTCCAGAAGCTATTGAGGATAAAAGAAATTTACTAATTCTTATGAATCAAAAAACATAATTCTCTAAACTTGATTTAGAGATTTGAAAATATAACTCTTTAATATAATTACAATGGAAATTCTAATAGGCATAATAATAGTTGGGTTAGGCATTTGGTTACTAATAACACATCCCGTTATTGCGATTGCAATTGCTGTAGTTGCAATAGCAATAAAAATGTTTTCTTCAGACGACAGATTTTAAATTTATTTTCTGCTCTTCAAAGTATCCCAGCTTTTGTAAACAACACAAAACACCAAAACTCCTATTCTTTCAAAAAGTCTGGGAGTTTTTTTTAACAATCCCCAGGCTCTTCGAAGTCTCCTGACTTTAAGAAACCTGTAATATCAAAGCTCCTAGCCTTCAAAAGGCTAGGAGCTTTTTTAACAATTAGGCTCTCAACAATAACCCGAATATTTTATATCTTTGTATCTTAATTAATTAAGTAATCGGAATGATTTGTTGTCGCATGATAAAATTGATTAATTCGCAGTATCAATACTAGTTGTAACCAACTTTGAAAAAACAAAATACGGCATTATATAATGCTCATTACTTACCTATTAAAATGACCGCACTCACTGTAAACATAAAAGACATTTCTCAAATTGCAATCATCAAAAAAAATTTAAAAGCTTTTGATGTGGAAGTAATTGATCAAAACAATGAAATTACGAATCCAGAAATTATCCAAAGGTTAGAGAAACACCATAAAAACTTTCATAAATCTACCTACAGAGATGAAAACTACATCGAAGTAGATACCAAAAATATATGGGCAGATATACAATAGAAATAAACAAAGAAGCACTTGCTGATTTATCAAAAATAAAAAAGCCCGACCGCCCAGATTTATCTCCACTTCGATAGCGCAGATTTGCAATCTGTGCCCACAAACATAAGCCACAAAACAATAAAAACTACAACAATAAAGTTGTAATTTTTTTTATACTTTTAAAACACAAAACATCATTATTAATAGACACAGATTGCAAATATACGTTATCGCATGAAGGAAATTCAAATGCAGCAGAGACGCATAGCAATGCGTCTCTACGGTGACAAACAATCAATAATTGAATCCCTCACCGATTTAAAAATCATGCAACCCATTCATTTCCCTTTTGGCTCCCTCTCCTTTGGAGAGTCCCGAGGCTTCGGGATGAGGTGAGGAAATCGAGTAGGTAGGGGGATTACTCCCCCGCCCTCTCACACCACCGTATGTACTTACGTGTACGGCGGTTTCCTTAAAGTGGTTTACGATGTTTTGTCGTCTGATTACATTCCTCTT
>NZ_JBLNKS010000045.1:0-2199 GCF_048276375.1 Flavobacterium sp. ZB4R12 | reverse complement strand
CAGCGAGTTAAAGAAAAAGACAAGAAAACGTTAAAAAAAAGTGATTAAAAAGCTTGAATAACTGAATAAAGGTGCTACTTTTGCACCCGCAATGACGCGGATGTTCTTACTTAAATATTGGAAAGTGAATCAAAAATAAGGCGAAAGTTTTAGAAAAAAGATTTGCGAGAAAAGAAAGAAGTAGTTATCTTTGCCGACCCGAAAGGGAGCAAGTTCATAGACAGATTGAGTGGGTGGAAACGTTGAGAAATCGCGTTTTACAGGAAAGAAAAAGGAAACGAAAAATTTTCAAAAAAACTTTCCAAAACACTTGCGAGATTAAAAAGAAGTTGTACTTTTGCACCCGCTTCCAGAGACGCACCATGTGTGCCAAACGAAACGAAAGAAACTGAAATAAATTCAGTTAAAACAAAGCAGAACACGTTCCTAGACATATTGAATTGACAGCCGTTTTGAAAGAGATTTCAAGACAAAAGAATAAAGAGTAATAGAATCGAAAGATTTGAAAAAACCACTAGAGAATTTAGTCGAATATAAAAAAGAGTTCAAATTAATTTGAATTCGCACAATATACGATGAAGAGTTTGATCCTGGCTCAGGATGAACGCTAGCGGCAGGCTTAACACATGCAAGTCGAGGGGTATAGTTCTTCGGAACTAGAGACCGGCGCACGGGTGCGTAACGCGTATGCAATCTACCTTTCACAAAGGGATAGCCCAGAGAAATTTGGATTAATACCTTATAGTAATACGACTTGGCATCAAGATGTATTTAAAGATTTATCGGTGAAAGATGAGCATGCGTCCCATTAGCTTGTTGGTAAGGTAACGGCTTACCAAGGCAACGATGGGTAGGGGTCCTGAGAGGGAGATCCCCCACACTGGTACTGAGACACGGACCAGACTCCTACGGGAGGCAGCAGTGAGGAATATTGGACAATGGGCGCAAGCCTGATCCAGCCATGCCGCGTGCAGGATGACGGTCCTATGGATTGTAAACTGCTTTTATACAGGAAGAAACACTTGCTCGTGAGCAAACTTGACGGTACTGTAAGAATAAGGATCGGCTAACTCCGTGCCAGCAGCCGCGGTAATACGGAGGATCCAAGCGTTATCCGGAATCATTGGGTTTAAAGGGTCCGTAGGCGGTCAGATAAGTCAGTGGTGAAAGCCCATCGCTCAACGGTGGAACGGCCATTGATACTGTCTGACTTGAATTATTAGGAAGTAACTAGAATATGTAGTGTAGCGGTGAAATGCTTAGAGATTACATGGAATACCAATTGCGAAGGCAGGTTACTACTAATGGATTGACGCTGATGGACGAAAGCGTGGGTAGCGAACAGGATTAGATACCCTGGTAGTCCACGCCGTAAACGATGGATACTAGCTGTTGGGAGCAATCTCAGTGGCTAAGCGAAAGTGATAAGTATCCCACCTGGGGAGTACGTTCGCAAGAATGAAACTCAAAGGAATTGACGGGGGCCCGCACAAGCGGTGGAGCATGTGGTTTAATTCGATGATACGCGAGGAACCTTACCAAGGCTTAAATGTAGATTGACCGGTTTGGAAACAGACTTTTCGCAAGACAATTTACAAGGTGCTGCATGGTTGTCGTCAGCTCGTGCCGTGAGGTGTCAGGTTAAGTCCTATAACGAGCGCAACCCCTGTTGTTAGTTGCCAGCGAGTCATGTCGGGAACTCTAACAAGACTGCCAGTGCAAACTGCGAGGAAGGTGGGGATGACGTCAAATCATCACGGCCCTTACGCCTTGGGCTACACACGTGCTACAATGGCCGGTACAGAGAGCAGCCACTGGGCGACCAGGAGCGAATCTATAAAACCGGTCACAGTTCGGATCGGAGTCTGCAACTCGACTCCGTGAAGCTGGAATCGCTAGTAATCGGATATCAGCCATGATCCGGTGAATACGTTCCCGGGCCTTGTACACACCGCCCGTCAAGCCATGGAAGCTGGGGGTGCCTGAAGTCGGTGACCGCAAGGAGCTGCCTAGGGTAAAACTGGTAACTAGGGCTAAGTCGTAACAAGGTAGCCGTACCGGAAGGTGCGGCTGGAACACCTCCTTTCTAGAGCCTGAATGTTAGTTGTGCAAACAACACTTTTAGGAAAGAAGACGAAAGTTCGAAGTGGAAACAAATAAGGACATTTTATTACTCTTGCTGTTAGTTCAAATAATACA
>NZ_JBLNKS010000044.1:0-2466 GCF_048276375.1 Flavobacterium sp. ZB4R12 | reverse complement strand
ATCATAGAAATCCGAATGAAAATAATAATGATAACTTCATAATTGAAGACTAGCAAGCGTGCAGACTTTAAGTCTGACAACCAAATCTATGGACTTTCAGCCCATAGTGGTTTAGTTAGGCTTGTAAATATGAATGGACTGGCCCACTAATTTCCATTGCCCCTCTATTTTTTCTAATAGCCTGATTTCATAAGAGAATGTTTTTTTGCCATCCTTTGCGGTTGATTCTTCATCATGGCTTACCCAGGCATTATTCTCGTGGATACTCATTTTGTAGTTGGTATTCACTGAAAAGCCACCGTTACCCATTGCACTGGGATTTGTATTGATCATCGCAGTTGGAGGCACATCTATTGTAACACCTTCTGCGGTCGAAACCAATATCCTGCTGTACGGCTGAATGTACCAACATTCCGTATGGCCTTTACTATCAGCAGCTCTCCATGTGGCTGATTCTTTTTCCAGTAGTCTCTTTATTGATTCAGATTCATCAATTTTTTGACTGTAACCTAAAATGCTGATACTTATAATTAAGTAAAATGATAATTTCCATTTCATATTGATAGTGTTTATGTAATTCCATTAAAAAAATATTCTGGGTAGAAAGGCGATGTTCTTGTCAGCTTTAAAATTCACTAGGGCTAAAAAACTCAAATAGTGTTCCTTCGAAATTAATTTAAAGTAAATATATGCGATTTAAACTATAATTAAAACAATTTTCCCACTATGTAAAGTAAAAAGAAGTAACCCGCAAAACCGCACCGAGAAGTTTCGAGGAACGCATCCGAAAAATCAACGACCCGAGCCAATAGGCGAACAGGCGAAGCAAATCCAACGAGGATGGTTAAACTATTTTCGGGGGACGAGTATTCAAGGAAAGTTACGAGATATTGATGGTTGGTTGCGCAACCGACTGCGCTATTGCATTTGGACGGACTGGAAGAATTGTAGCGAAGCGAAAATCACGAATACCAAAAAACAATAAAAACGCATGAGCTAAACCTGAACGCAAAAGGAAAAACCTGATGCGATTAGGGATTGACAAAGACCATGCCTATGCTTGGAGCAGAACCAGAAAAGGAGGCTGGCGCATTGCCCAAAGTCCGATTCTAACCACTACAATTACCCTACTGAGACTTAAGAAGAAAGGCTATCAATCAATGTTGGAGATTTACATGGAACTAAACCCATCACTTTGCGAACCGCCGTATACGAGACCCGTACGTACGGTGGTGTGAGAGGCGCACTCCGTCAGTTTCTGGTGGAGCCGTCTACTCGATTGTAGGCAGTGCTTTATTTTGATACTTTAGACTTCTTAATGTTCAAAGCTTTCTGTTTTATCCACTGAATTGAAATATCAACTGGTGCTGTAATATTGCCAGAAGCAGTATTGTGTCCTAATGTTGAAAACAAGGTATATTCGAAAGGTTTGCCTTGAGCTTTCAATGTATTTAATTGCTCCATACACAACTTTACTGGAATCTGTATATCTTTCTCACCAAAAAGCCAAAGTCCTGGAATTGAAAGAGTATTCAGAGAAGTTTTTGGGTCAGTCGCCACGAATTGATATCTGTCTGGGTCATCTTTAGTATGTTCACGAGCATCTGATTCTGTATGATTTTCCCAAAAATTATTGTTTCCATTAGTATAAAACTGAAATCGAAGTTGTTCTAGAGTTGTAATTGTAGGGCAACTAAATAAAACCATAAATTCTATTTGTGGATTTTTACTTGCAGTAATTGGGATTATCCATCCTGCTTGACTGAAGCCAACTAATCCAATTGGTGTTTTTTTATCTTTCAAATAGGTTCGAAATGTATATACTGCTGAACTTGCATCGTGAGATAATAAATTAAGATTAGTAGTGTCAATATTATTCGTGCCAACAGATGGTCCTACATATACACCGCCTGATTCTCCAACTCCACGTTTATCATATGTCAATACAGCAATACCTTCTTTGGCAAGACGTTTAGCGAACTCCATTTCTCTTTTTACAGGATCAGACCCATGAACAATTACAACTGCTGCAAATGTTTTTTTAGGCGTTAAAATAGAGCCTGCAAGAGTGACGCCTTGACTTTCAAACTTTACATCTTGAATGGTAAAGTCGGCCGATTGAGAAAATACCATTTCTGGTAAAGTTATTAATAATAACCAAAGAAATAAGTTAATGTTCATTTTGGTTTAATTTAAAAATTGTTTTGAATTGTCTTGGTCTTCGTTAGCATTGCCTACAACGTTCCGCGGCTACACGAGGTGCAAGGCTTCCTAACTGCATATTTTCTGTTAATATTTATTTTTCTTGCGGGACAGCAATTCCACTAAATCCTTGCATCTTGTGTAACTGCTGTTGAACTAAACCTTCGGTAGCACCAATCTGAATTTTAATTACTTTGCTAATATAATTAAAAAACAGTATTATGACTACAAAAAAAAGCATCCCGATGCCTT
The DNA here is from genome assembly GCF_048276375.1 of Flavobacterium sp. ZB4R12. Classification (NCBI taxonomy): domain Bacteria; kingdom Pseudomonadati; phylum Bacteroidota; class Flavobacteriia; order Flavobacteriales; family Flavobacteriaceae; genus Flavobacterium; species Flavobacterium sp. ZB4R12. The sequence goes on along the minus strand of NZ_JBLNKS010000044.1, from coordinate 12 downwards.
AAGAGAAAACAA
>NZ_JBLNKS010000043.1:0-2671 GCF_048276375.1 Flavobacterium sp. ZB4R12 | reverse complement strand
TAGGTATTCCGGCGAAACTGTACCACCTATTCCGGTACAAAGTGTACCACTTTTTTAATGATGTTTTCTGTGGTTAAAATTAGATATTTTTTTTAGTTATTTTTTCATTTTTTTACGCATCGATTCACCTTTAAGTTCGAACCGAATTGCGGAGTGAATTATCCTATCCAAAATTGCATCTGCTATTGTTTTTTCTTGGATTAAATCATACCAATTTTTTACAGGAATTTGAGAACTGAAAATAGTTGATTTCCTCTGATTTCGATCTTCTATCAAATCCATCAATATCATTTGTTTTTCTTGATCTATTGCTTGTATTCCAAAATCATCAAGAATCAATAAATCGTGACTTTCTATTTTAGCAAGCTCTTTGATATAGGTTCCATCTGCTTTTGCGATCATTAGTTTATGAAAAAGTTTTCCTAAATTATAGTACAATACTTTGTATCCTTTTATGCAGGATTGCAGCCCTAATGCCGTTGCCAAATAGCTCTTCCCTGTGCCTGTGCAGCCCGTAATTATTATGTTTTCGTGTCTGTCAATGAAAGAGCAGTCTGATAATCTTGTTAGCGAATTTCTATCTAAACCACGTTCCGATGCGTAGTTTATTTCTTCGATTGATGCTTGGTAATGGAACCGAGCGTTCTTTAATAATCGCTCGGTTCTGCTGTTGTTGCGCTGATTGTCCTCGGATTCTATGAGCCAGACAATAAATTCATCGTTGGTAAATGTGTCTTGGTTTCTGGTCTCAAACGAGGATTCGTAAGCTCGTTTCATCCCTACAAGACGGAGTTTTTGCATTTTTTCAATTGTTGAGGTAGTGTTCATGATTTGATTTTTTTAGTGAATAATATAAAAGTTACTGGGTTATTATAAAAGACATTGGGTTGTTTTGGTTTCTTCATGAAATTTTAATTGTAATACTCTGACCCTCGGATGTTTTCGTGTTGAATTGGGATTGTATAAAACAATTTCACTTGATCTTCTAGCTTGTCAAGTCCTTTTTCTAAGATGTTTTTTATCGGATTATATCCCACGGCATCAAAGAGTAGGGCTCTTTTGCAGGCATTGTCGAGTCGTTGGTTTCCAACTTTTTTAGCCATACTTAATATACCCATACAGCTTTTATAATTCTGCTCCGGATACTGTTTTTGCAAGAGTATTTTCTCTATAGATTCCTTTGTGTTGGCACCAATTTTAGCAGCCCAATTTATAAAGTATTCCGAACTCCAATCCAAGTTATAAGTGTGGTTAACAGGCAAGTGTTCTTTTAAAGTTACGTAGTCAAAGGCTTTTCGGCTACGAGAATGAAAGGCGACACGGGTTTGCTGATGATAAATTTCCACCACGCTTTGAGTGAGAATCATCTTGATTTTCTTTCCAATTAAAGTATGGGGAACGCTATAATAATTCTTATCTGGAGAATAATAAACGTGGCAGTTTTTCTGCACCGTAGCTGTTTTGTAGTCTCTTAACTCGTATTTCTCGATTGCCAAGGGTTTTAAGCAGGCCTTTTCGTTGTCATGAAAAAGTGTCCAGCGACTGTGTTCTTTTTTCTGGAAAGGACTTTTATTATGCGCTTCCAAGCATACTTTTATGGCAGCGTTTAGCTCGCCAATGCTGTAAAACTCCGTATTCCTCAAGGCGGCATATATACGGGTGTAGGCAATGTTTACAGCACCTTCAACCAAGGGTTTGTCCTTTGGTTTTCGAGAACGGGTGGGCATTACAGAGGTGTTGTAATGCTCTGAAAAACGGGCGAATTGTTCGTTTACAAAAGGTTCGTATTTGTCGGCTTTGGTAACAGCCGACTTTAAATTATCAGGAATTACACAGGCGGGAACGCCTCCAAAGAAGAAAAAAGAATTTTGGACACTGGTTATAAAATCGGGGATTTGTTGAGAAAAAGAGGCTTCAATATAAGTATATTGACTCGCTCCAAGGGTACCCACAAAGACTTCTACGGGTTTTATTTCGCCCGTTTGCCTGTCGATTATATGCAGTTTTTTGCCTGCATAATCAATGAATAGTTTCTCTCCATATTTATGAGCCACGGGCATATAGCCATCTGATTTCTTACTCCATTGCCTGTAAGACTCGCAGAAACGGCTATACATTACCCCCTCAGGATGTTTCTGTTTGTATTCGTCCCACAAGATATGGCGGGTAACACCAACACGCTTGAGTTCCTTTTCTACATAAGGATAAAATGCCAATAATTCTTTCTGAATAACATCAGTATTACTGCTGGCAATACTTTGTGTGGTTCCAAAAAGCTCGTAAATATCCTCACTTGTAAGCTCTAAAAGTTCCTTGAAGCTTAAATCCGAGGCTTCAATACTAGTGATATATTTTAAAATTGTAGTTCTGGATTTCCCAATGCTTCGAGCGATTTTTCGCATAGAAAATCCCATTTCTTTCATTCGAATAATTTCTCGTACCATAATTGACCCTATTGTTTGATTGCTCATACTTTGTGATTTTAGTATCACAAAATACAGCTAAAAAACATCGTCAAAAAGTGGTACACTTTGCACCGGAATGGGTGGTACACTTTACGCCGGAATAGGTGGTACAGTTTGCGCCGGAACGGGTGGTACACTTTACACCGGAATAAGTGGTACAGTTTGGATTGGAATAGGTGGTACAGTTTGGGGTGGAATACTCAGTT
>NZ_JBLNKS010000042.1:0-3308 GCF_048276375.1 Flavobacterium sp. ZB4R12 | reverse complement strand
CGTAAAAAAATGAAAAAATAACTAAAAAAAATATCTAATTTTAACCACAGAAAACATCATTAAAAAAGTGGTACACTTTGTACCGGAATAGGTGGTACAGTTTCGCCGGAATACCTAATTGAACAGATTAAGTTGTAAATTTTAAACATGGAATCTATCGGTTACAATGGCTCCTTTCTTTCCTTTGGTATTTTTATTAGTCAAAATGGTATATAGTTTGCCATTAGAAAGTGAGGTCTCGCCTAAACTTAGATATTTGCTTAGGTTTTTACTAAACAGCAACCATTTTTTAGTATGCGTTTTTTGTGTCCAATTTTTAAAATCACTTAAATGATTTTATAATGATACTGTAGTTTTTTATCATTGGCATTGTTGTAATAGCTCCCGAGTTTACTGGCGCTTACAGCATTGTTATCCAATGATACCTTTTAAAAAAGACGCGAATTCAGAAGTTATTCGTGTCCCTTTAGCTACGATTTCCCAATCTCTTTTATTACCCCACTCTCTAAAGTCCATCGTTGTCGTTTAATGTGAAGGAGTACTGATTTGCCTCGAAGGGGAAAGTCTTCAACTGTAATTTCCGGAGTGAAGCCTTTGGATTTGGCTAACTTGAATTTATATTCTTCAGGTATGATGTTTTTTCCCTAGGTAAAAGTGTGCTTTTCTTTTTCTAGTTTGTGAGATGCCGGGTCAAAATAATCTAGTATTCCTTCGGGTAAAAAATAAATAGCTAATTCTAAATCCAAAACATGTTTTTTTAGTAATGCAAATCTAGTTATTTAAATATTTGTCCCCAACTTTTTGGCTTGATCCGAAATCTTTGTATTGATGTTGTAATTTTTTGCCAGAAACTCCATAGAAAGAAGCAATAGCATTAAAATTATTTGGTCTGGAATCTATTGATTTCTTTTAGAAAAGAAGCAAACTCTTGTGTTACCCAAGTCCCCGTCTGTTACTAAATTCCAATCCCTAAATACGTTTTACCAATATCTTCATTAATACCATTTAAACTTTAAAAACACTGGAAAAGGTTCTTGTATAAAAATCATACCCTGTAATCGATTTTATCAAGTCTCCCTCTAGGTTATTTATTAGGTCATCCATTTTGCTTTCAAGAATTTCCAATGTATCAAACAGCTTCATCGCTATTTTGTCTTTCATCCATTGCCAAACCTTTTCTGCAGGGTTCAATTCAGGACAATAAGGCGGAATCGGCATTAATACTATGTTTTCCGGCAAAATTATATCTTTCGTTGAGTGAAATCCCGCATTGTCTATCACTATAATTTTAAGTTCTTCAGGCTTATGCTTGCTAAAGTCTTCCAAATGTTTAATGAACAATTCTTTACAAACACCTGTTGTTGTCATACAAAAACTTTCTCCTGTAATAGGAGAAAAACTTCCCCATAGCCACTTGTATTTGTAGCTGTGCATATATTCCCCAATTGGTTTTATACCTCTTGCAGAAACTACTCGTTTCTGCTTAGTTATTAGACCAAAACGGCTTTCATCTTGAAAGTACAGATTAACAGAAGTGACGCTGTTTTTATTTAGACCTAATCTAATTTGTTTTAAGGAAAATCTAAGGTTTTTTAAAAAGCTCCTCAGCTTTTTTATCCTTTTTGTGATGTGATTTCCTAGCCACTTTTAGTTTAGACTTATATTTACGTTTACAATGAGAGTATAAAGCTCCATATGCTATTTTCTCACCTAACTCTTCCTCTATAATTAACTGAAGTTCAAGATAAGACGTTATAGTTGTCTCTACGTCTAGGATTTTTTTAGCGATAAGTTCTAAAGCTTTATCCGAAATTGTTCTGGTATTATTACCTCCGCTACTTACTTTAAGAAGAGATGAAAGTCCAGACTGACTATATTCCTGTATCCATTCTCGCACGGTTTTCTCAGTCCTACCTAATTTTTTAGCTATATCACTTTGGAAATGATATTTTCCCTCCTTAATATAAATCAAAACTTTTAAGCGGTCTTTTTTAAGTTCCCCTTTTGCTTTGATGTGCTCATTGCTCAGAAATTCTAAGCTTTCAGTTATCTCTATTTTTATCTTTTTTGGCATACGCCAAATTTACAAATTATAACAGTAAATTCAAAGACAAAATGGTATAAGTCATCTTTTACCTGTGATATGAAGATACACTTGATGTCCACGAATAGGAAAGTCTTGAACTGTTATCTCATCAAAGAATCCTTTTGAACTTAGTTTTTCATGGCGATGCTCTCTTGGAATAGAGTTGCTCTCTTTTAAATACAAATGAAGTACTTCTTGCTCTTTTTTATAAAAAGTTAACTCGAAATATTCGACGATTATCTCCGGTAATAATAACTTGATAAGTTCGCTATAGGAATCTTGTATTTGCATCTGATTTGGAAATACAAATATCTCCTTTTTTATATTTCTCCATAACTTTTAGACTTGATCTAATTTTTTACCAATAACTTAGTTGATAGTGTTATCAGTATTATAATTATTTGGGCTAGAGTCTATTGATCCCTTTTTTAAAAAAAACAAACTCCTGGGTTGTTCGATTTTTACTTCTAACTAAATTTTAATTTCTAAAAATAGCTTTAGTAGTGCTATTATAGAGTCATATGAAGATATACTGGAAAATCCTGAACAGTTATCTCATCAAAGAGCCTTTCGGAGCTTAATTTGTGTTCTCGATATTCTTTTGGAATAGAATTAATCTATTTTAAGTAGTGATGAAGGACTTCTTGTTCTTTTCTATAAGAAGTTAACTCGAAATATTCGAGGATTATCTCGGTTAATAATTATTTGATTAGTTCGCTATAGGAATCTTGCATTTATGTTTAATTTGAAAATACAAAGATTTTTTTTGATTTTTCCCTATAACTTTTAGGATTGATGCAGATTTGCATCTTTTTGTATAATGGGTCGGCTATTCGCTACGTGTCCTTACCAAATTGCGTTTCAATTCCATTTTCTTGCGGGTTTACTAAATTCTGGTTGCATTATATTATATAGTATGTAGCTTGTATCAATGCTATTTATTGTTGGTACAACAATTTACAATCCGACTAAAATCGCTATAAATCGGAGTTTCGAGTCAGATTAGATAAATAAAGAAGAGAATAATAAAGTTATACTATATATAGTATGGTACAGCAAAGAGCGAAGATTGGAAGGATCTGTGTCATTGAATACAAATCAACCTAAAAAACTTTGCTATTCAAGAACCAAGATACCAGCGAGTTAAAGAAAAAGACAAGAAAACGTTAAAAAAAAGTGATTAAAAAGCTTGAATAACTGAATAAAGGTGCTACTTTTGCAC
>NZ_JBLNKS010000041.1:0-3543 GCF_048276375.1 Flavobacterium sp. ZB4R12 | reverse complement strand
ATTGCTTTAGTGAAAACTGGTGTCTTTAGCGACACCAACAATGATGGTTTCGCTCAAGTGGGTGAAAAAATCAATTATACTTTTGCAGTGACCAATACGGGTAATGTAATCGTAACCAATATCATTATCACAGATCCATTAATAGGTTTGATTATAACTGGTAATCCAATTGCTTCTTTAGCGTCTGGGGCTACGAATAGTTCAGTGACTGGTACTTATACCATAACCCAAGCTGATATCGATGCAGGGAGAGTAACCAATTCCGCTTTGGCAACCGGTAAAGATCCTAAAGGAAATGATGTAACCGATATTTCGGGTACAACCGTTGAAAATAATACGCCAACCGTTACGCCGCTTACTCAAAATCCACGTTTAGAAGTCACCAAAAATGCTACTACTACTGAATATAGTTTGGTTGGAGATATAATCAATTATACCATACAAGTAAAAAACACAGGTAATGTAACACTTCATCAAATCATCGTAACTGACCCATTAACAGGACTGAACACCACTATTGAAAGCTTAACACCTGGCAGTAGTTCTCAAGTATTTCCTCAAAGTTATACGATAATTAAAAATGACTTAACCAATGGTTCAGTAACCAATACCGCCACTGCAAATGGATTAACACCAGACGGAAATCATATCATTGATACAGATACAGTAAAGGTTGATAAAGCTTTAGTGTTAGGATGTGGAACAATACTCGTCCATAATGCCTTCTCTCCAAACGGTGATGGAATTAATGAAAAATTCACAATCGACAATATTAATGATATTGACTGTTATCCGGATAATACTGTTGAAATTTACAACCGTTGGGGTGTATTGGTTTTTGAAACTAGAAACTATAATAATGACAGCAACTATTTTGACGGAATCTCAAGAGGAAGAACAACCATTAGCCAGTCCTCTGGATTACCTACCGGAACCTATTATTATATCCTGAATTACACTTCCGTTGATCTAAATGGCGATATTCATGCTAATAAAAAAGACGGGTATTTATACCTTACCAGATAAATCTAACTCAAATCTAATTCCTGAGGGTTAACAGCCCTTGGGTTTAAAAAGGAAATCAAATGAAGACAAGAATACTATTATTCGCTTTGCTGTTTACTGGAGTTGTAAGTTATGCCCAACAAGATGCACAGTTTACACAATACATGTATAACACAATAAATGTCAATCCCGCTTATGCAGGATCGAGAGGAGCCTTGAGTATATTTGCTTTGCATCGTACGCAATGGGTTGGACTCGATGGAGCACCTGTTACAAATGCAGTGTCAGTGAATACACCTTTTAACGAGAGTCGTTTAGGATTGGGGGTGTCTATTATAAATGATAAAATTGGACCTACTCAGGAGAACACTATCTCCGCCGATTTGTCCTATACCATTCCTACTTCGGAGACTGTTAAACTTTCTTTTGGTATTAAAGCAACCGCCAATCTATTCGATTTAGACGTTACTCGATTAAATCCTGTCGATGACGACCCTAGTTTGCATGATTTTAATAATAAATTCTCACCAAATATAGGTGCCGGTATCTATTTACATTCCCATAAAGGCTATGTGGGTTTATCAGTTCCTAATTTTATCGAAACCAACCGTTATGATGATAATGAGGTAGCTATTTTCAAAGAAAAAATAAATTACTACCTAATTGCCGGATATGTGTTTGATCTAAGTAATTTTGCAAAATTCAAACCTGCCCTGCTCACCAAAATGGTTGAAGGCGCTCCGCTTCAGGTAGATATATCCGGAAATTTTATGATCAACGATAAATTTGTTGTTGGAGTCGCTTACCGATGGAGTGCTGCCCTAAGTGCAAATGTTGGCTTTCAAATCTCTGATGCTTTATATATTGGGTACGGCTATGATCTTGAAACGACCAATTTAGACAATTATAATTCCGGTTCGCATGAAATATTCCTGCGCTATGAATTATTCAACAAAAACAAAAAAATGACAACCCCTAGATTCTTCTAAAAACAATCATCATGAAATGAGCATAACGAAAATCCGATGCAAACACCGATAGCGATATGCGAATTACATATGACCGATAAAAAACAATAAAAATATAACATATGAAAACTACCAGGCTCCTTTTTATAACAATAGTAATTGTATTTTCATTTAACGGTTATGCCCAAAAAGTAAAAGTTTCTACAGCCGAAAAAAAATATGGAAACTTTGCCAATATAGATGCCATAAAAACCTATGAAAGGGTTGCCGAAAAAGGATACAAATCGACAGATATGTTTAAAAAACTTGGGAATTCCTATTACTATAATGCCGAGCTCGACCAAGCCGCTAAATGGTATGGCGAATTATTTACCATGACTCAAGATGTCGAACCTGAATATTATTACCGATATGCCCAGTCTTTGAGGGCTATAGGTCAAAATGACAAAGCCGATGAGATGCTGGAAAAATTCAATCAATTATCTGAAATTAAGACTAGGTAATAAATTTAAATAACAACAATAAAATTACGTCTCCCAGATTTTTCTAAAACAATTATCATGAAAAATAACATCCCCCTTTACATAACGATAATAAGTGTTTTTTCATTTAACTGTTTTGCACAAAAAACCAAGGTTTCTCTAGCCGACAAGAAAATGGAAAGTACACAAATAACGCGTCACATACTGTCAAAAAAGATTCCTAATCCTGTAAGAACTGTAAAAGTATACCATGTGAAAGAAAACATCAACATGAAATTTGGAGGGTACACCACTACCTATAATGTGTCTGACTCAAGCCTAGTTAACACATACGATTTAGGACCAAACAACACCAGAGTTGTAACTCCGCGCTTTGAAAAAGAAATACGACTCCCTGATTATCATGCAGAAACCATCACAGACTCGATAAAGTCTACCTTAAAACCTTATAATTTAGGCGTAACAGACTCTTCGAATAAACATGGCGACTATGCCTACATATTTATGATAAAAACCTATGAAAGGGTCGCAGAGAAAGGATACAAATCCGTAGAGATATTTCAGAAATTGGGAAACGCCTATTACTATAATTCAGAGATGGACAAGGCCGTGAAATGGTATGGCAAATTATTTGCCATGACTTCTGATTTAGAACCCGAATATTATTACCGCTATGCACATTCTTTGAAAGCCATAGGTCAAAATGACAAAGCCAATGAAATGTTGGGGAAATTCAATCAATTATCCGGGAACAATACCAGATAATATATTTCAAAAACTGCAATAAATTGATAAAACTAAGATTCTTCTAAAAAACAATCATTATGAAAAATAGTATACTCCTTTTTATAACAATAGTAAGTGTTTTTTCATTTAACTGTTTTGCCCAAAAAGCAAGAGTTTCTGCAGCCGAAAAAAAATATGGCAACTATGCTTATATAGATGCCATAAAAACCTACAAAAGGCTTGCAGAAAAAGGATACAAATCGGCAGATATGTTTCAAAAATTGGGAAATTCCTATTACTATAATGCCGAGCTCGACCAAGCCGCTAAATGGTATGGCGAATTATTTGCCATGACTTCTGAT
>NZ_JBLNKS010000040.1:0-3551 GCF_048276375.1 Flavobacterium sp. ZB4R12 | reverse complement strand
GCTTTACCAAGCAATGTTGAAGTAGCGATACGTTTGTACCAAGTATCTTGTGTGATTGTACCGTCATTGAAAGTCGCTGATGTAGCCCCACCGATATTGCTAAATCCTGCGACGGCACTAGTTGTGCTGGACTGCCATTGGTAGGTGATAGTACCATCTCCGCTAGCATCTGTTGTGCTAGTGAAGGCCGCCACATCATCGCCTTCGCAGATCGTCTGTGCATTATCGATGCTACCAGGGGTCAGATTGTTCACTGTTATAACCACATCATCAGATACGGTACATGTTGATCCGATGCCACTTATTGGTTTCGTAACTACAGTAAGGCGGAGTGTTGCAGGGCTGCTCGTAACAGTTACATTTGAATTCAGATTTGATGGGTCAGCAATACTAGCTGCACCTGATATTACTGACCAGGTTTTAGAGAAAACATAATAACTTGGACTAGCTACGGCCGATCCCTGAAGCGTATAAGGAGATCCTGAACAAACAGTATCATCATCTCCTGCATCGGCACTTCCGAGGATGAGATTATCAATTTGAAGCGGATTAAAAAAATCCTTAATAGCTGCAGATGAAGAAGTGGAAGTTTTAGATTTAACAAAAATGGTTTTTATTTTAAGGCTAACGCAGGGGTCAATTGCTCCTAATACGGCCGTTAAATTTACAGCCGATTCAATAAATGTGTTGCTAGGATAGGTACCAGTGCCGAACGCACCATAGGATACAGGAACGCTTGCCGTATTTCCTGCGGCATAGACGGAGCCGGCAGGAAGGGAGGCAGAATAGGTTTTGTATTGCCAAACACCGCTAACTTGTTCCCATCTTTGAATGTCGAATTTGGCAACACCGCTTTCGAAATATACCGTCAATAAGAAATCGCCAAATGTTCGGCCTCCAGTTGTGGCAGGAGCTGAAGTTGAAAATCCACCGCTTGTTTTAGTCATGGCAGTTTGAAGGAATTCAAAATCCATATAGGCATTACCGCTATTGCTAAAGCGATCGGCAGCAAAAACAAACCATACATTGCCCGATGCATCTGTAGTTAAATGGATTAGTGCATTATTCATGTCAGTTTTATCGTTGGAAGTACTCGACACCCACGTCCAATCGTTTGGATTATCATCTACCTTATCACCCCCTCCAAATATGTCATCCGATGTGCTATTATATAGATCTGTCAAATGAAACGTAGTTGAAGTATTCAAAGGAGTACCCGAAGCATCAAGTACATTTCCTCCGCTCCCCCCTGTCCCTGGTAACCAGTCCCCCTTATCTACTGTTGGAGTATTTGCCACAAGGTTCCCTTCAATATGGAAACCTCCCGTTGGCGGATTTACTGGTGCAATTCCGGAGGTGATAGAATCTGTAAAAAGGGTTTGAGCACTATAACCGGAAGTAAGTCCCGTTGCGATAAGTGTAAATAATTGCCCAACGTCATGATTCTGAATTACATATTGGTTATTATATATATTTCCAGCGGCATCAGCAGTGGCATATAGATATTCTTCCGGATGTATCAAAGGTGTTTCGGTAAATGTAAGTTTTACCGTTTCACCAGGCTGCCAATTGGTTCCCGTAACAATTACAGTTTCACCTGGTGCGTAATCTGATTTATCGGTTGTTACCGTTGCCGATTGGGCAAATAGTACCGTTGAAAAACTCAAGAAGCATACTAAAAAAAACGTAAATAATTTTGTCGAATGTGTAAAGTTTGATTTCATTTTGATTTGTTTTAAATCGTTAGAAAGTAAGACGATTGTAAATAGCAAAATTCACATCTGAGGGTTGTTGTAGGAGTTGAAGGTCGAATCGCTTTGGCAAGATTTTCAACGTTCAAAATAATAAAATCAATACTTCCGGAATTTTTTTTCAGGAAGTTGATTAATAGATCAAAGGGCATAATTTTTTTGGATTGCAACAGCGTAGTTTGAACTAAACCCGTCCAGGACTTTGGGGCGTCAAATGAAAAATATTTATTACCAACAATCGTGAAGAAGGCCGGTAAAAGGAGGGTAGTTTCTGTTTTCATACGTAGATTTTTATTGCTTTTTATTGGTCATATGTAATTTGCATATCATCATTAGTGTTTACTTCACATTGTTTATATTTTTTGTTGGTGTTCAGTGATGTGCTTCGCAGTTACATCGAGTTTCTTTTATGCTCATTTCATACAATCAAATTTTAATTTATTGTTTGTAATATTGATTTTGTAGTGTTTGTTACCTACAGAATTTAAGAAACTAAAAAATAGGTTTCTCCTAACTATTCAATTTTGATTATTTGGGGATTAATTCAAAATTGATTTCTTGTTGCTGACTACTATATATCAGCCAAATTGATTTTTTACAGAATTTAAAAACTAAAAAATAGGTTTATTATAACTATTCAATTTTGATTATTTGGGGATTAATTCAAAATTGATTTTTTGTTAAAAATTAAAAACAATTGCAATGAAAATTCGTTTGATGTTTAGTTTGGTAATAATACCATTTTAAGTTTGTTTTTACTGGAATAAATAAGCCGTCTGTTTGTCATTGCTTCGCCAGTTCGCTATCGCTCGTGCAATGTCATTAAGTTAAGCTGTTTCAACCGTCACTTCGAGTAATTTTGAACATTAATGCGATAGCTTTAATGTTTAAAATTGTATCGAGAAGCCTTCAAAACGTAAGGGTTCTCGATACTTCGTAAAAATTTTCTGTCGCAAATTATTACTCTCCCGAAGCGTCGGGACGAACTGACGAATCCTTAACTTAATGACATTGATCGCTCGTGTCCGACGAAGCAATGACAAATTTTTAGAAACATACTCCAGTAAATTCTAAACGTAAATGGTATAAATGAGTACTATTTTTCATAATCTTTAATTGTTTAGTTAAAAATAAAATGATTATAATAAATCAAACAAATTGAAATTGTTTGGCTTGCAATGTGGGGTGTAGTGGCATATTTTCTCACAATATAATTTACTTAAAAAGTAGGTTCTTTTAAAATTTATTTAAATGAAGTTTAATTTGTAAATTTTTAATTCACATTTATTGAATCAATCGTAAATTTATATTTCAAAATTAAAGTCTTAAAAATTTAGATATTTCCAAATTTTTTCAGGGATGAAAGATTTCTTTTTTGGGGTTTAAAGAATCTTCTCCTCGTAAGATTAATCAGCTGTTTTTGAGTTGTTTAACAGCTGTTGTTTTATACAATCAAATTTACAAAGAATTAGTAATATTGATTTTTTTTTTCTACCAGTAACCTAAATACTCGTTGAAATGTAATTTTTAATTAAAAAAATTAATTTTTGATTTTAAAACTTTAACATTTGTTTCGTTCTAAACGAAGTTATATCCTAATAATTTAAAATATTTTTAAAAAAAAAGTTAAGGAAGAAAAAAATAACTATTAAAAAGGAGTTAAAAAATATTTTGTTAAAATAGTGGCTGTAGTCTAAAAGAATGTTGTTGAAATAATTTTGTTATATTTAATAAGTTGCGTATTTGTTTAATACATCTTTTGTCCAATTTTGAGATTTTCTAACTCTTTTTACTGGGCAT
>NZ_JBLNKS010000039.1:0-3762 GCF_048276375.1 Flavobacterium sp. ZB4R12 | reverse complement strand
TATAAAGTTAATAAAATTTACAATGAAAAATAAACCCATTTTAGGATTAAGAATTAATGTAAATTTATATCAGGATTAATAACAAAAAGTGTAAACTTTTTTCAGGACGAGACAGTTATTTAAATCTGTGCAAAATCCGTTCAATCCGTGTTATCTGTGTGCCATATTTTATCCTTTGGAACATATTGCGGACTGTCATAAAAAATAAAAGATTGAAACGATAGCGGGAAATAGCTCCAAAAAACTAAACTAAAAGGTATTAATTAGCTTATTAACGAGACAGTTAGCGTTTTTATAATTGGCAGTTATTGATTGTCAATTATATAAATAGTATATTTGCACAAATTATTGGAATATTATGAATAACAAGGAAGGCAATAATAAGAAAAGTAGTCCAAGAGCGAATAGCTCACGACCAAGTTCGAATAAGCCAAAACCTGCCATGCAGAAGCGCGCTCAAGGGCCGAAAAAAGTTAAAGTAAATACTAAAGTTGCCGATATCGCTACTGATAAAGTAGAGAAAAAACCAAATCAAGCACCAAAGAGACCGAAAGTAAAAGACGAAATTCGTTTGAATAAATACATCGCTAATTCTGGTGCGTGCTCGCGTCGTGATGCTGATATTTATATTCAATCCGGAACCGTGAAAGTAAACGGAATTCCTGTTACCGAAATGGGATATATGGTAAAACCAGGAGATGTAGTGAATTTTGACGGTTCGACTTTGACACCGGAGAAAAAAGTATACATCTTACTAAACAAACCAAAAAACTTTACGACTGCCTTGGACGAAGGTCAGGAGTATCGTAATGTATTGGAATTGGTTAAAGGCTCTACGACTGCAAAAATTGGCGCTGTTGGAAGAATGGATAAAAACACAACTGGATTGCTATTGTTCACGAACGATACGGATATGATTCGTAAGTTTACTTTACCAAGTCAAAAATCATCTAAAATATACCAAGTTTCACTTGATAAAAATTTGAAATTTGAAGATTTAGAAAAAATAAACAAAGGTTTGGTTCTTGATGGTCACCGTGTTTTTGTGGAAGATGTAAGTTACATCGATGGCGAAGCGAAAAGTGAAATCGGCTTGCAATTAAGATCGTCTAACGTAAAAGTGGTTCGCTCTATTTTTGAACACTTCAGTTATGATGTATTGCGAATTGACAGAGTTTCTTTTGCTGGTTTAACCAAAAAGAATTTACCACGAGGCAACTGGAGATTGCTTACAGAACAAGAAATTATCAATTTGAAGAACGTTTAATATTTCTTTGAAATTATAAAAATAAAATCCCTTTCGCATAAAGTGAAATGGGATTTTTTTAATTAAAAATTCAATCCTAATTAGTATGACACCAGAAAAATTACAATCTATTGCTTTTAAATGGTTTGAAACTTTTAATAATAAAGAGTTAGAAAAACTATTGTCTTTGTATGATGAAGATGCAGTGCATTTTAGTCCAAAACTAAAAATATACAAACCTGACACCAACGGTTTTGTTACCGGTAAGGAGGCGTTGCGCGAATGGTGGCAAGATGCTTTTGAGCGTTTACCAAGTTTGAATTACAAAGTTAAATCGCTTACCGCAAATGGGGATCGCGTTTTTATGGAATACACGAGAACGGTAAATGGAGAAGAGGATATGCTGGTTGCTGAAGTATTAGACATCAGAGAAGATAAAATAATTGCTTCCCGAGTGTATCATGGATAAAAGTCAAAATATTGATTTTTTTGCTGGAATATGATTTACCCCGAATGACTTAAAAAAAGTGGATATGGATTCAAAAATCCGTATCCACTTTTTTACAATAATGTCTATCATACAGATATAAAAAAAGCTTCTCGATTGAGAAGCTTTTTTTGTGCGGATAATAGGACTCGAACCTACACGCCTTGCGGCACCAGATCCTAAGTCTGGCATGTCTACCAATTTCACCATATCCGCGTAATTGTGGGTGCAAAGATAAACATAACTTCCAACTTTCAAAGCAATTTATGTAAAAAATATTCATACTCTTTTTTGTACTTTTGAAATATAAACAAAATCAATAATGGAAAATATAAAATCATACGTTCAGCAACATAAGGATCGGTTTATCAATGAATTAATCGAATTATTAAAAATCCCATCCGTAAGTGCTGACACTGCTTATTCTCAAGATGTTATAGACACCGCTGCTGCCGTAAAAACCAGTTTAGAAAAAGCAGGTTGCGATTTTGTTGAGATTTGCGATACTCCAGGTTACCCAATTGTTTACGGTGAAAAAATTATTGATAAATCGTTGCCAACGGTTCTAGTTTATGGTCATTATGATGTACAACCGCCAGATCCATTGGAATTATGGACTTCTCCCCCATTTGAACCCGTTATCAAAAAAACCGATATCCATCCCGAAGGCGCTATTTTTGCCCGTGGATCTTGTGATGACAAAGGCCAAATGTACATGCACGTAAAAGCATTGGAATACATGGTTCAATCGAATACTTTGCCTTGCAACGTGAAATTTATGATTGAAGGCGAAGAAGAAGTGGGTTCCAAAAGTTTGAGTTGGTTTGTGGAACGCAATCAGGAAAAACTAAAAAATGATGTGATTTTAATTTCTGATACGGGAATGATTTCAAATCAGCAACCTTCCATCACGACGGGATTGCGCGGATTAAGTTATGTAGAAGTTGAAGTTACGGGACCTAATCGTGATTTGCATTCCGGATTGTACGGTGGTGCAGTAGCCAATCCCATTAACATTTTGGCAAAAATGATTGCTTCGCTTCATGATGATGACAATCACATTACCATTCCAGGCTTTTATGATAAAGTTCAGGAATTATCTCTCGAAGAAAGAGCCGAAATGGCCAAAGCGCCTTTCAACTTAGAAGATTATAAAAAAGCACTGGACTTAATGGATGTTTATGGCGAAAAAGGATATGTAACCAATGAAAGAAATTCGATTCGCCCTACACTGGACGTCAACGGAATCTGGGGCGGCTACACCGGAGAAGGTGCTAAAACGGTTATTGCGAGTAAGGCTTTCGCCAAAATCTCGATGCGATTAGTCCCTAACCAAGATTGGTCAGCAATCACCGAACTGTTCACCAAACATTTCATCAGCATTGCTCCAGCCGGCGTTACCGTAAAAGTAAAACCACATCATGGCGGGCAAGGGTATGTGACACCAATAGACGGCATAGGATACAAAGCCGCAAACATGGCATATACGGAGACTTTTGGTGTTCCTGCAATTCCCGTGCGCTCCGGAGGAAGTATCCCTATTGTAGCCTTATTTGAGAAAGAATTGAAAAGCAAAACCATCCTGATGGGATTTGGTCTGGACAGCGATGCCATTCACTCGCCAAACGAACATTTTGGGATATTCAATTATTTGAAAGGGATTGAAACCATTCCGTTGTTTTATAAATATTTTGTGGAGTTGAGTAAGTAGCATTTTGCCACAAAGACATTAAGTCACAGAGAAAATTCATTTAAATCCGTTCCCTAATGCTACCGTGTGGACACAAATTTTTATACATTAGAATAGAACACAGATTTGACAGATTAGACGGATTGTCACAGGTTTTTTTGATTATAACATGAAAAATCTAACATGATTATGACACTTCGGGACACGACTTTTTTAATTAGTATAGAAAAGAACAAATTTAAATCTGTGTCTTGTCCTAAAATAGGTTTACACATTTAAACGACAATTAAATGAGAACAAGTAAAGTTATTTTAGGATTTAAAAGGCCGATAGAAATTT
>NZ_JBLNKS010000038.1:0-3786 GCF_048276375.1 Flavobacterium sp. ZB4R12 | reverse complement strand
TAGGAATGAATAAAAAGTTTTCAGTCGCAGTCGCGGTTTTCAGTATTAGGAATGAATAAAAAGTTTTCAGTCGCAGTCGCAGTTTTCAGTATTAGGAATGAATAAAAAGTTTTCAGTCGCAGTCGCAGTTTTCAAAACACAATTTGTAATCTCTGAAAACTGAGACTGAAAACTGGGACTGGAAACTGGGACTGGAAACTTAAATACAATCAAAATGGATTTTAAAGAATTATTAGCATTTCAAAAGTCGTTTCAGTTAGCAATGGACATTTTTATGTTATCGAAATCGTTTCCAAAAGAAGAGAAATATTCCCTCACAGATCAAATTCGACGTTCTTCGAGAAGTGTTTCCGCAAACATTGCAGAAGCATACAGAAAAAGACGCTATATTAATCATTTCATCAGCAAATTAACTGATAGTGATGCTGAAAATTCAGAAACAAATGTCTGGCTGGAATTTTCTCTAAAATGCGAATATATAAATATTGAAACCTATAATGATTTGAATAACAAAACTATTGAAATTGGAAGACTAATTAATTATATGATTAATAACCCTGACAAATTTGGATGTAAAATTTAGTCGTTTCTTTTAGTCGAAATATACTGAGACTGAAAACTGATTACTAAAAAACTTGTAGATTGAAACAAAAGTTGTATTTTTGCGCCCACATTAGATTAACCTCTGGCGAGATCCGTGAATGTTGATTTAATAAAAAACCATAATTAAAATTATCATGGCAGATTTAATGAAATTCGTTCAAGACGAATTAGTAGCTAGAAAAGATTTCCCTGTTTTTGGAGCTGGTGATACTATCACAGTTTACTACGAAATTAGAGAGGGTGAAAAAACTAGAACTCAGTTTTTTAAAGGAGTTGTTATTCAAAGAAGAGGTTCTGGTAACACAGAAACTTTTACTATTCGTAAAATGTCAGGTGCTATTGGAGTGGAGCGTATCTTCCCAGTAAACTTACCCGCTTTACAAAAAATTGAAATCAACAAAAAAGGTGCAGTTCGTAGAGCTAGAATTTTCTACTTCAGAGAACTTACTGGTAAAAAAGCTAAAATTAAAGACAAAAGAAGATAGTCAACGATCTCTTTACTATAAAAAAGTCCCAACAATGTTGGGACTTTTTTTTTGCTAATTTTCCCCCTCATAAATTCCTAATTTAGGATTTAAGGGTTTATAAAACTAACAAATTCAGAATAACTAGTTAGTAATCTGAAAATTCGTGTTTTTCTATATAAAATGCGCCTTCTATTACATCTGATTTTCATATATTTGTCCGCCTTATTTCAAGTGAAACACCTTACTTAAGCTACATTTAACCGTGATTCGATTATAAAAATACAAAAATGACACAGAAATCAAAAATTTTTTACACCCTTACAGATGAAGCGCCTTTGTTGGCAACTTATTCATTTCTACCTATTGTACAAGCATTTACATCAACTTCTGATATTGAAATTGAAACTAGAGATATTTCTTTAGCCGGAAGAATTTTAGCAAACTTTCCTGAATTTTTGACTGAAGATCAAAAAACAGGAGATGCTTTATTAGAACTTGGACAATTAGCAACAACCCCAGAGGCAAACATCATAAAATTACCAAATGTTTCGGCATCTGTTCCTCAATTAAAAGCGGCTATTGCTGAATTACAATCTCATGGTTATAATTTACCAAACTTTCCTGAAGAACCGCAAAACGAAGGGGAGACAACCATCAAAGCTAAATATTCTAAAATTTTAGGTTCCGCCGTAAATCCAGTTTTACGCGAAGGAAACTCTGATCGTAGAGCTCCAAAAGCAGTTAAAAATTACGCTAAAGCAAACCCACATTCTATGGGAGCTTGGTCATCTGACTCAAAAACACAAGTAGCTTCTATGGAAAGCGGTGATTTTTACGGAAGTGAAAAATCAATCACCATTGCTGATGCCACTGATGTGAAAATAGAATTTGTTGGTAAAGATGGTTCAACTACTGTTTTGAAAGCAAGCACTCCACTAAAAGCAGGTGAAATAATCGACAGTTCTGTTATGAACCTGAACGCTTTAAAAAGTTTTGTTGCTAAAACAATTGCAGAAGCAAAAGAACAAAACGTTCTACTTTCGGTTCACCTGAAAGCTACTATGATGAAAGTTTCTGATCCAATTATTTTTGGAGCCATAGTAGAAGTTTATTTCACAGCTGTTTTCGAAAAATATGCTGCTTTATTTAATGAATTAAATATCGACACCAGAAACGGTTTAGGTGATGTTTATGCAAAAATTGCGGGACACCCGATGCAGGCTGAAGTGGAAGCTGCAATAAACCAAGCGATAGAAAATGGACCAGCGTTGGCCATGGTAAATTCTGAAAAAGGAATCACCAATCTTCACGTCCCTTCAGATGTGATTGTTGATGCTTCTATGCCGGCAATGATTCGTACTTCGGGACAGATGTATGATAAAGAAGGAAAACAACAAGATACTATAGCCATTATCCCAGACAGATGTTATGCAGGAATTTATACTGCGACAATTGATTTTTGTAAAAAACATGGTGCTTTCGACCCAACAACTATGGGAAGTGTACCAAACGTAGGTTTGATGGCGCAAAAAGCGGAAGAGTACGGTTCACATGACAAAACATTCCAAATGAGTGCAGACGGCGTTGTTCGTGTTGTAGATACTAATGGAAACGTTTTAATGGAACAAACTGTTGAAGCTAAAGATATTTTCAGAATGTGTCAGGCAAAAGATGCTCCGATTCAAGACTGGGTTAAATTAGCGGTAAATAGAGCTCGTTTATCAAATACTCCAGCCGTTTTTTGGTTAGACGAAAACAGAGCACATGATAGAGAGTTAATCGAAAAAGTAACAAAATATTTAAAAGATTACGATACAACAGCTTTAGACATCCGTATCCTTAATCCTATTGAAGCAACTGACTTCACATTAGAAAGAATCATTAAAGGACTAGATACTATTTCTGTAACAGGAAACGTATTGCGTGATTACTTAACTGACTTATTTCCTATTTTGGAAGTAGGAACATCCGCAAAAATGCTATCTATCGTTCCATTGATGAATGGTGGTGGTTTGTTTGAAACAGGTGCAGGTGGATCAGCTCCAAAACATGTTGAACAATTTACACAAGAAGGTTATTTACGTTGGGATTCACTTGGTGAGTTCTTGGCTTTAGGTACTTCATTAGAACATTTAGGTCAAACTTTAAACAATTCTAAAGCAATTATTTTAGCAGAAACTCTTGATGTAGCTACGGAGAAATTCTTAGCTAATGATAAATCTCCAGCTCGTAAAATTGGTGAAATTGACAACCGTGGTTCTCATTTTTACTTGGCAATGTATTGGGCAGAAGCATTAGCAGCCCAAGATAAAAACGAGGAATTGAAAGCTATCTTTACTCCTATTGCAACAGCATTTGCAGCAAACGAAGCCAAAATCAATGCAGAGTTAATTGGAGCACAAGGAAAACCTCAAGCTATTGGTGGTCATTACCAACCTAATCCGGAATTGACTGAAAAAGCGATGCGTCCTAGTGAAACATTCAATACTATTTTAGATAGAATCGCTGTTCCTGCAAAAATCGCTTAATAAAGTAATTTCATATAGTAAAAAAGACGACTGGAAACGGTCGTCTTTTTTTTATCTTTGAATAAAAAATATGGCTGTAGTCTAGATTAATGTTGTTACTTTTTTTTGTTACTTTAATAGAAAATAGGTATATGGAAACTTACGATACAATTGTCAGTTTAATACCGCTATTGACTATTTCACAGAAG
>NZ_JBLNKS010000037.1:0-5150 GCF_048276375.1 Flavobacterium sp. ZB4R12 | reverse complement strand
AAATGGGGTTTCCCCAAAAAGATTAGTTGGCAAAGGCTATGGAGAAAATCAACTTGTGAACAATTGTTCAGACGGGGTAAAATGTTCCGAAGAAGAACATCAATTCAATAGACGCAGCGAATTTATAATCACTGCCTTATAATATTATTGCTTTATAACATATCATTAAATTTTACAGAAGCTGCCTTTAATTAGGTAGCTTTTTTTTTAAGGCCAAAACCAAAATTGACTACAACAACTGGACTAATCGATACTTTCGACTTTCTTTTACGAAAAACTTCATTTCATCGATTATTTAAGCTAGTTGGTAGACCATTTGAATATAAATAAACTATTTTAATTAACTTTGACATAGTATTAGAACTTGTCAAAAATCAATTTTGAATTAATCCCCAAATAACAATCAAAATTGAATATTTATAATAAACCTATTTAGTTTTTCAAATTCTGTTGAAACTTAAATAATGATAGTAGTCTGCAACCATAAATCAATTTTGAATTAATCCCCAAATAATCGTCAAAATTGAATGTTTATAATAAACTTATTTTTTAGTTTTTCAAATTCTGTTGAAACTTGAATAATGACAGTAGGCTGCAACAAGAAATCAATTTTGAATTAATCCCCAAATAGTCAAAATTGAATGTTTATAATAAACCTATTTAGTTTTTCAAATTCTGTTGAAACTTAAATAATGATAGTAGTCTGCAACCATAAATCAATTTTGAATTAATCCCCAAATAATCGTCAAAATTGAATATTTATAATAAACCTATTTTTTAGTTTTTCAAATTCTGTTGAAACTTAAATAATGATAGTAGTCTGCAACCATAAATCAATTTTGAATTAATCCCCAAATAGTCAAAATTGAATGTTTATAATAAACCTAGTTTTTAGTTTTTTTATTCTGTAAAAAAATAATTTGGCTAATTCTAAATAGCCACCACAAGAAATCAATTTTGAATTAACCCCAAATAATCAAAATTGAATGTTTCTAATAAACCTATTTTTTAGTTTTTCAAATTCTGTAGAAAATTAACATTACAAACAATAATTTAAATTTTGATTGTATGAAAACAGAAATCACCTTCCTTTTACTGACCTTCTTCAAGATTGTTAGTACTATATATTCCCAATTTGATGCACAAAAGTCTTGGGCTAGCTTAGCTCAAACTATACTGTTGCAATCTCAAAAAAATATGTCTATTAATAAATTTATTGACTCCTTGAGAGCAAACTCAGGAAATATTGATTCAAGTCCTCAAAAGGTTGAAAGTTTGATAAAAGCAATTCGACCTTCAACTCCTACAACAACCATCAGATGGGAATTTCGCCATTTACAATCGTCTTACTTTCTAACGATTTAAAACAAATCAATATGAAATCAACTATTACTTATTCGACAAAACAGTTCATGTATTCTTTTATTTTCAAAATGCTTTCTTGTTTAATTATGACTATTTCAATTAGTCATACTGCTTTTGCACAGAGCGGCCAAGGTCCTTGTAATGCTTTCCGTTATGATTCAGGAGATGGATGGCGGTTTGTGAGTGGTAAGTGGCAGGCAGTTAAACCTACGGGGAGCGATACAGAAGCACGAGGAATCATTACCTGTGGAAGTAGTGCTTCAACCATAAATAATTTACAAGATAAGGGTAAAATAGGACAAGACGGTTCTGTCTTTGATTTCCCGGATCTGGACATAATAAACTGCGGAAAGCCAACTGATGGACAAGATGTAGTATGGCTGAATTTTGATATCCGAACTTATGCAGGATCATTTTCTTTTCAATTAGGTACACCCGATCAACGTTGGGCCTTGTATTATGTAAATACCGCCAATACAAAACCTACAGCATTAACACCAGGAACATTCTATCCGGCAACACCGACAGGCTTGTCAGGGAGCTGTGACACAGCAGACCTGATTTATGCAGGTGGTCTGATTTTTGACGGTTGTGGAGCAGGTACTACGGCGGGTTGGGAAACGATTACTGTACCAGCTTTTGCAGATCCAACTAATTATTACATTGCTATATGGAATGCTGACGGATCAGACATCACCGATAACCTGATTTTTAAAGCCAGGTATGGGTGTGGAGGATCATCTTGCGCCCTTCAAAAAGATGGAGCCGACGAACTTAATTGTGTAAGTGACGGCTATGAGGTATGCGCCACATTTCTGGGAAGTGCCGGTAAATGGAAGGTAGTGGATAATGCTACACTAAAAGCAAAATCCTATAAAGTGACAACTTATGCTATGGACTTGACTACCGAGGTAAGTACAGAAACCAGGAATAGCTATGCTGAATTAATTGCTACTCCGCTTTATGTAGAGTTAGGAACGCAAGATGGTTCATCCCCTCAAAATGACATAAAAGCTATTGTTTGTGCAACTTACGATTATGCGAATCCATATGATTTGTCTTTGACCCCCGAAGGTATTCCTGCCGATGCCCCTAGCGACTATGTTACTTGCACAAGTAGTGGTAGCTTTAGTGGGGCTGGGCTTATTGCGTTAAGTGCAACAGTGGCATCAACCAATGTGACCTGCTTCGGAGCAAATGACGGAACGATAACCATAAGCTCGCCATCAGGTGGCTCCGGTACTTATGAATATAGTATTAATGGTGGTACTTCTTGGCAAAATACAGGTAGTTACACTACTCTTGCCAACGCAACCTACAATGTACAAATCCGTGATAAAGATAAATCAGACTGTGTAAAAATATTGAACGGTGCTTTGGGTATCACACAACCTGTGGTATTAAGTGCTACGGTTGCAAAAACAGATGTAACCTGCAACGGAGCAAATGACGGAACGATAACCATAAGCTCTCCAACAGGTGGCTACGGAACTTATGAATACAGCATCAATGGCGGAACAAGCTGGCAGACTAGCGGAAACTATACTGCTCTTGCCAACGCAACCTACAATGTACAAATAAGAGATAAAGCACACACAGCCTGCGTCATTGTATTGGGAGACCAGACAATAACTCAACCTGCTGTATTAAGCGCATCAGTTGCAAAAACAAATGTAACCTGTAATGATGCTAATGACGGAACAATTTCCGTGAGCAGTCCCAGTGGTGGTTACGGAACTTTTGAATATCGTCTTGATTCTGGCACTTGGCAAACAAGCGGTAACTTCACCAGTCTTGTACCCGAAACCTATAGTGTACAAATTCGTGATGCGGCACATCCTGATTGCGTCATTGTATTGGGCGACCAAATAATAAATCAACCTGCCGTATTAACTTGTTCAATTACTCAAAACAAGGCTGTTTCTGCAAATGGATTGAGTGATGGTCAAGCCACTGTTACTCCACTTGGTGGAAATGGAGGATACACTTATTTATGGGATAATGGAGAAACTACTGCCCAAGCAATTGCCTTAAATGCAGGGCCACATTCTGTAACAGTTAAGGATTCAAAAGAATGTCAAACAACATGTGAAATCACTATTACCGAACCTAATGTTTTATCCTGTAGCATTGCACAAGATACTCCTGCTAAATGTTATGGTGATAGTAATGGAATAGCCACGGTAACTGCTATTGGCGGAAATGGGGATTATACCTACTTATGGGATAATGAAGAAACTACCGCTCAAGCAACGGCATTAAATGCTGGTACACATACCGTAACGGTAACCGATAAATTAGGATACAAAACTACTTGTTCAGTAATCATAACTCAACCTGACGCAGCAATAAGTGCTACAGCAACAATCACAAATAACAATAACTGTGTAGGTTGTAGTAATGGGGCTATAGATCTTACCGTTTCTGGAGGTACAATGCCATATACTTTTTTATGGTCTAATGAAGCTATAACCGAGGATATTTCCAACTTACCAAAAGGCAATTACGCTGTAGAAATTAAAGACAAAAATGGATGTACTGCTAATTATACTTTTGAAATTACAGAATCAGGAATTGCATTAGTAAAAACCGGAGTATTCAGTGATACAAATAACGATGGATTTGTACAAGTAGGTGAAATAATCAATTATACTTTCGCAGTGACCAATACAGGTAATGTGCCTGTAACCAACATCGTAATTACCGATCTTGATTTTGAGGGACTGACTATCTCTAATAGTCCGATTAATTCCTTAGCACCCAGAGCAACTGACAGCTCTGTGACTGGTACTTATACCATAACCCAAACTGATATTGATGCAGGAAAAGTGACTAATTCCGCTTTTGCAAATGGGAAAGATCCTGATAATGAAGATGTGACTGATACTTCGGGTACAACAAATGAAAACAATACACCAACCGTTACGCCGTTGACACAAACACCTGGTATTATTTTAGTAAAAACTGGTGTCTTTGTGGATGAGAATAAGGATGGCTATGCTCAGGTGGGTGAAACTATTAACTATACTTTTGCCGTAACTAATACAGGTAATGTGACCATTACAAATATTGAAATTACCGATCTTTTGGTGACTGTAAATGGCGGACCGATTGGAACTCTTGCGGTGGGCGCAACTGATAATACTATCGTTACCGCTTCCTATTCCTTGACTCAGGCAGATATTGATGCCGGTCAAGTGACCAATGTAGCTACAGCAGCTGGACAAGATCCAAAAGGAAATGATGTAACCCATACCGATGATACCACAGTAGACTTAACCAATGCTCAAAATCCTAAAATTGCTTTAGTGAAAACTGGTGTCTTTAGCGACACCAACAATGATGGTTTCGCTCAAGTGGGTGAAAAAATCAATTATACTTTTGCAGTGACCAATACGGGTAATGTAATCGTAACCAATATCATTATCACAGATCCATTAATAGGTTTGATTATAACTGGCAATCCTATTGCTTCTTTAGCGCCAGGTACTACTAGTTCCGTGACTGGAATTTATACAGTTACCCAAGCTGATATTGATGCTGGAAAAGTGACCAACTCGGCTTTGGCAACCGGTAAAGATCCTAAAGGAAATGATGTAACCGATATTTCGGGCACAACCGTTGAAAACAACACCCCTACTGATACGCCACTTCCTCAAAAACCTAGCATTGCTTTAGTGAAAACTGGTGTCTTTAGCGACACCAACAATGATGGTTTCGCTCAAGTGGGTGAAAAAATCAATTATACTTTTGCAGTGACCAATACGGGTAATGTAATCGTAACC
>NZ_JBLNKS010000036.1:0-5601 GCF_048276375.1 Flavobacterium sp. ZB4R12 | reverse complement strand
CTTCTGTGAAATAGTCAATAGCGGTATTAAACTGACAATTGTATCGTAAGTTTCCATATACCTATTTTCTATTAAAGTAACAAAAAAAAGTAACAACATTAATCTAGACTACAGCCAAAATAGTTAACTTAAATGCTTTTGGTTGTGAAATTTAAATTCATTTAAACGTTTAATTTTTTTATTATGTTTTATATTTAAAATTAAAAAACCTCGAAAGTTTTACTTTCGAGGTTTAGTTCATTATAATTTTATTTATTATGACTATCCGTAATGCGGACTAAAATCATTTCGAATATAATTTTCGTCGTTTGTACATTTATAAAGCATAAATAGTAGCCCACAGATTGTACAGATTATACCGATTTACACGGATTTTTTTACTCGGTGAATCAAACAGTTATTTAAATCTGTGCAAAATCCGTTCAATCCGTGTTATCTGTGTGTCCTATTTTATCCTTTGGGACATATTGCGGACTGTCATATTGTTTATGGATATAGGTAAGCTATTTTTTATATCAAAGATATATCTATAGGGCAGTGATTATAAATTCGCTGCGTCTGTTGAGTTGATGTTCATCCTCTGTACATTCTACATTATCTGCACATTTATTTACAAGTTGATTTTCTCCATAGCCTTTACCAATCAATCTGCTTGAATCAACGCCATTTTTGATTAACCAGTTTATAGTAGATTTAGCTCTTCTATCTGATAATGCTTCGTTATATTTGAAAGTTCCGCGGCTATCAGTATGGGAACGTATATCGAGCTTCATCGTTGGATATTGATTCAAAACATCTAATATTTTTTCTAAATCTAAAGCCGCTTCTACTCTAATATCAGATTTATCAAAGTCGAAGTAAATCATTTTTATACCAAAGCATTTACCCAAGTCATCGCCAATGGTTACTTTACATTTTGCTTTTTCCAATGTGATTGGTAAATATGTTTTCCCATTTTCTGTAGCAATAGTAATTTTTTGTTCTTTGGTGGTGTACTCTGTTTTTTCAGCTCTTACATTATAGGTTTTTCCACATTCGACAGTAAAAGAATAATTTCCTTTTTCATCAGAAGTAGTGGTACTTACCAGATTAAAATGACTATCATATAAAGTAATTTTAGCATTTGGCAGTAATCCTTTGGTAGTTATATCCGTTATTTCACCATATAATTCCTGCTCACAAATTAGCCTTTTGGTTTCTAAAAATTTATAAATATCATCATAACCTTGACCACCGTCTCTGTTTGAGGTAAAAAAACCTCTTCTTGATTTAGTGTCAATTAAATAGGCAAAATCATCTTTAGGAGAATTAACATCTGCACCTACATTTTGGACTTTACTGAAAGCGCCGTCCGCATTTATTTTGGACATAAAAACATCCAATCCTCCCAGACCAGGATGCCCGTCGGAAGCAAAATAAATTTCCTTTTCATCATTTACAAACGGAAAAGTTTCTCTTCCTTCTGTATTGATTGTATTTCCTAAATTTTCCGGAGTGCCAAAACTGCCATCATCATTTATTTTTACTTTGAACAAATCAGATTGGCCTATTGTTCCCGGCATATCAGAAGCAAAATATAATGTTTTTTCATCTGGACTTAAAGCAGGATGCGCTGTACTGTAATTGTCACTGTCGAAAGGAAGTTCAGTTATATTTGTCCACTGGTTGTTTTCGAAACTGGCTTTGTATATTTTTATTAAAGTAATCTGATTTCCATTTTTCCCTTTTTTACCATCAAGATAATTGTTTCTGGTAAAATACATTGTTTTTCCATTATTTGTAAAGGCAGGAGTAGATTCATGAAACTTCAAATTTATAGTTGCATCAAACTTATGTGGAACACCAGGAGTCATGTTATCACCTAAATCGGCAGAATATAAATTGGTGAAATATTGATTGGTCCAAGTGTGTTTTCTCTGTCCTAAACTTCCGGTATCTCTAGCTGAAGCAAATACGATTTTGTTTAAATACAGAGTAGTCCCATAATCGGAGTATTTCGAATTGACACCCGCATCTTCCACTTGATATCTCCCTGAATTGGCTTTGATAGCTTCTAAATAATTGGTGTTTTTTTTGAAAAGTTTTCCTCTAATATCGTTTCCTGATTTTTGATTGAATAGTTCTAAGATTTCATTGGCCTTATCATTTTGACCAATAGATTTCAAAGACTGAGCATAACGGTAATAATATTCTGGCTCCAAATTGGTGGCATCCATGGCAAATAATTCACCATACCATTTAGCAGCTTTGTCCAGTTCCGCATTAAAATAATAGGCATTTCCTAATTTTTTAAACATGTCTGCCGATTTATAACCTTTTTCCGCAACCCTTTCATAGGTTTTTATGGCATCTACATAGGCATAGTTGTCATATTTTTTATCAGCTATAGCTAGCTTCGTTTTTTGGGAATAAATGTTAAAAGAAAAAATACTTATTATTGTTATGTAAAGGAGTATATTATTTTTCATATGTAGATAATATTTGTTTTTTATTGGAATCTGGTATCACCATTCTTCATTATTGTTTATCTCATTGATGCCATTTTATTTTGGTATTCGATGATTTTCAATTGTGATTTTGAATCATGGCGATTTCATAATACTTGTTTTTTAGAAGAATCTCGGGGTTGTAATTTTGTCGTTATTTTTGAATAATTCATAGCGCAGGAAAATTTCATGTGAACCGGAATTATAGTTGTCTAAATTGGTCGTTTCAAGATCATATCCATATCCTACATACAAACCTTCAGAAACCTGAAATCCAACCATAGCACTTAACGCAGCACTCCATCTATAGGCGAGTCCCACCACAAATTTGTCATTGAACATAAAATTTCCGGACACATCCGTTTGAAGAGGAGCACCTTCTACCATTTTGGTTAGTACTGCAGGCTTGAATTTTATGGAATTATTCAAATCAAACACATATCCGGCAATTAAGTAGTAATTAACTTTTTCTTTGAAAATGGCCACTTCATTATCATCGTATCGTTTTGATTCAATAAAATTGGGTACAGAAAACCCGACATAAGCCTTATGAGAGTGTAAATAAACACCGGCACCAATATTTGGGGAGAATTTATTATTAAAATCATGCAAGCTAGGGTCATCATCCGCAGGATTTAATCGGGTTACATCTAAATCGAATAGATTAGCAGTTGCTTTAACACCGAAAGAAAGTTTAAAAGTCTCCGAAGTAGGGATGGTGTAGGACAAATCAGCCGAGATAGTATTCTCATGAGTAGGTCCAATTTTATCATTTATAATCGATACCCCCAATCCTAAATTATTTCCGTTGAGTGGCGTATTCATAGACATAGCGTTAGTTACAGGTGCTCCTTCGAGTCCAACCCATTGTGTACGATGTAAAGCGAAAATACTTAAAGCACCTCTAGATCCTGCATAAGCGGGATTAATATTGATTGTGTTATACATGTATTGAGTAAATTGAGCATCCTGTTGCGCATAACTTGCAACTCCAGTAAACAGCAAAGTGAATAATAGTATTCTTGTTTTCATAGTAGATATTTATTATTTTAAATAATCTATCGAACTCATTTATAAGAGTGCGGCAGATCAGTTTGATAAATTTCATTACTGTTTATCAATCAGAAAATAGGGTTATTCATATTGTTTTTATACCTGAGGACTTAGCCCCCAGGTATAAAATTTTAATTATTTAGTAAGGTATAAATATCCGTCTTTTTTATTGGTTATAATATTTCCATTATCATCGACAGAGGTATAGTTCAAGATGTAAAAGTAGGTACCGGTAGGTAAACCGGACGACTGACTAATAGTAGCTCTACCTTGGGAAGTACCATCAAAAGCTTTACTTGTATTATTGTAATTACTAGTTTCAAAAACCAATACACCCCATCGGTTATAAATTTCAACTGTGTTATCTGGATAACATACTGTATCATCAATATTATCAATTATGAATTTCTCATTGATTCCATCTCCATTTGGTGAGAAGGCATTATGAACTAATACCGTTCCACAAGCCAATACAATACCACCGCAATCCGCATTTACAGTCATATTTATCTTAAAGCTTCTAGGGCAAGTTGCATCATCAATTTTATATTCAAAAACATAATCACCAATAGCAACACCAAAAGGGGAGAAAGTACTACTACTACTACCTTGTGGGCGTCCAATATTATTCAAAGTTATCCAAGTTCCATTTGAAGGAGTACCTTCTGGTAACAAGTCGTTTAGATTAATTATTGATGAATCTGCATTACAGGCCGAACGGGCTATTGTAACAATACTATTTGTAATGGTAACATTAATGATTTGAGTAAATTCGGATGTATTTCCACAAGCATCAGCCACCGACCATTTTCTCACGATTGAATAGGAATTTTCGGTTCTGTTGATAATATTCTCAGTAAATACTGTAGGAGAAACTGCAGAGCAATTGTCTGCAAATACGAGTTCAGGTTTTACAGGAATCGCATCACAATTGACATCAATAGTTGAACTAAACTCCGTGGTTGTTGTAGGACCGGTAATATCCTGAACATTAATAGTTTGGGAAGCTGTTGAAGTATTTCCACAAGCATCGGTAGCGATCCAAGTCCTGGTCACAGCATATGAACCGGCACAAGCACCATTTGTAGTTACATCCGCAAAAGTCAATTCGAAATCAGAACCACACTCGTCATTAGCAGTAGCTTGAGTAAACTCAGGCATTGCAGGACAAGAGATAGTTGAAGCAGAAGGCAATGCGGCGATAACCGGAGCAGTTGTATCAGTTACGTTAATAGTTTGGGAAGCTGTTGAAGTATTTCCACAAGCATCGGTAGCGGTCCAAGTTCTGGTCACAGCATACGAACCGGCACACGCACCATTTGTCGTTACATCCGCGAAAGTCAATTCGAAATCAGAACCACATTCGTCAGAAGCAGTAGCTTGGGTGAACTCAGGTGATGCGGGACAAGAGATCGTTGAAGCAGAAGGCAATGTGGCGATAACCGGAGCAGTTGTGTCAGTTACGTTAATAGTTTGGGAAGCTGTTGAAGTATTTCCACAAGCATCGGTAGCGGTCCAAGTTCTGGTTACAGCATACGAACCGGTACATTGCCCATTTGTCGTTACATCCGCAAAAGTCAATTCGAAATCAGAACCACATTCGTCAGAAGCAGTAGCTTGAGCGAACTCAGGCGATGCGGGACAAGAGATCGTTGAAGCAGAAGGCAATGCGGCGATAACCGGAGCAGTTGTATCAGTTACGTTAATAGTTTGGGAAGCTGTTGAAGTATTTCCACAAGCATCGGTAGCTGTCCAAGTTCTGGTTACAGCATAAGAACCTGCACATTGACTATTTGTAGTTACATCCGCAAAAGTCAATGAAACATTAGAATCGATGTTGTCTTTTACAATTGCTTGATCGAAAATAGGTAAAACAGGGCAATTAATTGTCGTAGTACTCGGTAATGGGGCGATTGTAGGAGGGGTATTATCTCCATTGATTATGGTCACGCTATTTGATTGAGAAGAACAATTGTCTGTCACAGTTAAGGTGTAGGTTCCTGACGGAAGATTGCTGACGGTAGCGGTAGTTCCCACTTCAACGTTACTGGCATTTTTCCAA
>NZ_JBLNKS010000035.1:0-6238 GCF_048276375.1 Flavobacterium sp. ZB4R12 | reverse complement strand
GAGTTATAGCGGACGATCAAACAATCTGCGAAGGCGATGATGTGGCGGCCTTCACTAGCACAACAGATGCTAGCGGAGATGGTACTATCACCTACCAATGGCAGTCCAGCACAACTAGTGCCGTCGCAGGATTTAGCAATATCGGTGGGGCTACATCAGCGACTTTCAATGACGGTACAATCACACAAGATACTTGGTACAAACGTATCGCTACTTCAACATTGCTTGGTAAAGCATGTACCGAAGAGAGCAATGTCATAAAAGTGACGGTGAATGCCCTTCCAGTTGCCCCAGTTTCCGGTGGTAATATAACAGAGTGTAAGAACCCTTCAATACAAACCTTAACTGCTACGGCAACCGTCCCGGCTGGTCAACACATTGATTGGTATAATGCTGCAACGGCTGGTGCAATAGTTGTAAGTCCAACCCTTAATACCGTTGGAACGGTTACTTATTATGCTCAGACCGTAAATAATGATACTTCTTGCATAAGTTTAACTCGAACTGCCGTTACTTTAACAATAAACGCATGTTCGATTGTTATTGCTAAAGACGGTACTTATCAGGATACAACCGCTCCTATAGGAATCACAAATCCTGGGGATACTGTCACTTATGCTTTTGTGGTAACCAATACGGGTAATGTGCCATTGACTAATGTGACTATCACTGACCCATTACCAGGATTGGTAATATCTGGCGGTCCTATAACATTGGCTGTTGGCGCTTCTGATAGTACTACTTTCACCGCTACTTACGAAATCACGCAAGTAGATATCGATGCTGGTGCGGTATACAACTTGGCTACGGCTACTGGCACACCGCCGTCTGGCCCTGATGTAAATCACACTTCTACGGATCCTACGCCTTGTACTTCTTGCCCTATTAAAGATGGATGCGAGGATTGTACGATCACACCGCTGACACAGACTCCTGACATTGCTATTGTGAAAACCAATGACATTATAGTTGGACCAAATGGATGTGCTATTCTAAAAGTAGGCGATGTGGTAACCTATACCTTTACCGTGACTAATGAAGGCAATGTAAGTTTACATGATGTAGCTGTTGAAGACCTTCATACTGACTTATCCGCTATTACTCTGCAAAGTGGTGATGTTAATAATATCAGTATATTAGAAGTTGGCGAAACTTGGATTTATACCGCAACGTATACCGTAACTCAAACCGATATTGATAATGGAAATATTACCAATCAAGCTTCCGTTAAAGGTACTGCGCCAGATACGACAATAGTAACTGACCTATCGGGTGATTCAACAACTGAGGATCGTGAGAATGTGATTCCTATTTGTACTACCCCTGACATTGCTATTGTGAAAACCAATGACATTATAGTTGGACCAAATGGATGTGCTATTCTAAAAGTCGGCGATGTGGTAACCTATACCTTTACCGTGACTAATGAAGGCAATGTAAGTTTACATGATGTAGCTGTTGAAGACCTTCATACTGACTTATCTGCTATTACTCTGCAAAGTGGTGATGTTAATAATATCAGTATATTAGAAGTTGGCGAAACTTGGATTTATACCGCAACGTATACCGTAACTCAAACCGATATTGATAATGGAAATATTACCAATCAAGCTTCAGTTAAAGGTACTGCCCCTGATAACACTACAATAGTAACTGACAAATCAGGTGATTCAGCAACTGAGGATGGTGAGAATGTGATTCCTATTTGTACTACGCCTGACATTGCTATTGTGAAAACCAATGACATTACAGTTGGAGAAAATGGATGTGCTATTCTAAAAGTAGGCGATGTGGTAACCTATACCTTTACCGTGACTAATGAAGGCAATGTGAGTTTACATGATGTAGCTGTTGCCGACCCTCATCCTGGCTTATCTGCTATTGCTCTGCAAAGTGGTGATGTTAATGATAACAGTATAGTAGAAGTTACCGAAACTTGGATTTATACCGCAACTTATACGGTAACCCAAGCCGATATAGATGCAGGTACTATTACCAATCAAGCTTCAGTTAATGGTACTGCGCCAGATACGACAATAGTAACTGACCTATCAGGTGATTCAACAACTGATGATGATCCGGATGTGATTCCTATTTGTACTACCCCTGAAATTGCTATTGTGAAAACCAATAACATTACAGTTGAAAATGGATGTGCAACTTTAGCCGTAGGCAATGTGGTAATCTATACCTTTACCGTGACTAATGAAGGTAATGTAAGTTTGCATGATGTAACTGTTACCGACCCTCATACTGGCTTATCTGCTATTGCTCTACAAAGTGGTGATGTCAATAATAACAGTATATTAGAAGTTACCGAAACTTGGAGTTATACCGCAACATATACCGTAACTCAAGCCGATATAGATGCCGGTAATATTACCAATCAAGCTTCAGTTAGTGGTACTGCGCCTGACACGACAATAGTAAATGACCTATCAGGCGATTCAACAACTGATGATGATCCGGATGTGATTCCTATTTGTACTAATCCCGACATTGCCATAGTGAAAACCAATGACATTACAGTTGGACCAAATGGATGTGCTATTCTAAAAGTCGGCGATGTGGTAACCTATACCTTTACCGTGACTAATGAAGGCAATGTAAGTTTACATGATGTAGCTGTTGAAGACCTTCATACTGACTTATCTGCTATTACTCTGCAAAGTGGTGATGTTAATAATATCAGTATATTAGAAGTTGGCGAAACTTGGATTTATACCGCAACGTATACCGTAACTCAAACCGATATCGATAATGGAAATATTACCAATCAAGCTTCAGTTAAAGGTACTGCCCCTGATAACACTACAATAGTAACTGACCAATCAGGTGATTCAGCAACTGATGATGATCCAGATGTGATTCCTATTTGTATTAATCCTGACATTGCTTTAGTGAAAACTGGCACCTTTGTGGATACGAATAATGATGGTTTCGCTCAAGTGGGTGAAAAAATCAATTATACTTTCGCAGTGACCAATACGGGTAATGTGACCGTAACCAATATCGTTATCACGGATCCATTGGTCGGTTTAGCAATAACTGGTAGTCCAATTGCTTCTTTAATACCAGGAGCCACGGACAGTTCCGTGACTGGAGTTTATACAGTTACTCAAGCGGATATCAATGCGGGACAAGTGACAAACTCGGCTTTGGCTATCGGTAAAGACCCTAAAGGCGGAGATGTAAGGGATATTTCAGGCACAACGGTCGAAAACGATACGCCTACTGTTACTCCGTTAAATAATATAATAACAATAACCTCCGCCTGCACTTCAAGCACGGAAACTCGTAACCTAAATGATTATTTACCTGCCGGCACTCCCACAGATGGAATTTGGACAGATGTAAGTGGCACTGGACAATTAGTAGGCAGTATAGTCTCCCCTTTTGGTCTTGCCATTACTTCCGAAAATAATCCTTATGTTTTTGAATATAAAATTGGGGAAGGAACCAATTTCGGAAATATAAGGTTATTAATGAGTGTTGATAATGAATGTTTCGTCGCTCCATGTCGAACCATAATTGTCCATAACGCTTTCTCTCCAAACGGTGATGGTATTAATGAAGTATTCATAATAGAAAACATAACAGACACCTGTTATATTGACAATACGGTTGAAATATACAACCGTTGGGGAGTCTTGGTTTTTGATACTAGAAACTACGACAATGAAAGCAACTATTTTGACGGAATCTCAAGAGGTAGAACAACCATTAGCCAGTCCTCTGGATTACCTACCGGAACCTATTATTATATCCTGAATTACACTTCCGTTGATGGTTTTGGCAATATTCAAACCAATAAAAAAGACGGGTATTTATACCTTACCAGATAAATCTAACTCAAATCTAACTCCTGGGGGCTAACAACCCTCAGGTTTAAAACAATAAACTAAATGAAGACAAGAGTACTATTATTCGCTTTGCTGTTTACTGGAATTGTAAGTTATGCCCAACAAGATGCACAATTTACACAATACATGTATAACACAATAAATGTCAATCCCGCTTATGCAGGATCGAGAGGAGCTTTGAGTATATTTGCTTTGCATCGTACGCAATGGGTTGGACTCGATGGAGCACCTGTTACAAATGCAGTATCAGTAAATACACCTTTTAACGGGAGTCGTTTAGGATTGGGGGTGTCTATTATAAATGATAAAATTGGACCTACCCATGAGAACACGATCTCGGCTGATTTGTCCTATACCATTCCTACTTCGGAGACTGTTAAACTTTCGTTTGGGATTAAAGCAACCGCCAATCTATTCGATTTAGACGTTACTCGATTAAATCCTGTGGATGACGACCCTAGTTTGCATGATTTTAATAATAAATTCTCACCAAATATAGGTGCCGGTGTCTATTTACATTCCCATAAAGGCTATGTGGGTTTATCAGTTCCTAATTTTATCGAAACCAACCGCTATGATGATAATGAGGTAGCTATTTTCAAAGAAAAAATAAATTACTACCTAATTGCCGGATATGTGTTTGATTTAAGTAGTTTTGCAAAATTCAAACCTGCCCTACTCACCAAAATGGTTGAAGGAGCTCCGCTTCAGGTAGATATATCCGGAAATTTTATGATCAACGATAAATTTGTTGTTGGAGTCGCTTACCGATGGAGTGCTGCCCTAAGTGCAAATGTTGGCTTTCAAGTCTCAGACGCTTTATATATTGGGTACGGCTATGACCTTGAAACGACCAATTTAGACAACTATAATTCCGGTTCGCATGAAATATTCCTGCGCTATGAATTATTCAGAAACAACAACAAAATAACAACTCCAAGATTCTTCTAAAAACAATTATTATGAAAACATATATATTCCTTTATATAACAATAATGAGTATTTTTTCTTTTAAAGGACATGCTCAAAATTCAAAATTTTATGTAACTGATAAAATAAGTGATAAATATGCCTATGTGGATGTAATAAAAACCTATGAAAGAGTTGCTGAAAAAGGTTATAAATCAGTTGATCTATTTAAAAAACTAGGGGATTCTTATTACTCCAACTCTGATTTGAACAAAGCCGCTCAATGGTATTGCGAATTATTTGCCATGAACACTAATGATTTAGAACCTGTATATTATTATCAATATGCTAAATCTTTGAATTTTATTGGTCAAAACGATGAAGCTAATAGAATACTAGAGAAATTAAAACAAAAATCAGAGGTAGTAGTCGAGAAAAAAAATCGAAAACAACGATAAAAATACAACTCCAAAATTCTTCTAAAAACAATTATTATGAAAAATTATATACTCCTTTACATAACAATAGTAAGTGTTTTTTCTTTTAACATTTATTCCCAAAAAGCAAGAGTTTCTGCAGCCGAAAAAAAATATGGCAACTATGCTTATATAGATGCCATAAAAACCTACAAAAGGGTGGCGGAAAAAGGATACAAATCGGCAGATATGTTTCAAAAATTGGGAAATTCCTATTACTATAATGCCGAGCTCGACCAAGCCGCTAAATGGTATGGCGAATTATTTGCCATGACTTCTGATGTGGAACCTGAATATTATTACCGATATGCCCAATCCTTGAGATCCATCGGTGAAAATGACAAAGCCAACGAGATGCTGGAAAAATTCAATCAGATGTCAGGAAACGATACTAGAGGGAAACTTTTCAAAAACAACAGGAGTTATTTGGATAAGATTAAAGAAAATTCAGGTAGATTCCAAGTGGAAAATGCGGGTATAAACTCTAAATATTCTGATTACGGAAGCTCCATTTATTTGAATAAAATTGTCTTTGCCTCGGCTAGGGATACGGGTAGTTTAGGACAGAGAAAACACGCGTGGACCAATCAATATTTCACCAACTTGTATGTTGCCGACTTAGGAGATGCCATGACTCCTGGCGGAGTTAATAAATTTGATAAAAACGTGAAATCAAGATTCCATGAGTCTACTCCCGCATTTACCAAAGACGGAAAAACAATGTATTTCACAAGAAACAACTTTCTTGAAGACAAAAAAGGAAAAGATGCCAGTGGCATTACTTTAGTAAAAATATACAAGGCCAGTTTCGAAAACAACCAATGGACAAATATAACCGAACTGCCTTTTGATAGCAACAACTACAGTACGGCACACCCCGCACTAAGTCCTGACGAAAAAACACTGTATTTTGCTTCCGATATGCCTGGAACGCTGGGACAGTCTGATTTATTTAAAGTAAAAATAAATGATGACGGGAGTTTTGGATCC
>NZ_JBLNKS010000034.1:0-6694 GCF_048276375.1 Flavobacterium sp. ZB4R12 | reverse complement strand
CTATCTGCCGACGTTCCATATTAGAAATTTCTATCGGCCTTTTAAATCCTAAAATAACTTTACTTGTTCTCATTTAATTGTCGTTTAAATGTGTAAACCTATTTTAGGACAAGACAATATCATAAAATCTGTGTAAATCTTTTCAATCTGTGTTATCTGTGTTATCTGTGTTATCTGTGTCCTATTTTAAATTGTGTCCAGACGGTAGGTTTCATACCCGATTTTTTAGTTTAAATTTTACTAACTAAAATCTAAATTAACCCAACCAGCCATCTCGATCCAAACTTCTGTACTGAATCGCTTCGGCAATGTGGCTGGAAACAACGATTGGAGCTGCATCCAAATCAGCTATTGTTCTGGCTACTTTCAAAATTCTATCATAAGCCCGTGCTGATAGATTCAACCGTTCCATTGCAGTTTTTAATAATTGTTTTGAAACATCATCCAACGCACAATGTTCTCTAATGTGTTTGGTATTCATTTGTGCATTGTAATGTATATTTTCCATTTGCTCAAAACGTTCCGTTTGAATTTCTCGCGCCGCAGTCACTCTTTTTCGAATATCAACACTGCTTTCAGCTTTCCTGTCATCGGATAATTTTTCGAAAGGAACAGGAGTCACTTCTATATGAATGTCAATTCGGTCTAATAAAGGACCTGATATTTTACTCAAATAACGTTGCATTTCGTGTGGTGAAGAAGTTTGAGGCGAATCAGGATCGTTAAAAAAACCACTTGGACTCGGATTCATACTCGCCACAAGCATAAACGACGACGGATAAGTAACCGTAAACTTAGCTCTTGAGATAGTTACTTCCCTGTCTTCTAACGGCTGACGCATTACTTCCAGAACATCTCGCTTGAATTCAGGCAGTTCATCCAGAAACAAAACCCCATTATGTGCCATGGAAATTTCGCCTGGTTGTGGATAACTTCCTCCTCCAACCAATGCCACATTTGAAATTGTATGATGTGGGCTGCGAAACGGTCTTTGATTCATCAATCCCACTTCTTTCAATTTCCCTGCAACACTATGAATTTTGGTCGTTTCTAATGCTTCGCGCAGAGTCATGGGTGGTAAAATACTGGGTAACCGTTTCGCTAACATTGTTTTTCCTGCACCTGGCGGACCAATCAAAATAATATTATGTCCTCCGGCAGCGGCAATTTCCATACAACGCTTGATACTTTCTTGCCCTTTTACATCCGAGAAATCAAACTCTGGAAAATCCAGTGTTTTATAAAATTCAGCTCTGGTGTCTATTGTTGTAGGTTCTAATGTTCCTTTTCCTTCCAAAAAATCAATGACTTCTTGTAGATTTTCTACTCCATAAACATCTAAACCTGCTACAATTGCGGCTTCTTTTACATTTTGTTTTGGAAGAAAAAAACCTTTAAAGCCTTCTTCCTTGGCTTTTATTGCTATTGGTAAAGCACCACGAATGGGTTGCAAACCTCCATCAAGAGAAAGTTCACCCATGATAATGTATTTGTCAATGTCATCTGCTTTAATTTGTCCTGAAGCAACGAGGATCCCTATCGTTAAAGTCAAATCATAAGCTGAACCTTCTTTACGCAAATCAGCCGGAGCCATATTAATCGTTATTTTTTTACCTGGCATAGCGTACCCATTATTTTTGAGCGCAGCGGCAATTCTATAACTACTCTCTTTAATGGCATTATCTGGTAATCCTACTAAGTGATATCCAATTCCTTTATCAATATTTACTTCAACGGTAATCGTTGTGGCTTCAACTCCAAAAACGGCACTTCCAAAAACTTTAACTAGCATGTATGTTAATTTTGTACGTAAATTAGTAAAATATTGGCATTAATAACACGGAAATTAATTTATTTTTGAAATTTATAAACTAGAAAAAAATTATGGGACTATTTAACGCCATTTTAGGCAACGCATCAGAAGTAACAATTGAAAATGTTTCAAAAGAATTCGACCCTATTTTAATTGATGGCGAAATAATCGAGAAAGCATATAAAGTAATTAAAGACATGTTTATTTTTACCAATAAAAGGTTGATTTTGGTCGAAAAACAATTAGTTGGAACCAAAGTAGATTACATGTCAATCCCTTATTCCAGCATCAAAAAATTCTCCAAAGAAAGTGCGGGAATACTGGATATGGATGCCGAATTAAAAATTTGGTTAAACAGTGAGGATAAACCCATCTCAAAACAATTTGGGAAAGGAGGAAACAATATCAATGAAGTTTACAAAATTTTAAGTCAACACATTTTAAAATAACCCGTTGGGTGTAATTATTCCAAACGTCAGTTCGAGTATTTTTTGTGTAGTAAAACGGAACAAAAAATGTATCGAGAACCATTTTTAATTCTAATTTCCTTGTTCTCGATACAATTTTCTCTCGAAAATCACTCGAACTGACGAAAATTAAAATTAAAAACTAATTACACCCAGCGGGTTAAAATAATAATTTCTCAAAAATTAAAAAAACACCTGATACTTTAATTGTATCAGGTGTTTTTTTTGTTTGTTATTTTAACAAATTCTCGATAAAATTGTTTATTATTGTGTATAATTATCGAATAATCCATATAATATTAAAAGACTGCTAATATATTATGATAAATTTAATAGTTTATAGAAACTGTCGTTTTTTAGAAAAACAACATTAATAAATCATTAAATTTAATGTTGAATTATCACATACCCACAAAATATAGGGGGCTAAATTGAAAAATCAATAAAAATAAAATATTATACTCTTTTTTAATAGGGGGTTTAAAATCATTTTATATTTTTATCGAAATTTAAAACTAAAAACTATGCGAAAGATTATTTTAAGTGTGATATTGATCACAATTCTAGTATTATCCATTTTTTCAATTCATCTTTTTGTTGAATCTACAACACTAGGTGCACACGTTGTTGAATTAAAATTAGATACTGGAGATACGGCTTGGATGATAGTTGCCACAGCTCTTGTATTATTAATGACTCCGGGACTTGGATTCTTTTATGGTGGAATGGTAGGCAAAAAGAATGTTATTAGTACCGTATTACAAAGCTTTATGGCTATGGTTATAGTAACTGTTTTATGGGTTGTTGTTGGATTTGGATTATGTTTTGGACCATCAATCGGTGGATTTATAGGAAATCCTACGTCAAACTTATTTTTTCAAGGGGTAAGTGCTAACACTGCTTGGGAATTAGCCCCAACTATTCCATTTATCTTGTTTGCTTTATTTCAAGCTAAATTTGCAATTATTACGCCAGCCTTAATAACAGGAGCTTTTGCAGAACGTGTTCGTTTCTGGGCTTACTTGTTATTTATGGTTTTATTCATATTATTCGTTTACGCTCCTTTGTGCCACATGACATGGCATCCAGATGGATTATTATTTGGATGGGGAGTATTGGATTTTGCCGGTGGAACAGTAGTCCACATGAGTGCAGGATGGGCTGCTCTTGCCGGAGCGATGTTCTTAGGAAAAAGAAAAGTTCAAAAAGTGAATCCTGCCCGTATTACTTATGTTTTATTAGGAACTGGTTTATTATGGTTCGGTTGGTTCGGTTTCAATGCAGGATCTGCTGTAGGAGCTGGTAGTTTGGCTGCACAAGCTTTAGGAACTACAACAGTTGCTGCCGGTGCTGCTGCAATGGGTTGGGTATTTCTTGATAAAATTCTTGGACACAAACTTTCCGCAATGGGAGCTTGTATCGGTGCCGTTGTAGGTTTGGTAGCTGTTACACCTGCTGCAGGATTCGTAAGTATCCCTCATGCAATGGCAATTGGTCTTATTGCCAGTATTGTAAGTAATCTTGTGGTGAGTAAATTCCCTAAAGGTAAAATTGATGATGCATTAGATGTATTTGCTTGTCACGGTGTTGGTGGTATGGTAGGTATGCTTTTAACAGGTGTATTTGCTTCAAAATCTGTAAATGCTATTGTTGGTGATAACCAAGGTTTAATTTTTGGGGACGCTACATTGTTTTTAATTCAATTAAAAGCATTAGTTCTTGTTTCGATATTTGCATTCTCGGTATCGTATTTCCTTTTCTTTGTTGTAAGTAAAATTACTCCACTAAGAGTAAGTGAAGATAAAGAAGAATTAGGTTTAGATATTTCTCAACACGGAGAATATCTGTAAATCATTTTTTTATAAGTAATTTTAAATTAAACCGCTCTGGAAATTCGTTTTCAGAGTGGTTTTTTTATTACTCAAAAACACCTTTTCAGACAACTTATTTTTATTTTTAAATTTTCCTTTGTACAACTGATTAATACATTTTAAGTTTGTTTTTACTGGAATAAATAAGCCGTCTGTTTGTCATTGCTTCGCCAGTT
The DNA here is from genome assembly GCF_048276375.1 of Flavobacterium sp. ZB4R12. Lineage (NCBI taxonomy): Bacteria > Pseudomonadati > Bacteroidota > Flavobacteriia > Flavobacteriales > Flavobacteriaceae > Flavobacterium > Flavobacterium sp. ZB4R12. The sequence goes on along the minus strand of NZ_JBLNKS010000034.1, from coordinate 2,367 downwards.
CGCTATCGCTCGTGCAATGTCATTAAGTTAAGCTGTTTCAACCGTCACTTCGAGTAATTTTGAACATTAATGCGATAGCTTTAATGTTTAAAATTGTATCGAGAAGCCTTCAAAACGTAAGGGTTCTCGATACTTCGTAAAAATTTTCTGTCGCAAATTATTACTCTCCCGAAGCGTCGGGACGAACTGACGAATCCTTAACTTAATGACATTGATCGCTCGTGTCCGACGAAGCAATGACAAATTTTTAGAAACATACTCCAGTAAATTCTAAACGTAAATGGTATAACATTGAATGTTTCTTAATTATCATAAACACAAAACAATTTGTAATTATAAAATAGTCTAAAAAAAGGAAGTGTCTTTTAAACCATATAAGAAATCTAAGATCATTTAAGTTAGACTAAAATATATGTCTAATACCGTTTGTGTTTTAAATTTACTGTAAAAGGATTTCAAAAATTATAATTATTCTCGCAAAGTCGCCAAGAAGCAATTATAGATTGTTTTTGCGCCTTTGCGAGATTTCTTTCTCAATACCCTTTATGAAAAAGGATAACAGTATTTTCAAAGATTAAATGGTATAATTGGTATTATTTTTCTTGAAAACTGAATTCTTAAACCATTCTAACAGCTACATAATAAAAAACTCCATCCCAATTAAAAACTGAAATGGAGTTGATTTAAACTCTGCTTATGAAATAACTTTACTGTTTGATCAAATTGACCGTTTTTATATTAACACCCTGTTTGATTACTGTAAGATATTCACCTGTTGGTAATTCTTCACCGAACATAATCAGTTGTCCATCACTTTTTTCAAAACGTTTTACCATTCTGGCAAGCATGTCATATACTATTACTTCTACTTTTTCATTGCTGCCCCCTTTCACAACTAAAGTAAACTGATGTTGGGTTGGATTAGGGTAGGCTTTTACATTGAATGGAGTGGGTTCTATAAGCTTCTTGTCATTTTTAACAAATTTTGTAAGTAATGTTGGCGCTACGCAACCTGATGCACAACTACCTAAGAAATCTCCATGGGCTAAATGCGCTCCAACAGCTGATTCATCCACACATAATTCTTTGCATGAACCGTTTCCTGTTTTATGACAAATTTTCACTTTTAGTTTACCACTATTACCCGCAAAGCAACGTACATCTTCTCCATGAATGTCAAAAGGAAGAGCTGTTATTATGCATCCATTTGCGTCTGTTATAGTTGCTGTAAAAGATGCATTTGCCATCAATCCTACCGTCACGGAATAAGAACCATTAACTGAAATACCAGTAGCAACTGTAATTGGATTACCTCCAGGATTTAAACCCGTGGATGGAAACGTGATATTAGAACTAGTAGTTGTGCATGGAGGAGCAATTGTACCAGCTATCCATGATTCATCTCCGGTACTGTTCATATAATTGCATATTAGGGGACGACTCATGGTAATTGAAACAGTATATGGCCCTACACCACCTGATGGTGTTACTGTTACTTTTGATGTTTGATCACCAGATAGTCCAAAATAATGATTTGGATTAGTTCTTGTAAATGTTGCGCTTAGCGCTGTAGCTCTTGTAACTGTAAATGAACAAGAACTTACATTTCCACCTGTATCTTTTGCCTCATAAGAAATAGTAGTTGTAGTACCAGCAGCGAAAGTTGACCCTGAAACTGGTCCTGCAGTTTGTGCAACAATAACGCCGGGGCAATTATCTGTTGCCAAAGCTGTTGTCCATGAGGCGGTACCTACACAAGCTGATAATGTAATATTAGCAGGACAAGTTATAGATGGCAGTTGTGCATCATTTACATTTACTACTATTGAGCAGGTGGAAGTATTATTACATGCATCTGTTGCTGTCCAATTAATAGTATTGGCTCCTTTGTTAAGAACAACATTTGCCATAGAACCACTACCGCTCAATGTAGTTGCACCTGTTACACTCCAGGTCATAACAGTTGTTGAACAATTGTCTGTTGCCGTTGCATTAAATTCAGTACCCTGTATTTTATAAGTACAAAGATTAAGATCTGTATTTTTTGTAAACGAACTACCAGCGGGACAGGTTATTACCGGTGCGATGTTATCATTTATCGTGATGGTTTGTATCTGGTCTGCTGCTGCGTTTGTGCAGTTGTCAACCAAATGCCATGTTCTGGTGATCACTTTACTTCCCTCGCATGTACCTGCTGCTGTTACATCAGTAAAGCTTGCCTGTAATCCTGTGGAGCAGTTGTCTGCTTCATTGCTTACATCGCCTGTGGCTGTTACTGTTTTATCGTAAGTACATGTTGCACTTGTATAGATGGTAACATCAGCTGGACGGGTGAACGTTGGAGCAGTGTTGTCACGGATAGTGATA
>NZ_JBLNKS010000033.1:0-8739 GCF_048276375.1 Flavobacterium sp. ZB4R12 | reverse complement strand
TGATACTGTATGTCCATTTGTTCTTTGAAAATCCATATTTCAAATGTACATTTTTAGAAGCTAAAAGCGAAATGCACTAAAGTGCATAGTTTTAACTACTTTTGGGACCAATAAAATCGAGCAATCCCACGAAAGTTTATCCCACAAAAAAAGCCCCGAATTTCTTCGAGGCTTTTGCCTTTTTGGGTGGATGACCGGGTTCGAACCGGCGACCCTCGGTACCACAAACCGATGCTCTAACCAGCTGAGCTACAACCACCATTTGCTTAGCGGTTGCAAATATACAACATAAGTTTACTTTTGCAAATAATTTTTTTAAAAAATTACAGCAAAATTATATCAAATCTCCTAAGCTATTGACTGCCAAATATCTTTCAACCGTAAAACCTTCGGCATAATCTACTCCTACAAGCCTTCCTAAATCCTGTGAACGATAATTTAGGCTTTCCAAGAAGTTTTTAGAAGTTATAGGCGTTACCGGTTCATTTGAGTTTTTATCATAAAACTGGGAGCCATAAGCCAAAATAGATTCGATTTTTTTATCTGTAAAGCCCGTAATATCGACCACAAAATCAGGTTCTATATTTTTCCACTGGATATAATGATAGACTAGTTTTGGTCTCCATGCAGCTTGATTTTCGTCATCAACTATAGTTTCTATTTTTCTCAATCCTGATAAAAAACAAGCATCCGAAACCAATTTACTTCCCTTTGCATGATCGATATGACGGTCGTCAACCGCATTACACAACACAATTTCCGGTTGATACTTGCGAATCATTTTTATGATTTCCAACTGGTGTTTTTCGTCATTGACAAAAAAGCCATCACGCATTTCCAGATTTTCCCGTACCGAAACGCCTAGAATTTTTGCGGCAGCATTCGCTTCCTGATCTCTAATTTCAGCTGAACCACGCGTTCCTAATTCGCCACGAGTCAAATCAACGATTCCAACGGTTTTCCCTAACGAAATTTCTTTTAAAATAGTTCCTGCACAACCTAATTCCACATCATCGGGATGCGCACCAAAAGCAAGTATATCTAATTTCATCTAAATTTTGTTTAATGTTTTTTTAGTTTAATGTTTAAAGTTCCTGTAGACCTAAAATTTTAAATCTTTTATCTGAAATCTAAAACCCTTTTCATCGTCATTGATTTATTGACGCTTTCGCTCCACTCCTTTTCCGGAATACTGTCTTTTGTGATGCCGCAACCCATATACAAATACGCTTGAGAATCTACAATTTGCATACAGCGCAAATTTACAAACAAATTAGAGCTTACCGAATCTGTTGCAAAACTGCTATTCAATTCCCCCAAAAAACCGGTATAAAAACTCCTTTCGTAATTTTCATTTTCCAAAATAAAAGCTTTGGATTGATCTTTTGGCAAACCACAAACTGCTGGCGTGGGATGTAATAAATTGATTACTTGCTGCAAACTGGAGTTCGAATTCAATACCCCCCATATATCCGTTTTTATATGCCAAATACTTCCCGCTTTGACACTGTAGGGTTTGGTAACCGAAACTTCCAAAGCAACGCCTTGCAAGGCTGAAACTATATAATCCGTAACATATTGCTGTTCTTCTTTCTCTTTTTTATCCCAAACTATTTCCCCCGAGCCGTTATCCTTTTGAGTTCCCGCCAAAGCCATTGTCTCAAATACATTCACATTGGCTTTTAACAATTGCTCGGGTGTAGCGCCAAGCCAGATCCCTACTTTTGGATGAAAAAAACAATACACAAAAGTAGCAGGATACAACTGAACCAACTTTTCGAAGGCCGTAACCAAATCGAAATCAACCAAATCAACTGTTTCTTTTCGGGATAAAACCACTTTCTTGAATTCGCCATTTTCAATGGCTTGAATTCCTTTGGCAACCAATCTTTCAAAATTATTTTTGGCCGCTCCATTTGGTTCCTTAAATTCCCTTTCAAGAACGTCAACTTTTTTTTTGTCCCAAATAACACCAACTATTTCAGACTGATTTTCAGGAATCAAATAGGTTTGATTGCCATCAAAAGAAGCAAAAACAAAGCCTTTTTCGCTAAAATCATTTACTTTATACAATTCATCATTCTGCTGAAAAAGTCCAATTATCATATCTGAATTGGGTTTGCAATACAATACAAAAGGTAAATTTTGCTCTAATTGATTTTTGGCTTTATCTAAAATTACGTCCATTATTTGTCTTCACTTTTTCTTTTTGGCAAAACCATATTCGTCAATTTACAAAGCGAAATCAAATTGTCTTTTTCATCCGTAATCCGTATTTCCCAAAGATGAATGCTTCTCCCCTTGTGAACTATTCTTGCCGTTGCCGTTACGATTCCGTCCCGTTTTGCTTTCAAATGATTTGCTGATATTTCAATTCCGCGCACTTCACTGTGTTCTGAATTCACATATAACATCGACGCTGCACTCCCCACACTTTCGGCCAAAGCCACCGAAGCGCCTCCGTGTAATAATCCCATAGGCTGATGCACTGAGGAATTTACCGGCATTGTTGCCACTAAATAATCTTCTCCTGCATCAGTAAATTCAATATTCAGTGTTTGCATCAATGTGTTTTCTGAGATTTGATTGCAATATTGAAGGATTTTTTCTTTGTCGAATGTCATGTTTATTTTTTTGTAAAAGTATAAATAGTATGCTTATGTTTAAACCAAAAAACGACAGACCGCTATATATATTTTTCGTCACTATAGAATAATTTGGTTTTTCACCACAAAAGGCACAAAAGCTTCTTATTGCTTTTCAAAAACAAAAGATTGTAATGATTAATTCTTAAATATTTTCATAAAACAATAGAAGCCCTTAAATTTTAGGCATTGCTTTTCCGTTCTTTTATGACTTCCTTTTCCTTTTGTGTCTTTTGTGGTTATTTTTTTTCAAATTAATCCCTATTTTTACAAAAAAACTAACGAAATGCGTTCGATAACTTTATTGCTTTTTATTGGAATATTGCTGTCTCTTTGCGCTTGTCGTTCTGATTTTGAGACCGTAGCCAGCACGGGTGATTTGGCCTTTTCGAAAGACACTATCTACTTAGACACCGTTTTTACCAACATAGGATCCAGCACCTACCGACTTAAAGTCTACAATCACAGTAAAAATGACATTACTATTCCAACCATAAAATTAGGAAAAGGATTGAATTCTAAATATAGAATGACGGTGGACGGAATGCAGGGAACCGACGGAAAAATATTCAACAATGTTGACCTTCTTGCCAAAGACAGTTTGTATATTTTCATAGAAACCACCGCTAATATTGCCGATGCCAACCCAACAGACTTTTTATACACCGACCAAATTCAGTTTGATGGTGGCGAAAATTTGCAAAAAATAGAATTAGTGACGCTCATTCAGGATGCCGTTTTTCTTTATCCAAAACGTTTTGCGGATGGAACCACCGAAACGCTTCCTATTGGTGAAGAAAAAATTGATGGTTTTTACCTCGATGAAAATGATCCCGTAAATGGTAATGAATTGCTGTTTACCAATAAAAAACCGTATGTTATTTATGGTTACGCCGCCGTTCCTTCAGGAAAAACGGCAATTTTTGATGCGGGTGCCAGAGTCCATTTTCATGCGAATTCCGGTCTTATCGTATCTAATAATGCATCAATACATATAAATGGAGCAACATCTACAACGGACAAACTGGAAAAAGAAGTCATTTTTGAAGGCGATAGATTAGAACCGGATTACTCAGATGTTCAGGGACAATGGGGAACGATTTGGCTTACTGATGGCAGTACTAACAATATCATAAACCACCTCACCATCAAAAATGCAACTATTGGTTTACTGATTCAAAACAATGACGGAACGACTACAACTATAAAAAACACCCAAATATATAATTCAGCTAACTATGGGATTTTGGCACAGACCGCAAAAATTAATGGTGAGAATTTGGTCATCAATAATGCGGGACAAGCTGGTTTAGCCTGTTCGTACGGCGGGAATTATAAATTTACCCATTGTACTTTCAACAACAATTGGAACAGCCCAGAACAAGTGGCGGTTTTGGTGAGTAATTACATTTTGGGAGCCGTTCCGGAAGTGAAAGATTTGACCGAAGCAACATTCAATAATTGTATTATCTACGGCTCGTACTCCAACGAAATGATTTTAAACAAAAAAATAGGCGCTACATTTGCATTCCAATTCAATAATTGCCTGCTTAAATTTGATAATCTTTCCAACCAATTTACCACAAATCCAGATTATCAATTTGAAACGGATGCAGCACATTACAATGCAATTCTTTTAAATAAAGATCCTAAATTCCTGAATGTTTCCCTAAACAAATTCAACATTGACGGGACTTCCGCCGCTTTCGCAAAAGGGAATTCGGCGTATCTAATTCCGTTGGATGTTATAGGAAACACAAGAACTTTACCTCCTGATTTAGGGGCGTATCAAAACAAACCATTCCATAAATAATTTCATTCTAACAAGATTTTTTTACCACGTCCAGAGACTTTTGAAACACTTTTGTCATAAAACAAATTAGTTTCCTTTTTTCTCTGATATGCTCTTATATTTCTTATATGGTCAACTCATTTAATATACTTTTTCACCATATAAGATATTGAAGAAAATATAAGTTTGTAAAAAAATCATGATTTCAAAGCATTAGAAAGTGTCAAAAAATAATTTGTGTTAATTCGTGAAATTCATGTTATACTTTTTACCCGTTTAATTTTTCAAAGTCTTTGCTTTTCACATTTGCTCGTACTATTTATTTAAACTAAATTTGCATCGCAATACAACAAACTAAAAAACAATGATCCATTTCTTTGAAAACCAAAGCAAAACTGTTTTTGCAGTACAAACGAAAAACGAAATTTCGGCTCAAGACATTTCAAAACTCAACTGGCTTTTTGCCAACTCCTATAAAATAGAAAAATCCGTATTGACGGATTTTTTTGTTGGTCCTCGCGCCACTATGATAACGCCTTGGAGTACCAATGCAGTGGAAATCACCCAAAATATGGGAATTTCCGGAATCATTAGAATCGAGGAATTTCACAAAGCAACAGCTGATTTTTCTGATTTTGACCCCATGCTTTCGCAAAAATATGCTGAATTAAATCAAGATATTTTCACTATCAACGTACTTCCGGAAGCTATTTTGGACATCGATGACATTGCTGCCTACAATAAAAAAGAAGGATTGTCTTTAAGTCCGGAAGAAGTAGAATATTTGGATAATTTAGCGATTAAATTAGGACGAAAACTAACGGATTCTGAAATTTTTGGTTTCTCACAAGCCAATTCAGAACACTGTCGTCACAAGATTTTCAACGGAACTTTTATAATTGATGGAGAAGAAAAAGAATCTTCTTTATTCAAATTAATCAAGAAAACGTCACAAGAAAACCCTAACGATATTGTTTCGGCATACAAAGATAACGTTGCTTTTGTAAAAGGGCCGCGTGTACAACAATTTGCTCCAAAAAGTGCTGACAAACCTGATTTTTATGAAATAAAAGAATTTGATTCGGTTATTTCATTAAAAGCAGAAACGCACAATTTCCCAACAACGGTAGAGCCTTTCAACGGAGCTGCAACAGGTTCTGGTGGAGAAATCCGGGACCGTTTAGCAGGTGGACAAGGTTCTTTGCCAATGGCAGGAACGGCAGTTTACATGACTTCGTACTCTCGTCTATCAGCAAACAGACCATGGGAAAACGGCATGACCGAAAGAAAATGGTTGTATCAGACTCCAATGGATATTTTAATCAAAGCCTCTAACGGAGCTTCTGATTTCGGAAACAAATTTGGACAACCGTTAATTACAGGTTCTATCCTGACTTTCGAACACGAAGAAGACGCTCGCAAACTAGGTTTCGACAAAGTAATTATGCAAGCGGGTGGAATTGGTTACGGAAAATTAGATCAGGCGATTAAGAAAAAACCACAAACAGGTGATAAAATTGTTATCCTTGGTGGAGAAAATTATAGAATCGGAATGGGTGGAGCTGCAGTTTCTTCGGCAGATACCGGAGCTTTTAGTTCAGGAATTGAATTGAATGCGATTCAACGTTCGAACCCGGAAATGCAAAAACGTGCTGCCAATGCCATTCGTGGTTTGGTAGAAAGCGATATCAATCCAATTGTTTCCATTCACGATCATGGTGCTGGCGGACATTTAAACTGTCTTTCGGAATTAGTGGAAGATACCGGTGGATTAATTGATTTAGATAAATTGCCTGTGGGAGATCCTACCCTTTCGGCAAAAGAAATAATCGGTAACGAATCTCAAGAAAGAATGGGATTGGTTATTGGTAAGGAAAACATTGATTTATTGCAAAAAATTGCCGACCGGGAACGTTCACCGATGTATCAAGTGGGTGACGTAACTGGAGATCACCGCTTTACTTTCGAATCAAAATCAACAGGTGCCAAACCAATGGATTTTGCCTTGGAAGACTTTTTTGGAAGTTCTCCAAAAGTGGTGATGACAGACAAAACAATCGAAAGAAACTATGCTGATTTAGACTATACGGTAAAAAATATCTCCACTTACTTAGAGCAAGTACTTCAATTAGAAGCTGTAGCTTGTAAAGACTGGTTAACAAACAAAGTGGACCGTTGTGTTGGTGGTAAAGTTGCCAAACAACAATGTGCCGGTCCATTGCAATTGCCATTGAACAACTGTGGTGTAATGGCTTTGGATTATTTAGGCAAAGAAGGAATCGCAACTTCTATTGGTCACTCTCCTGTTGCAGCATTAATTGACCCTGTTGCGGGAAGCAGAACTGCCATTGCAGAAGCATTATCGAATATTGTTTGGGCGCCTATCAAAGATGGTTTGGATGGAATTTCTCTTTCTGCTAACTGGATGTGGGCTTGCAAAAACGAAGGGGAAGATGCTCGTTTGTACGCAGCTGTACAAGGTTGTTCTGATTTTGCAATCGAATTGGGAATCAATATTCCAACAGGAAAAGATTCCCTTTCAATGAAACAAAAATATCCAAATGATGAAGTAATCGCACCGGGAACGGTGATTATTTCAGCAGGTGGAAATTGTACTGATATTAGAAAAGTAGTGGAGCCTGTTTTACAAAGAGATGGCGGATCTATCTATTATATCAATTTGTCTCAAGACGATTTCAAATTAGGAGGTTCTTCGTTTGCACAAACGTTGAATACTATTGGAAATGAAGTCCCAACGATTAAAGACGCTGCATTTTTCAAAAGAGCTTTCAATACAATACAAGAATTAATTCTAGATAATAATATCCTTGCTGGACACGATATTGGAAGTGGTGGTTTAATTACTACTTTATTGGAAATGTGTTTTGCCGATGTGAATTTGGGAGCTAAAATAGATTTCTCTGTTTTCGAAGAAAAAGACATTATCAAATATCTTTTTGCAGAAAATATTGGAATTGTTTTTCAAGCAAAATCGGATGCTGAAGTTGAATCTAAATTAAAAGCAAATAATGTTGCTTTTTACAAATTAGGAACTGCTACGAACGAAGCAACATTAGACTTTGGACCTTGTAAATTAGACATTGCCAAATACAGAGATGTTTGGTACAAAACTTCATTTTTATTAGACCAAAAACAATCGAAGAACGGAACAGCACAACAGCGTTTCGACAATTATAAAAATCAAGCTTTACACTATACTTTTCCAACGCATTTTACAGGAAAAAAACCAGTTATCGACAACTCAAAACCGCGTCCAAAAGCAGCAATTATTCGTGAAAAAGGAAGTAATTCCGAACGTGAAATGGCGAATGCCATGTACTTAGCCGGGTTTGATGTAAAAGATGTTCACATGACCGACTTGATTTCGGGACGTGAAACTTTGGAAGACATTCAGTTTATCGGGGCTGTTGGCGGATTCTCAAATTCAGATGTTTTAGGTTCTGCCAAAGGTTGGGCTGGAGCATTTTTATACAATGAAAAAGCAAAAACAGCTTTAGACAATTTCTTCAAAAGAGAAGATACTTTATCTGTTGGAATCTGTAACGGTTGCCAATTGTTTATGGAATTGGAAGTGATTAATCCAGAGCATGAAGTACACGGAAAAATGCTACATAACGAAAGTCATAAACACGAAAGTATTTTCACATCAGTAACGGTACAAGAAAATAATTCAGTGATGCTTTCTTCATTAGCAGGAAGTACACTGGGAGTTTGGGTTTCGCATGGAGAAGGAAACTTTAACTTGCCAATGGGTGAAGAAAATTATAATATTGTTTCTAAATATGCCTACGAAGACTATCCTGCTAATCCAAACGGTTCTCATTTTGACGTTGCGATGCTTTGCGACAAAACAGGACGTCACTTGGTAATGATGCCACATATTGAGCGTTCAACGTTCCAATGGAACTGGGCACATTATCCAAAAGACCGAGACGATGAAGTTTCGCCTTGGCATGAAGCGTTTGTCAATGCCAGAAAATGGATGGATAAAAAATAATTAAAAATTTATTTGAAATTTATAAAAGCGTTCGCCTTTGGTGAGCGCTTTTTTTGTTACTAAATAAAAATTCATAATACTGAAATTTAAAAATTTCAGTATTATTCCCTTCTTTTTCAAAACCTCATTTATTTTTCATTAAATCGTAAAATAATTGTATTTTTAACAAAATTTTATATGACTATCCGTAATGCGGACTAAAATCATTTCGAATATAATTTTCGTCGTTTGTACATTTATAAAGCATAAATATTAGCCCACAGATTGTACAGATTATACCGATT
>NZ_JBLNKS010000032.1:0-8812 GCF_048276375.1 Flavobacterium sp. ZB4R12 | reverse complement strand
AGAAATTAAAAGTTTCAGAAGATTACTCTGAGTAGAGTATTTCTTTTCCTGGTTTTTTATAACACTTTGTTGTTGTTCAATATCAGATTGTTGGATTGTTATTTTATCAAATTGATTACTCATTATATCCGCATTAAGAGAATCTATCAATATGGTATTAAGCTTGTTATTTTTAGGAACAATCTCTTTACCTACAATCCTCAATGCAAGTTTGATAGCTTCGCTACCACCTGTTGGATATAAAACAGTGGCTTCTAAAACTCCATCCTTAACAAATTGAATGCCTCCGTTTGGACCATTAATTCCATCGACTCCTATAAATTTTATTTTTTTTTCCAGCTTTTTTTCCTTAGCTACTGACCATGACTGGTATGCAATTATATCATTATATGCATAGACATAATTAATATCAGAATAACTTTCCAGCGCTTTCACAAACCCATTCTTAGGCAACTCATCATTTTGCGCTTCTAAAGTAATTACTTTAATTCCCGGATATTGATTAACGATTTGTCTAAATCCTAAACTTCTTTCTAAACCAGGCGATGTATAGTAAGCCCCTTTAATTTCAATCACATTGGCATGTCCTTTAGATAATGAAACAATGTGTTTCCCGGCAATTCGTCCTACCTCAACATTATCTGCTCCTAAATAAGCCGTATAATTTGAAGAATTTATTTTTCTATCCACTATGATTACAGGAATACCTTTTGCATTTGCTTTTTCTATTACCGGAATGATAGAGTCTGATTCAAAAGGAGAAACTATTATGACATCTGTTTTATCTTCAATCATTTTTTCAATATCACGAATCTGTTTTTTTGGTTGACGATTCGCATTATAAATTCTCAGGTTAACCTCTGGATGAAGTGACGCTTCAACCTCCATCGCATGATCCATCGATTTTCTCCAAATATCATGATCTATACTTTGTGAAAATCCAATGGAAACTTCTTTTTTATCTTCATCAGATGATTTGCAGGAATTTAGTATACATAAGAAACCTGCCAGCAGTATAAAACAAACTCTTCTTGACATACGATTTATGGTTTATTAAAATAAAATATTTAAAGTAATTAATAGCTATTCTTGTAGTTGATTTTTCTGAATTCATATCCGTAAAAACAATCTTAAGAATATAATAAAAGAATATTTTTATAAAGTCCTAAATAGGTTTTCAGACTTATGAATATCTTCTAATTGCATTGACAATTAGTTTTTTTGCAGAAATCACATATCATTTTTATATTAAATGTCAAATGATATTTTAAAGTATTAAACAAATATATACATTATTTTACAATTTGTTTATCCCATATCAGGTTTTTAAATCCAGGTTTTTGAAAACAATTTTTTATAGAAAACACCTATTCAGAGATTAAAAAAACTAATTATTAGAAAAGGGGCAATTACAATAATAGAAATTTGATGGTGTGCAGCCAATAAAAACACAAAACAACTAGTTGAAGCCGGAGCGGATGTACTTGTCTGGGGAGTTTTGTTTTTAAAGCCGAAGACCCTATAGAAACTATTATTGATTTGGAGTAGCTGACATCCCTAATAAATTAGATTAGGAGGCTATCTTTTCAGACAGCCTCCTAATCTAATTTAAAACACTAACAAGCATTATTATTAACCTTATTTTTAATACCCGGGATTTTGTTTGTATAAACCTCCAGTAAAATCAATTTCTCTTTGAGGTATCGGATAATATTCATCTCTACCCGCTGTGAACTTAGCACCTAAAAGGAACTTTTTATCAGCTCTTTTTATATCTCTTTCAACATCTAAATAAGCATTCAACACCTGTTCTGCAATTCCCCATCGTACAAGATCAAAGAATCGGGCCCCTTCCATTCCAAACTCTAATCTTCTTTCAAACATCAGTGCTTTCATAGCATACTCTTTTGTAGGGAAAGGAGTTTTGTATATATCAATTTTATAATCATTTGAAGCTCCAGCAGCTAAAGGCATTGTAGCACTGGCAGCAGCTCTTTCTCTAATCCTATTGATTATAATTCTTGCTGATTCTAAATCGCCTTTTTGTATTAAAGCTTCTGCTTTAAATAATAATACATCTGCATATCTAATGAAATCAACATTTTTTGAAGTACCGATGAATGGTCCGTTTTTCACATAACAGGAACAGTCCGGAGATTGTTGCTCTTTCATGTTACCAAAATACCCATAAACTCCAGGGTCTCTGGCCCAACTGAATTTGTAAACCATGTCACCCGCAGTTTTTAGTGTATTTTTATATTTGAATGGTCTTCCTGGAATACCTACCGTATGGTCAATTCTAGGGTCAATTGTAACTCCGGGAGCCAAAGGTGCATCCCCATTGCTGATAGTATTAAAAATATCATCATCCGTATTAGGATCATTGTCATCATTAAAAGTATCCAACAATGGTAAACCAGCAGCATCCGTTTTAAAGGCATTTACCATGTTCTGGCTGGCCATGTGAAAACCACAACATCCGTAAAGTGGTGTACCATGAGGCGAATTCAATCCCGTTACAAAACTTACTCTACCGGTATTGGTACCGTCATTGATAGAAAATTGTACTGCCCAAATAGATTCTGGTCCGTTATCATGGCCATCTAAAAAGTTATAACCAAAGTCTGTTTCTAAATCACCTATTACCGCATCCGCATAATCAATCACTTCCTGTAATCTGGATTGGTTAATATTTACAACATGATGTGTATCATCTTGTTCGTAAGCCTGATACAATCTTAATTTTGCTAAATAGGCAGCTGCCGCATTTTTATCAGCTCTACCTACCTGTTCTTGAGATTGTGGTAGATTATTGAATGCAAAAAGGAAATCAGCTGCAATTTTATTCCATAAATCCTCATTAGACAAATCATTCGATGTTTGTAAAATTTGTTCTTTGGAAAGATCCTCTGTGATATAAGGAACTTTCTTGAACAACAACTTTAGCATAAAATGAGAATGCGCTCTTAAAAAACGTAATTCTGCCTGTCTGGTTTTCTTTAACGGATAATCTGCATCTGGTAAATTATTGATAACCGATAAAGCAAAGTTGGCTCTTGAAATCGCTTTATAATGATTGGTCCAAGTTCTAGGCAACATCAAATCCCCATAATCTGCAATAGTTGTAGTGTATTGCTCATAACGATCCACAACATCTACGTCGCCTCGACCCCCTCCGCCTTTGTAGGCATCATCTGACCGTACACTACCATAAACCCATTGGTGCGTTATTGGCCCCACCATTTCGTCATTACCGATGGCTGCATAAGCCGCGTTAACTAGGGCATCCGCATTTTCAGCTGTTGCTACATTCTCAGGAGACAATACTCCTGTAGGTTCGTAATCTAAAAAATCTGAGCTACAGGATGCCAAAAATAGGATTGACAAGAAGCTGACAACTATTTTATTATATTTTTTCATGAGAATTATTATTTAAAAATTTAAATTTACTCCTAATGATAATGTGGTAGGTACCGGTATTCTGTTAACATCTGTTCGCTCTGGATCGGAACCTATATAGTCCTTTGGAGTAAACCAAAACAGATTTTCCCCTTGTGCATAGATTCTACATTTAGTTATGAATCCCAATTTATCAACTAAACTATCCGGAAGAGAATATCCAATTTGCATACTTCTAATTTTAAAATAAGAATTATTTCTAAAAAGATAATCTGATGTTTGAGTATCATTATTTACCAAAGAAAGAGAAGGTACAGTTGAACTTGTATTAGTTATTGACCAAGCATTTAATGTTCCTGGACCTGCATTTTCCCTGCCTTGGACAAAATTATTCCAAAAAACATAAGGATCAACTCCAATTCTTCCTGCTACTCCGGAACCAAAAACGGAGAAGTCAAAATTCTTATACGCTAAACTAATATTAATGCCATATTCTAATTTTGGAAGTGTTGTACCAATGAAAGTCCTGTCATCTGAATTGATAATCCCATCAGGCTTTCCATCAGGACCACTAATATCAACATATTTAATACCCCCAAGTCTAGGAGCTATTTGGGTCGCATGGGAATCAATGTCTGCCTGACTTTGAAACAAACCTTCGGTTTTAAAACCAAAAATTTCAAATTGTGAATGACCAATTATGGAGTTTATGGCTGTCCCTGGATATGCTGCCCTAACTTCTTCCGGTAGATCCGTTATTTTATTTTTTGTTGCACCAAAATTTGTGGAAACATTAAAATCTAATCCATTTTTTAACGTATTTGAATATCCCAATGTAAATTCCCAACCTCTATTTTGAGTAGAAGCCCCATTCAAGAAACGCTGTTGCCCTTCCCCAATAACTGCTGCAATAGGTGGTTTAATCAAAATTCCAATTGTATTTCTTGAAAAGTAATCAAATGAACCGGATAATTTATCTCCGAAAAAACCAAAATCAAGACCTACGTTAACCTCTTTGGTAGTTTCCCATTTTAGTCCTGAATTAGCTGCTTGTATCGATACAATCCCAGAAGGTAAATTCCCGGTATTAGCACCATTTAAATCATAGGCAGTTCCTACATTATAAAAGACATTAAAGAAATCCGGAACAAATACCGCTTGATTAGGTCCGTATCGAGCTTCATATAGTCCAAAACGAGCATTGTCACCAATGGATTGATTCCCCACTTCTCCATAACCTGCACGTAGTTTAAGACTTGAAACCTTTGTTATATTTTTGAAAAAATCTTCATTATTAATCTTCCAACCTACAGTAGCAGCTGGAAAAATCCCATATCTGTTGTCTTCTCCAAATCTTGATGAACCATCTCTTCGGATAGTAAACGTAGCCAAATACCTGTCTAAAAATGCATAGTTAATTTTTCCAAACTGAGAAAGCAGCCTGCTTCCTGTAGATAAACCATTATTTGTTCTGGCTCCTGTAGCTGCAGAAAGTGTAAAATAAGATTCTGTTTCTACCGCAAATCCCTCAGCTCTAGCATACAAAGTCTTCAAATCTGTTTTAATTGCTTCTGTTCCTATTATTACTCCAATTTTATGATTTGAAATTTTCAAGTTATAATTTAAAGTATTTGAAATTGTTAAACTTGAATATTTATTGGTATCAAAAGTCAAACTATTTGTAGTTCTATTAACAAACCCATTTTTTACAGTTGGCTCAATGTCTTTTCTGTTGAAATCATTAAAATCCATTCCGATACTATTCCTGAAAGTAAGATTTCTTAACAGATCAATTTCTGTAAAAACATTTCCAAACAAAGAAATTCTTTTGTTGTTATCCCATCTGTTTAGATATTGCATCAATAAAGGGTTATTCCTATCGGAATAACCAGACCCTAACGGTCCCGCATAATCACCCGAAGCAGTATACACAGGAATAGTTGGCGCTAATGAAATAGCTAAACCTGGTGTTGGTGCATTTCCTACATCATTAGCGGCGTTTCTTTCGTTTGATTGGGTAAATTGAGAATTTACACCAAATCTAACTTTATCATTGAACAACTTAAAATTTACATTAAGTCTGGCAGAATACCTTTCATAATTGGTATATTTCAGCATTCCTGAATTATCTAAATACCCTAAATTCAGCATTGCGTTTGCTTTATCAGATCCACCGGATACCGATAAATCATTATTAATAACAAACCCTGTTTTATACATCGTATCCTGCCAATCCGTATCTCCGACAGGTACATTGGTATCGCCACCTACAAAAGGCTTAACGGTTACGCTGTTTAATATTGGATTATTACGATCATGATTCCAATCAAAATCATATATTTCACCATATCCTCCGGCTGGATCCGCATGATCATTAACTGATGCCTGCCACAAAACCTTACCTCGATCCAGCGCATTAAGCATTTTATACCGTTGCTTTTTCTCAGAAAGTGATGAAACGCTAATGCTATAAGAAACACTCATCTCCCCCCCTTTTGCAGCATTTTTTGTTGTTACAATGACAACACCGTTTGCTGCCCTAGAACCATAAATAGAGGAAGCGGAAGCATCCTTCAATACTTGAATGGATTCTATAGCACTTGGATTTAAGCTGGCGAATACCTCCGGTCTTACTGTAGGGACACCATCAATCACATACAAAGGGTCTGTATTTCCCAGCGTACTTACCCCCCTGATTAAAATCCTGCTATTCGATCCACTGGGATCTCCGGATTTTTCAACGAATAGCCCTGCCACTCTTCCTTGTAAAGCTTGCATAATGTTTCCGGAACTTAGACTTTGCCCTAACAATGGCTTTAAATCTACTACAGTAATAGCCCCTGTTACATCTACTTTTCGTTCTTTTGTATAACCCGTTAAAACAAGTTCACTTAATTGTATTGATTGTATTGATTCTGGTTTCAAAACTACATCTATTGATTCTTGTCCATTCACTTGAATTGTTTGAATTGCAAAACCTGCAAAGCTAAATATCAAGACAGCGTTTTCATCTACATTGTTAAGTATATAATGACCGTCAAAATCCGTCGTGGCTCCAATATTTATTCCAGAAATCATCACTGATGCTCCAGGAAGTGCCATTCCGTCTTCGGAAGAGGTTACGACTCCTTTTATTCTTATATTTTGGGCCGTAAGTGAAAAGAAGGAACCCATTAAAATTAAATAAAGGATAATTTTTCGTTTCATAATTTAGATTGTTTAGTTAAAACTTAATTGGCTAATTATTAAATTTTCAATAATAAAATTGAAATTCCCTTTAGTGACTAAAAATGTTTACATTGGTTTTTCTACTTTATGTGCGGTATGATTTATTGTTGAGGTTATCTTTTTATTGGATAAATAACCATCTGTAACTACCTGCGTCTCTTTTGTTATGCTAGTTTCTATTTTTTCGTTTATCGTCTCGGATAGAGACTTCACTGTTTACTCGATAAAAACCATCCGAAAACCGTAGTAGTAATACCGGAAGCTAGGCATCATGAGACTGCGGCTCGCCACACGGCAGTATGTAGAAGCAAGGAACCAACTACCACCGCGTAGCACACGGAAACCCCCTGATTTTGCGCCTTTTGGATTTGTTTGTGCTCCGGCGGAATAATCACCGTACCAATCCTCACACCACTCCCACACATTACCGCTCATATCATACAAACCCAGTTCGTTAGCACGTTTCTGAGCTACTGAATTAGTTTTATCACCGCTATTTTCTTTGTACCAGCCAGTCAAATCTATACTTTGCCCACCACTAAATTTAAAGCCTTTGCTTTTCTTTCCGCCACGAGCGGCATATTCCCATTCTGCCTCTGTAGGCAAGCGACATATTTTGCCAGTTTTATCGCTCATCCAGTCGCAATAGGCAACGGCATCATCCCAGCTTACGTTTACTATTGGGTGGCTGTCTATCCAACCCCAAGATGGAGGATCTGGCATTTTTCGACCAGTAGCATCGCAGTAGGTTTTCCATTGTAGGACTGTGGTTTCTGTCTTAGCAATGCTAAATGTTTTTAGGGTCACGGGATGAACGGGCTGTTCATCAGCTTCTCCAATACCTTGTTCATCGCCCATATCAAAAGTGCCGCCTTCGACTATTATCATTTCGGGGTAACTTTGTGCTTTTGTAGCAAAAGCAAAAAAGGAAAGGGCAACAAATACGAATAATTTGTTCATTGTAGTTTGTTTTTAAATTAATGATTCGTTTTTTTATGGATAAAATAATTCCAATCTTATTTTTTCCAAACATAATCTACCAATTCAAGCGTGTTCTATTTTCCTTTTTGCACCGATAAAGGAATCACGGGCAACCATAGCTTTTTGTTCCGTTTCATAAATGGGTTCATTAGCATCCATATAATCGTTTGCACAGCCAATGTAATTGTTATTAAAAAATCATGGAAGACGATGAACCTTTCCTCATACAACCAATATATTCCCATATTTAGTTTTTTCCCACTTTGCAAATACCTTATCAACATAAGTTCTTAAAAATCTTGATAAAGTAAAATAATACTATTATAGTCGCTGCCCATTGCGCTGCTTGGCCGAAAAAAAACAAGCAATATTGCAGTAAGTTTCTCATGATTGTTTTTTACGTTTTGGCAATTAAGATTTCTTAATGGTTACACTAATCGGCTTTAAGTATATTCAATAAAAGACAGTAAACGTAGTTTTTCCCACAACTATTTTTAATTCAAGGGTGCATTGACATTGAGTGGGTATTTGCGTTTCGTTAATTACAATAACAATATAAACAACTGATTAATAATATTAAAGAAAAAACTACAACATTAATACAGTCAAAATTTTATTTCAAAAACAATTTTTTTAAGCCAACTTTTCTAAGAAAAAAACAGCCAAAAACAGACCTCATGTAAAGTCTACTCAAATTTACGCTTTTCTTATAATTATTTATTAGTATTGAGCTACTATTTGAATTGAAATGTAATTCTTTTCTTCAATTCTAATTTATAAACGAGCAGAATTGTTATAAAATTCACAGAGGTATCTGAATTGTTTTTCATATCCTTAATATTAATTTTTAGAGATCAGTGGATATATAGATATAATTATACTACGTTAACATTGTTAAAAAGAAAGTAGATCAATAGCAAAAAATATCTATATTTTACTTTTATATTCTTTCGGGGAGACTCCAAATTTATTTTTGAAAGAAGTTGAAAAATAATTTGGTGATGAGAAACCAACTGCATAAGCAATTTCTGAAATGTTCTGGTTCGACTTTTTTAACAGCTCTTTTGATTTATCCAATCGTATATTGTTAATATGATCACTGACACTGATCCCTAATATAGCTTTAACTTTTCGATACAATTGCACTCGAGAAATAGTTAAACTTCGTGCAAGATCTTCAACGGTATAAGCAGAATTATCCAAG
>NZ_JBLNKS010000031.1:0-10541 GCF_048276375.1 Flavobacterium sp. ZB4R12 | reverse complement strand
TAACTCCCGCAGGTAAACCCACTGCTGCTGCTATTCCTGTTGCTCCGGTTGTAGCATGAGTAATATTGATTAATAAGGTACTAATACATAAGGTTGGTGTAGTCGATGCAACTCCAGCCGTATTGTTTGGTGTTACCGTGATAGTACCCGTAGTAGTAATAGTTCCACAGCCTCCAGTTAAAGTTACTGTATAATTAAATGTTCCAGCCACAGATGGGGAACCACTTATAGTTACGGTATTTCCTGACCAGCTTCCAGTTACTCCCGTTGGAAGTCCACTGAATGTTGCTCCA
The DNA here is from genome assembly GCF_048276375.1 of Flavobacterium sp. ZB4R12. Classification (NCBI taxonomy): domain Bacteria; kingdom Pseudomonadati; phylum Bacteroidota; class Flavobacteriia; order Flavobacteriales; family Flavobacteriaceae; genus Flavobacterium; species Flavobacterium sp. ZB4R12. The sequence goes on along the minus strand of NZ_JBLNKS010000031.1, from coordinate 10,248 downwards.
GTTGCTCTTGCTGTACTATAGGTTATGTTCGTAATTGGAGTAGTAATACAAAGTGTTTGGTTTGCAGTTGCTACCGCTGATGATAAAGTAATTGTGTTATTGGGTGTTACCGTTACCGCTCTGTTAGCGGTTGTTGTTCCGCAAAGTCCAGTTGAAGTGGCGGTGATGGTTGCTGTTCCGCTGAACGCCGCATCCCAGTCCATGATACCAGTAGTTGTATTGATTACTCCCGCCGCCGCCGGTAATACAGAGTATGCTATTGAAGTACTGTTCGCTGCTGTTGCAGTATAGGTCTCATCTGCCGCATTCTGGCATACTGTGGTTGCTCCCGCTGTAAAACTGGTTGCTCCTGTTGAAGGATTAATTGTTACCACAATCTCAGCTCGATTACTTTCGCAACTAGGTCCACCACCATCTCTACTAACCCAGTATGAAGTGATTCCTGCAACACCGGTATCAATTGTTGGAGGTATAGGAGTAGACGTTCCTCCTGTTGATACAGTATACCAAAGGAGATCTGTTAAAGATCCTGTAATAGCATCCTCTATATCAGAGGCCGCATTTAAACAATAACTTAAAGGGGAAACACTTGGAGTATTAGGTTTTACATTTACGCTTACAATAAGAGTAGCCGTTGCCGTTCCTCCACAACTAGAACTGGGTGCGCCATCAAAAGTAACATTAACGTTATAGTTTCCAGCCGTACTACCCCAAACAATCGTTATTGTATTGTCACTTAGCAAACCTCCAGAACTAATAGTTCCGCCAGCAAATGTCCAAATATAATTTGATTCACCAGATACAGTTGTATACGTTTCAGTTGTATTAATACAAACTTTATTATCTCCGGAAAGAGTATGACACTGCCCAAAACTATAAAGAGTACTTAGAAACAATAGAATTATACAGAAGTAATTTTTTTTCATGATACCTACATTTTAAAATCAAACGATTAATATTTTTATAAAAAGGCATAGAGAAATTCATGCAGTTTTTAGAAACAAAAAAATGTTTATTGTAGTGGTATTATTTTCAATGAAAAAGTTATCTGCCTGTTACAGTTTTGGTGTGGTTTTAATAATTATTTCACACAAAAAATAACAAGAAGAATTGTGCTAGGAGTATTATTTATTTGTTTTTAGTTTTAATATATTTAGGCTTACATATCTTAAAATTAAGTATTTATGATGATATTGTTTGGAAAAAAATTTTTTTTTCGATGAAAGGATTTTATCATCCGACAAACTACCCGTTTTAAGAAAATTAACCTTTAATGTTTCTGGTTTTTCTTCTTTTAAGGTCAATTTAAACATAAAAAAACTGTCTGAAAAGACAGTTTTTTTTCTTTTTTCTTATTCCTTGTTAAGGAATGATTATTTTTTTACTAAAATCTCCTTTTGTTGTTTGAATCTTTACAATATAAACACCGGAATTCACTTTTTTAATAGGTAATTGAATGTTTTGTTGATCTTGATTTTCAATTTTCCAAGTGCTTATTGATTGACCGGCTATATTGAATAAAGTAACTTTTTTAACGGTTGCATCCAATAAGTTATTGTTGATCACGAGTGTATTTCCATTTTGTAAATGAGTAATTTTAATGGTATTATCATTGATGATTTTATCATCAACATTCAGCGTTTTATCAGTAAATTGTAATGAAAAACGAATGTTGTTTTCACCCTCTGGCAAAATCACTTCAAATGCTTCATTGCGAATATCATGATATATCCCGGTCAGATTATCATATATGTAAATTGCTTGTTCTGAATCGAAGTTTTCTAATTCATCAATCATGAACTTTACTTTTCCTTCGGCATCAGTTTTTACGCCAATAGGGTAGGAGGCATTTGCATTAAAAAAGCCTTCGCCTTCAATTACTAACTGATTTTCTCCATTCAATAAATACATGTCATTCGGAAAGTCATCGAAATTTAATCCATCATAACCATAATCCATATCGGATGTCGCTTTTTCATTCATGAATCCTAATAGCACTTGTCTGTGATAATCGTTATGAGAGTTGAAACCCAAACGAATTCTCTTAAAAGTATCTTTTTCTATAGGATCATTGTTATTGTTATTCCAAGATGCTTCTTTTTTAGAAATGGTTTTAATTTTATATATTACATTAGAATTCAAAGCGTCGTTTTCTTTGTGAAAACCTCTTTGGCTATTTTTAAAAATAACAGGATTACCATTACCGGCAAACTGTTTTCCAAATACAAAAAAACCTTGTCCCACAGGGATATATTGATTTGGTATACCTCTTGATGGAGTTCCGGATTGACTAATAAAATCTACATCTAATGCCGATGGGGCTACTCCACCAGTTAAATTTCTTTCAGCATACCCCCCTTGATAATCACGTAAAACATGTGTGTTGTTAGTTGTGTAATGTTCCCAAAAATATAATGTTCCATCCATAAAGTTTGAATTGTCGTTTATGAAAGCATTGGCATCCAATGCAGACGGATATGGGTTACCAGTTAGTAATAATTGGTCTTCAGTAACTGTGTTTGATGAGATAGTGCCGTTATTTGGTTTTCCGGTAAAGGTGTATTTTTGAGTAAGCGAACCTGCTCCGCTTCCTTTGAGTGTAAATCCTTGACCTACTCGTAGTGGGATAGTTTCTGTTATTTGAGCCCAATTAGCATAAATTTCCTGGTAATTATCAAATTTATAAAGCCAGTACCGAGTTAAACTAATAGGAGAGGTAGGAGACCCGTCATATCCATCAATCCAACTTATATTTTGTGGAGTTGATGTAGTCCCGTCTTTCATAACACCTGCAACAGTATAGTCCACATTATTCGATGTATTATTAATAGGACTCACAGGAGAACTCCAATAGTTATAATTGTATTTGTTGGATTGCCCTTGTTGGTCTCTTTCTATAGACCCAGAGCTCGTAACATCTAAATCACTCTCCGTAGTTTGAACTAACTGTGACCTACCGGCTAAATCTATTTTCCCATCTAATTTTAAGTACCAATCATTTTGTATTTTGGTATCATTATTCATCACAATGTTTTTTCCAGAATCTACCAGCATTCCTAAATCAATAGTATTAGCCGTTTCGGTAATATCATGTTGCACTTTTACAATAGACCAATCCTGATCCATAATGTCATTCCCTCTAATTTCTTTTGTGGGACTGTTTACGGCAGTAGCAAAATCTCCAGTTCGCTCCGTTAAAAAAGGCATAGGAGCCTGTTGTACATAGATGTTTTTATGGTTGAAGATTTTTGTTCCTGTAACATCAATAGCCGCAGTTGTCAAGTCATCAATAATATCATCCTTGTAATTATCCATTCTGTAATAGCGAAGCAAATTGGCAAAAGGTAAGGAAGCAGGCGATGTAGCAACATTTTTAGGGACGATTGTACCTCTAACTTGTGAGCCGGTATTTTGTATTTCCTGATACACCATTCTTTGTAATTGGGAGTTTGTTAAAGCCATATTAAACACTCGTACTTCATCAATTTTTCCTTTAAAATATTTTGTAGCTGTACTAGAATCCCTTCCTAAAGTAAGTAACGTTGCATCAGCGGATATGCTTCCGGTTTTTGCTTGAGTTGCCACCAAAGCACCATTTAAATATAACTTTATATTGGCTCCGTCATAAATTGCGCCAACATTATACCACTGTGATGTATTTAAAGCGGTATTATAGGTTACCGTAGTGCCATTTACGACAGCTTCTAATTTCTTTGCAGCAGTAATTCGTATTTGAAAATTATTTTGTCCTACAATAACTCCATCAGTAGAAAAAGTAGGGTTTAAATCAATCCATGCCATCAGCGATGCACTGGTAAGACCTCCAAGAATTGCTGTACTTTGACCATAATCATTTCGACCATCAAAGTCTAGAAATAGTTTAGTGTATAAATCTCTAGGAGAACCAAAATAGGCTGTATTGGTATCAAAAGCATCCAGAATACCATCTTTATCAATGTCTGTTGTGCCATCGATAATTCCATTATTATTGGTGTCTAACGTTTTATAGTCATATATTAATAAAGTATTGGCAATATCAAACGTACTTCCATTAGATTTTACATCAAGATAATCGGGGATTCCGTCTCCATCGGTGTCTTTTAGATAGGTAGTGGCAGGATTTGCAGTTGCAATACCTTGCCCTAAATTTCCGTATTGGTTCGTAGCTCCCGTACCATAGTCGTAAATGTCTAATATTCCGTCACCAAAACCTTCAGTTATCCCATCTCCATTAATATCTTTACTTCTAAATGTTTCTGATTCCGGTCCATCACCAACACCGTCTCCATTGATATCGCCATCGCCATTTTCATATCCGGAAACAGCATTTGTATTTCCTGCACCAGATTCGTCCACATCAAAAAGACTGTCGTTGTCACTGTCTAAATCTATATAATTTGGGATTCCATCAGCATCAGAGTCTAATGCCGGTAATGCAGCTGTGGATTCGGCACTGTCAAGAAGTCCGTTTCCGTTTGTATCAACCCAAGCCACATCTATTTTTCCTTTGGCATTACTCAAGTTTCCTAAGCCAGCTTCAATAACATCTTCAATTCCGTCATTATCGGCATCCAAATCAAACATATCAGCAACGCCATCATTGTCTAAATCACATAAAGTTTGTGAAATTAGGATATCATCCAATGCAAGGTCATTACCGCCACCACCGGGAGCATTATTTTTGAAACGGATGGTAAAGGCATTCACATTTCCTAAGTTGACACTAGTGGTAAATTGTTTCCAAACTCCTTGACTGCAGGTATTGTCTGTAGTGCTTCCTGAGCATCTTCCGATGTCTCCTGTATTGAAAGAGGTAAGGAGATTGTTTGATAAATCATAAAATTCTACTGTTACATTGGGTAAAATTGAGCCTGGGAAAGTAGACGAGGCCATTATGTTTAATACCCAAAAACTATAGGTTATAGGTAGATTTGACAAAACCCCGGTAATAGTTGTTTCATAAAATGTGCCGGGAGTAAAACTGGCATTAAAAACAGCCATTCTTCCATTGGTATCTCCTGTGGTATGATCTTCTCCGTTATACCAGGCTAAATCGCCATGAATATTTTCAGGATCGCTGGCTACTGTTCCTGTTATTTTAGAGACTACCGTGTATTCACCATCATCCAGTATCCAGGTTGATTGTGAAGGACATTCGGTTGTATTAGTGCCTGCAATTCCGTCTTCATAACAATAGGTTGTTGTGGCATTATAGGCAGCCGTAAAGCTTGAAGTTCTTCCTCCTGTGCCAAAGGTTTCATTTAAAAATTTATAATCTACTTTATGTCCATTTACGCTGTTACAATTCACCTCCTCAGTGGCATCCAGAATGCCATCATTGTCATCATCAATGTCAAAATTGTCATAAACGCCATCCCCGTCGCTATCAAAAAAGGTTTGAATTCCCGTACCTTGAATGGAAAAATCATAAGGATTTTCATTAGCGTCACCGTTTATAACTGAAATTGCGGCCGTTTTTAAACCTAAGGTGCCAGGATTAAAGCTGACAGCAAATGTAGAGCTGCCTCCCGCAGCAATTGAAGCGCTCGGACTAGTGGTAACGGTGAAATCACTGGCGTTAGTTCCAGAAATAGTTATGGCTCCTATGGATAAGGCAGAAGTACCCGTATTTTGAATGGTGTATGTTTTTGTGATGATTCCCGTACTGGTTTCCATTGATCCAAATTCGGTCCAATCTGTTGTGCTTGGGGTTGCGTCACCATCAGTAATTGAAATGGCGTTTCCCAGAATGTTTATTTCCGGTAAATTTACGGTTGCTATTACCGCAGTTCTTGGAGAAGAAGTACAGGAAGCATTGGTGGTTTCAACATAATAAGTTGTAGTTGTTGAAATAGTGGGAGTCGTAAAACTTGTCCCTGTAGCTAAGGCGCTTCCTCCGGTTGATGCTGCAAACCAAGAAATTGTTCCTGCAGAAGCTGCAGCTCCCAACACAACTGTTCCCGAACCAGTTCTGGAATCAGGAGCCGTACTCGTAATCGTTGGAGTGGCATTCACAGTTACGCTTGTCGAATTATTAGCGCTAATAGCTGAACTACAATTATTTGGCGCAGTTCCGCCACTTGCCAGATTTGTAATAGTTATGGTAGTTGTACCTGAATTTGGTAATGTGCTTGTGGTAAAAGTTCCTGAACCAGCCGTTGTAACTGTCATAGCTGCTGTACTTCCCGTTGCGGTATTTGCCCCAGTTAAGTTGTATGTGACGGTATAGGTTCCTGTTGGTAGTCCTGCAGCTGTAGAAGTAACGGATACGCTTGCATTATTTGTTACGCATATCGGTGAGGCAACAGCTGTTGTGCTTAAGCTATAGGTAGAACAGGTCCACGTAATGATGATTTTACCAGCTCCGCCTGAACCACCATCATTTCCTTTTCCGCCGCCGCCGCCGCCGCCGCCAGGCACTACGCCTGAAGCTCCATTTGAGCCAGAACCGCTGGCACTACCACCATTACCGCCATTACCACCGCCAGTTGGTGCTGTTGCCCCGTTTTGATTGGTCGCGGTAACGCCATTTAAAACTGTTCCTGCTGAAGAACCGCCACCACCACCACCTGTGTTAGTAATAGCATTAGCACCATTTCCTCCAGAAAGTACAGTATCTCCAATACAAGCGGATGATAAAGCACCGCTGGCTCCCGTAGTGGTATTGTCAGGTACACTGTTGCCTCCTTTTGCAAGGATGACGGTATTGTTTGAAAACCAAGAATCTCCTCCTGCCGCAGTTGATGTGCTACCAGATCCCACTGTTACGGAATAAGATGATCCAGGTGTTACTGTTAGCACTTTTTTTGCATAGCCACCACCGCCACCGCCACCATATTCAACACCGCCGCCACTAGATTTTGAACCACCTTTCCCGCCGCCGCCCCAAGCTTCAACGGTTAAGCTTGTCACTCCGGCAGGAACAGTAAATGATCCGGATGTTGTATAGGGTTGAGTTGTCTGTGAATATCCAAAAAATGTAATAAAAAGTAAAAAAAAGGTGAGAATTATTTTTTTATATCGTAAAGTAATTTTCTTCATAATTGTCGTCTGTTTGATTAATTATGATGCGAATATTTTGGTCTCAATCGATTCTAATTAAAAAATATTTGCATTGCGATCTTAAATTTAATTATTTTGTTTTTTTTTATAGTTTAAATGCGTAAAAATCCGATGAAATGCACTTATATGTACTATTTATAGGTTAAGTAATACGTTAATATTATGTTTTTTGTTCGTTTTTTAAAAAATGGATAATGATGTTTTTTATTCTTTTTTAAAAGAATTTATTGTTACTGTTGAAATATAGAGTTTCTGATTTTAAGCTAATTAGCAAGTGAAGGATGACTATTTTCCCTCTTTTGTTTTAGTGACAAATAATTTTTTAGTAGAGTTAATACTTCACTGGAAATTTAGAAAGGTTAAATCAGTACAATGTGAATTCGTTTTTTGTAATGATTGTGAGTTTTTAGTTTTTGAATTATTTGTAAGTACAACTGTTTTAAATAATTACTTTGTCATCAATTTAAATTTGCATTAGCAATTATGATTTCAAATTAATGATTGAGTCATACTTTTTCATATATTTATTAAAAATTTATAAATCAAAACATTATGAAAATTTCTAAGTCACTATTATTTATTTTTTTATTATTTGTTGGTTTTAGCTATGGACAAAATAAGCTAATAGGAAAGGTTACCAATAGTAAGAATAAACCAGTTGTAAATGCTAAAGTATTTTTAGATTCTATTTATACAAATGTTGAAACAAATAAAAATGGGGATTTTGAAGTATTGCTTCCTGAAAAGGTGACTATGGTTAATGTTTACTCACATGAATATGGTTTGTTGTCTTCTAAATTCAATAATGAAAATATCATGAATTTTATGTTTTTAGACTCGGATAAATCTATAAGGGGACAAACAAAAAAAGGAGATAAGATTACAATTGGATATTCTGAAGTGGATAAAAAATATAAGGTTAATAATTCAGAAGGCACAAGTGTTCCAAATGATAAAAATGCTACTGTTTATAACACAATATACGATATGATTAGAGGTCGTTTGTCTGGGGTTACAGTTTCAAGAGACAATAGGATAACCATTAGAGGAGTGAGTTCTATTCGTAATATTTCGGAACCATTATTTGTTGTCGATGGAATGATTGTATCAAGTATTGATTATATATCGCCTAATAATGTTAAAAACATAAGTGTGTTAAAGGGTGCGGAAGCTTCTATTTATGGATCACAGGCTTCTGCAGGAGTTATTGTCATTAAGACTAAATAGTTTTGATGAGTAAATAATGAAAATCTAAAATTGTATAATAAATCTGTTTGTCTTACAGTTGGATTAAGTAATTATCTTTAATAAATGGTGATTATTATTTATGAAGAAAAGAATTTAAAACGAGTACATAAATTCTATTATTTGCTGGATTCCTTATTCTTAAGTATTCAAACTAATTTGGACTTTTGCTAAAAGAGGGCGATTCCATTTTTAATAATACAATCTAAAATCGAGTAGTTTACAAAGGGCATAGTGTTTTTTATATAATTCTTCTACAATTTCGACGACATTATCTTGTTCTTCAAATAAGCCAAAGAAAGCTTTGTCGAGGGCAATGCTGGTTAAGTTATGGAATACCGCCCCATAACCAGAAACAGCACGTGCTCCTGTAATATCTAAAAAGTATTGTGCTTCTTCTGGGCTTAAGTCTAATGCCTTTGCATTGGCGAAATGCAAAATTTTCCCTTTCATTTTTCCTTCAAATAACTCAGCTATTTCTTCTAAACTATAGTAATAATCATTGAGGCAAATGTTGTTTCCTTCACCTGGCATTACTAAGTAGATGATTTCATAATTCTTAAAATTATGGTCTTCATAGAGTAGTGTATTTAAACTTTCTTCTAATCCTTCAATAGTGTCGCACGCTTTATAAATGCTTGTAATGCTTTGTTCAAAAGCTAGTCGCTCTAAGTTTTTGACCACTTCAGTAGTGGTGTGAGTTTCTACATCGGGAACGGCTTCGAGGCAGAAAATGAATGTGTCAGAATCCATGAATTTAGTTTATGTAGATGATCTATTTTGGGGTGTTTATTATGGACAATATATTATTCTTCATCATCTTCAAAAAAAGTATTGAGATCAAAATCATTATCAGTAGCTGTATCTTGCTGGCTTGGAGGAATGGCTCCTGGAGGATTGAATAATCCCCAATCGTCCCAGATATGGTTGTTGGTGTCAAAACTTTCTACCCATTCTATAAACAATAGCCTAAAATCGTTTAGCTCTTTGCGAATGAGTTGAACATATTCTAATTCTTTAAAGTTTTTATGCAACCGTAAACTGCCTACGTGGACATATAAATGCATGGCATGTTCTCTAATTATTGCTGCATTTTGCATGCGAATGCTGTACAAATCTCCACCTTCTGCACCAGCAATTTTCGCAGTAATGATCATGGCATCTTCTCGCATTAAGTGTTTGGTGTCTTGTATGTACGCATCCTCCTCAGGAAGCGAAGCTACTAAGCTTTCTACTAATTGATAAATCAATTCTGCTTTTTGGAAGAGTGGAAGATTGCTGGTTTTGTCTAAGCGGGACATTTATTTATTTTTTAGGGTTTTGATACTTTTATTTGTCTTTTGCATATTTCAGTTTTCAAATCTGAGAAAAAAAACGGTGTTGATTATGTTTGGGAGTACTATAACTGATATCAAAATTACTGAAGAATAAAATTAGTTGTTAGTATTTAACAATAAATAGTTATTAACCCTTCGGTAAAACTCAGAGCTGTTTCAGTTATACTTATTTCTAATATATAAATAACTCTGAAGCGAGGATACTTCGGAGAATTGAGTTTATAATTGTAGGTACGGATTGCAAATTTGCTTTTACTTTGCATTTGATAAAAATAGAAGAGATGCGTTGAAAAGCAATTTTTTTTAAACATAAACCTCATTACTATGAGTTAAGGTCTGAGGAATAGGTCAAATTTTAAACCTAAAAAACCCTAACATATTGATGTTAGGGTTTTTTCTTGTGCGCTACGCATACCATATATCTATAGGGTGTAAGTCCCGAACGAGCCTGCCAATGGGAATCGTTAGCCGAGAGCAAGGGTGTTGGGGGCGATCTCAAATCTGAAGGAAGCTGGAGGTAAAACTGTGATTGAACGAACAGAAACATAATGGAAGGCTTACTCTGTGGGTTAGTGGGCAACAGACCGCAAAGCCTTATAGTTGG
>NZ_JBLNKS010000030.1:0-13016 GCF_048276375.1 Flavobacterium sp. ZB4R12 | reverse complement strand
TGATTAATCATATGTTTAAAAGTGCGTTGAATACACCTTAAATATACTGATTATCAGACTTTAAAACAAATTAATTGAAAGTTATTTCTTTCTTTTTTTTCAACCCTTGATTCGCATGATTTATTAAAAATAAAATTAACCAGCGAAAAAGTTGCGATAGAAGAGTTACAACCGTTGAAAGAACGTTTTGCGTTGGACAATAATATTTCTTTATTGGAAACCAATTATTTTATTTTTAAAGGTAAAATAAAAAACCAAGCGTATAGTAAAGAAGCCGAACCGATACGAATTTTGAAAAAAGACAGAACAATTGAAGACGTTATAGAATCTTCTGATCAGCTGAATTTAAAATCGTTATCTAAATTGGTGACCAAGTATTATATATGTTTCCCAAAACAACTTGCATAAAATGAACATTTAAAATCTATTTTTTTATATTTTTGTCGCAATGAAATTTACAGCAGAACAAATAGCAGGGATTTTAGAAGGAGAAGTTGTTGGGAATCCTATGGCAGAAGTTTTTAGATTGTCAAAAATCGAAGAAGGGGCTGAAGGCTCACTTACTTTTTTGTCAAATCCTAAATATCTTAATTATATATATTCCACAAAAGCCTCTGTAACAATTGTTAATGATACTTTTGTGCCGGAATCACCTCTAGCCACAACATTAATAAAAGTGCAAGATGCCTATGCGGCATTTTCTAAATTATTAGAATTTTACAATCAGGTAAAGTTAAATAAAAGTGGGATAGAGCAACCTTCTTTCCTTTCGCAAAGCGTAAAATACGGAGATAATTTATATCTTGGTAGTTTTAGTTATGTGGGACAGAATGTAATTTTGGGTGAAAATGTAAAAATATATCCTAATTGTTTCATTGGAGATAATGTAACAATAGGAGATAATGTGATATTATTTGCTGGCGCAAAAATTTATTCGGAGACAATTATTGGAAATAATTGCACGATACATTCTGGAGCAATAATAGGTGCTGATGGTTTTGGTTTTGCTCCAAATCCTGACGGAACTTATACAAAAATTCCACAAATAGGAAATGTAATTATTGAGGATAATGTTGATATAGGGTCCTGTACTACAATTGACAGGGCTACAATGGGTTCTACAATTATAAGAAAAGGAGTGAAGCTTGACAATCAAATTCAGATTGCCCATAATGTCGAAATAGGAGAAAATACAGTAATTGCCGCTCAAACTGGTATTGCCGGTTCTACAAAAATTGGCAAAAACGGAATGATTGGTGGGCAGGTAGGAATTGCGGGTCATTTAAACATTGGTAACAATGTCCGGATTCAGGCTCAATCTGGTGTAGGAAGAAACATAAAAGATGACGAAATCTTGCAAGGAAGTCCTACATTTGGATACAATGATTTTAGTAAATCGTATGTATATTTCAAGAATTTACCTAAAATTGTTGCAGAAATAGAGGAATTAAAAAAACAAATATTAAACCAAAAAAATGGAAAAAATGGTTAAACAGAAGACCATCAAAACAGAAATCTCGCTAACTGGAGTTGGATTACACACAGGAAAAGAAGTTAAAATGACTTTTAAACCTGCTCCAGTCAATAATGGTTTTACTTTTGTTCGAATAGATCTAGAAGGACAACCTATTATTGAGGCTGATGCAAATTATGTTGTAAACACCCAAAGAGGAACCAATTTAGAAAAACTTGGGGTTAAAATTCAAACACCAGAACATGTTTTAGCAGCATTAATTGGTTGTGATTTGGACAATGTTATTATAGAACTAAATGCTTCAGAGCTGCCTATAATGGATGGGTCATCTAAATATTTTGTTGAAGCCCTTGAAAAAGCAGGAATCGAAGAACAAAATGCCAAAAGAAATGTATATGTGGTAAAAGAAGTTATTTCTTTTACTGATGAAGCTACAGGTAGTGAAATATTAGTGATGCCAAGTGATCATTATTCGGTTACTGCAATGGTTGATTTTGGTACAAAAATATTGGGTACTCAAAATGCTACAATGAAAAACATTGCTGATTTTAAAACTGAAATATCTGAATCCAGAACTTTCAGCTTTTTACATGAATTAGAATCATTATTGGAAAATGGTTTAATAAAAGGAGGTGATTTGAATAATGCCATCGTTTATGTAGACAAAGAAATTTCGGCATCAACCATGGAGAGTTTAAAAGTCGCTTTTGGAAAAGACGAAATAACCGTTAAACCGAATGGTATTTTAGACAATCTTACGTTGCACTATCCAAATGAAGCGGCAAGACACAAACTGCTTGATGTAGTGGGTGATTTAGCTTTAATTGGAACTAAAATACAAGGTAAAGTAATCGCCAATAAACCTGGACATTTTGTGAATACACAATTTGCCAAAAAAATGGCGAAAATTATAAAAATAGAACAAAGAAATTATGTTCCAGTTTATGATTTACATCAAGAGCCTTTAATGGACATTCATAAAATTATGGCTGTTCTTCCTCATAGACCTCCATTTTTATTGATCGACAGAATTATTGAAATGTCTGAAAGTCATGTTGTGGGTATGAAAAACGTTACAATGAATGAAAATTTCTTTGTTGGACATTTCCCGGAAGCTCCAGTAATGCCTGGTGTTTTAATTGTTGAGGCAATGGCACAAACAGGAGGAATTTTAGTATTAAGTACGGTTCCAGATCCTGAAAATTATTTGACTTATTTTATGAAAATAGACAATGTCAAATTCAAACAAAAAGTATTACCAGGTGACACTTTGATTTTTAAATGTGATTTAATAACGCCTATCAGAAGAGGAATTTGTCATATGCAAGCGAATGCTTACGCAAATGGGAAACTAGTTGCTGAAGCGGAATTAATGGCACAAATTGCAAAAAAACAATAGATTTGGATTAAAAACGTTACAATTGCATCTGAAAAAGAAGTAGTTGATGTTTTTATTCTGATAAATATAAAAATAAAAAAAAGCTGATGAATCAACCACTAGCATATGTTCATCCTGGCGCAAAAATCGCCAAAAATGTTGTTATAGAACCTTTCACCACTATCCACAATAATGTTATTATTGGAGATGGAACTTGGATAGGTTCAAATGTTACCATTATGGAAGGCGCGAGAATTGGAAAAAACTGTAATATATTCCCTGGTGCGGTAATCTCAGCAGTCCCACAAGATTTGAAATTTGGAGGTGAGGATTCTTTAGCGATAATTGGTGATAATTGTACGATTAGAGAATGTGTAACCATTAACAGAGGAACGATTGCATCCGGACAAACTACTTTAGGTAATAATTGCCTAGTTATGGCAACGGCACATATTGCGCATGATTGTCACATAGGTGATAATGCAATTATAGTAAACGGAGTAGCTTTGGCTGGTCACGTTACTGTAGGTAATTTTGCGGTTATTGGAGGGTTGGCAGCAATTCATCAATTTATTAGTATAGGAGATCATGCGATGATATCAGGTGGTTCTTTGGTAAGAAAAGATGTTCCGCCATATACAAAAGCGGCTAAAGAACCTTTATCTTATGTTGGAATTAATTCTGTTGGATTAAGAAGACGTGGTTTTACAACTGAAAAGATCAGAGAAATCCAGGATATCTATAGAATTCTGTATCAGAAAAATTATAATACCTCTCAGGCATTAGATATTATCGAAGCAGAGATGGAAGCAACAACAGAAAGAGATGAAATTATTGATTTTATCAGAAATTCGTCAAGAGGAATAATGAAAGGATATTCTGGGAACTACTAATCCCCACCCCAGCCCTCCCCGAAGGGAAGGGAGTGTAAACGTAACTATATTGCAAAAAATATAACGTAGTACAAAATAATAAAGGCTCTTCGCCAAAAGTAGTGGAATTCAAAAAAAACATTAATTTACCAATGAATAAATTTCGTAATTATCGCAAAATATCCTTTAAAAATAAGTGTTTATTTAAAGTTTAATTTCCATTCCTAAACGACCTAACTTAGTTTTCCACTACTTTTGGCGAAGAACCAAAATATAAAACAATAGTATAAAATAATAAGTAACACATTTCCATCCAGTCTCCCTCCCCTTCGGGGAGGGCTGGGGTGGGGAAAAACAAACAAAAAAAAATGGCATCTACATCAGACATTAAAAACGGATTGTGTATTAAATACAACAACGATATTTACAAAATCATAGAATTTCTTCACGTAAAACCAGGAAAAGGACCTGCTTTTGTTCGAACAAAACTAAGAAGTTTGACCAATGGAAAAGTATTGGATAATACTTTTTCTGCAGGACATAAAATTGAAGAAGTTAGAGTAGAAAACCATAAATTTCAATATTTATATCCAGAAGGTGATTTGTTTCATTTTATGAATACGGAAACTTTTGAGCAAATTTCTTTGAATAAAAACATCTTGGATTCACCAGGATTGTTGAAAGAAGGTGAAAATGTAATGGTAAGTATCAATACGGAGACTGATTTGCCTCTTTCAGTAGATATGCCAGCATCAGTAGTTCTTGAAGTGACTTATGCCGAGCCAGGAATTAAAGGAAATACAGCTACAAATGCTACAAAATCAGCAACTGTTGAAACGGGTGCAACTGTAAATGTTCCTTTGTTTATCAATGAAGGAGACAAAATTAAAATTGATACTACATCAGGTTCTTACATGGAACGCGTAAAAGAGTAAATTACAGTTTTCGGTATTCAGTTTGCAGTCAAACTGAATACTGGACATTGAATACTGAACACTAAATTTATGAAATTCCAAAAAGTTTACTCTTTAGAAGAAATTGCAAATATCATCAACTGTGAATATGTGGGTGATGCTAATTTTCCTGTTTCAGGAATGAATGAAATTCATGTTGTCGAATCAGGCGATATTGTTTTTGTTGATCATCCGAAATATTATGATAAAGCGTTGAACTCAGCAGCGACTATTGTTTTAATAAATAAAAACGTTGATTGTCCGGATGGAAAAGCATTATTAATTTCTGACGATCCTTTTAGGGATTTTAATAAATTAACTAATTTTTTTAAGCCTTTTCAGTTTTCAAATGTTTCAATAGCTGCTTCAGTTTCTATTGGATTAGGAACTGTAATACAGCCTAATACATTTATTGGAAATCATGTAGTTATTGGAAAAAACTGTTTAATACATTCTAATGTTTCTATATATGATCATACCGTAATTGGAGATAATGTAATTATTCATGCAGGAACAGTTTTGGGTGCTGATGCTTTTTATTATAAAAAACGTCCCGAAGGTTACGATCAGTTACTTTCAGGTGGAAGGGTAGTCATTAAAGATAATGTTGGTATTGGAGCACTTTGTACCATTGATAAAGGAGTTACAGGTGATACAACCATTGGAGAAGGAACTAAAATTGACAATCAGGTACATGTAGGTCATGATACCGTGATTGGAAAAAAATGTTTGATTGCTTCACAAACCGGAATAGCAGGTTGTGTAATTATTGAAGATGAAGTTACTATTTGGGGGCAAGTAGGAACCACTAGCGGAATTACAATAGGAGCGAAGGCAGTCATTCTTGGTCAAACAGGAGTTACAAAATCAGTAGAAGGTGGTAAATCTTACTTTGGTACGCCAATTGAAGAATCAAGAGAAAAATTGAAACAACTGGCTAATATCAAAAAGATACCAGAAATTCTAAATAAACTAAAATAATTATGTCTGCTAAAGAAATCGTTCAGAAATTTTATAAATCTGATGCTTTAATTGATAGTGAAGTCATGAAAGATTTCTTGCATCCAGACATAATTGTTGAATGGAATAGCAGTAAAGGATTTATTGAGCTCAATTATGATTCGTTATTAAATTTAGCCAATGATTTAAGCAAAGCATATGTTCGATCTAAAGTGAGAATAAGTCATATTATAGCAGAAAATGATTTAATTTCGGTACGTTATTCTCATTTTGTAAAAACAATAGAAAATCCCAGAGAAGAAATGTTATTGGCACATTTTATAGCTATTTGGCAAATAAAAGACAATAAATTGTTCAGAGGGTATCAAATGAGTCAATTATCATAATATATTTTGACAAAAAAAAGCTTCAAAATAATTTACAAAACCTTACTTTTGCATCACAATTTTAAAAACTACATAAAATATATATCATGAGTGTTTTAGTTAATAAAGATTCCAAAATAATTGTTCAAGGATTTACAGGAAGCGAAGGAACTTTCCATGCTTCTCAAATGATTGAGTACGGTACTAACGTTGTTGGTGGTGTAACTCCAGGAAAAGGTGGGACGACTCACTTAGACAGGCCCGTTTTCAATACTGTAAAAGATGCTGTAGAACAAGCAGGAGCTGATACTACTATCATTTTTGTACCACCAGCTTTTGCTGCTGATGCAATTATGGAAGCTGCAGATGCAGGAATAAAAGTAATTATTGCAATTACTGAAGGAATTCCTGTGGCTGATATGATAAAAGCAAATAGTTATGTTAAGGAAAGAAATTCTAGATTAATAGGTCCGAACTGTCCAGGTATAATTACGCCAGGTGAAGCAAAAGTAGGTATTATGCCAGGTTTTGTTTTCAAAAAAGGAACTGTTGGTATTGTTTCAAAATCAGGAACTTTAACTTACGAAGCAGCTGACCAAGTTGTAAAACAAGGATTAGGAATAACTACTGCAATTGGAATTGGTGGAGATCCAATAATTGGAACAACGACAAAAGAAGCAGTAGAATTATTGATGAATGACCCAGAAACAGAATGTATCGTAATGATTGGTGAAATTGGAGGGCAATTAGAAGCTGATGCGGCTCATTGGATCAAAGCTGATGGTAACCGTAAACCAGTTGTCGGGTTCATTGCAGGAGTTACGGCTCCAGCAGGAAGAACTATGGGACATGCAGGTGCTATTGTTGGTGGATCTGACGATACTGCCGAAGCTAAAAAACAAATCATGAGAGAATGTGGAATTCACGTTGTAGATTCTCCAGCTGAAATTGGTAAAAAAGTAAAAGAAGTTTTAGGATAATCTAACCTAAATTAAATATTTTAAAAGCCCCACAATTTGTGGGGCTTTTTTATTATAAATTGAATTAAAGAAATATCTTTGCACTTTATTAAATTGATCTGTTTTTTCAGATGTAATCCAAATAAGAGCAAACATAAACGAATGGTTTCTAATGAACCTCACGATTTTGTGGGGTATTTTTTTGTAGAAACCAATTCAAATAAAAATAAAATATTATGTACAAAGAGTTAAAAAAATTCAAAGTTAGCAATCAGTTTTCATTCACTATAGACGATAGTTTAGAAGAAGTTTGTAATGCTTCAGAAGGATCTGGAGTGTTTTTAGTTTATTCGGTAGGGGATGAAAAAGAGTTAATTATGGTTGGTTCTACTGGAACTGTTCAGAATAACGGAACTTTGAAAATTAAAAATGGTGGTTTAAAAGATAAAATTGTAGAAGGACACCAATTTGCAAAAACAGGGAGAAAATATTCTTGGCCAGCACAAATGAAAATCGAAGATATCAGTACACTTGAAGTGGTTTGGTATGAAACATTTAACGATAAGACAAAAGCAATACCAACATTCGTAGAAGGACAAGTATTACAAAATTTTCTTGATGAGAATGGAAGATTGCCAAAATGGAATGTAGCTTTTTAGTACATTTTCAAAAATTATTAAAAAAAGCTTTACTTCGGTAAGGCTTTTTTTGTACTACAAATTTCATAAAACGCCTAAATAATCTATATTTGTACATCAAAATAATAAACATACTTATCATTATAATATGAAATTACTAGAAGGAAAAGTTGCCATAATTACAGGCGCGAGCCGCGGAATTGGAAAAGGAATTGCAGAAGTTTTTGCAAAACACGGTGCAAATGTTGCATTTACCTATAGTTCATCAGTAGAATCAGCTTTGGCTCTTGAAAATGAATTAAATGCGCTTGGTATTAAAGCTAAAGGATATCAATCCAATGCAGCCGATTTTAATGAAGCACAAACTTTTGTGGATGCGGTTTTAGCTGAATTTGGAACTGTTGATATTCTAATTAACAACGCCGGAATTACTAAAGACAATCTTTTGATGCGCATGTCCGAAGAAGATTTTGACAAAGTAATTGATGTTAATTTGAAATCGGTTTTCAATATGACTAAAGCAATTCAAAGAACATTTTTGAAACAACGTGCTGGTTCAATCATCAATATGAGTAGTGTAGTAGGCGTGAAAGGGAATGCGGGTCAAACCAATTATGCTGCATCAAAAGCCGGAGTTATAGGTTTTACAAAATCAGTGGCGCTTGAATTAGGTTCTCGTAATATTCGTTGTAATGCAATTGCTCCAGGATTTATTGAAACGGAGATGACTGCAAAATTAAGTGATGATGTGATACAAGGTTGGAGAGACGGAATCCCATTGAAACGTGGTGGAACTACCGAAGATGTTGCGAATGCGTGTCTTTTCTTTGCTTCAGATATGAGTGCATATGTTACTGGACAAGTTATGAATGTTTGTGGAGGAATGCTTACTTAACACAATTTAAAGATTTAAAAATTGTTTGTTGAGTATTCGTTTTTAAATTCTTAAATTTTTCAATCTTTCAATCTTTGAATTCAGGTATATGACTACAACTACCATTTTATTAATAGTACTTTCTTTAGTAATAGCCGGTAGTTTGTCATTTTACCAATATTTATATAAAGCCAAAAACAAATCGAAAGTCAGTTTGTTTCTGGCTTTTTTACGTTTTTTGTCCATTTTTGGAATATTGTTGCTTTTAATCAATCCAATAATTACTAAGAACACACTTGAAACCGTAAAAACACCATTGTCTATTGTTGTAGATAATTCCAGTTCCATTTCTTTTTTAAATGCTAAAGAAAAAGCATTAGAATTGTATAAAAAATTGATTTTAAATTCAGCCTTGCAAGATAAATTCGATGTTCTATCCTATCAATTTGATGGTGAATTTCAACAATCAGAGCTATTTGATTTTAAAGGAACCCAAACCAATCTGGATGCCGTAGCTAAAAACCTTAAAAGCATTAATAAAAATATTTTTTTTCCAACCGTAATCATAACCGACGGAAATCAAACTTCAGGAAGTGATTATGTATATGGTTTTGATGCAGCCAATAAAGTATACCCATTAATTGTGGGAGATACAACTACTTTTTTAGATTTTAAGATTAATCAACTGAATGTAAATAAATATGCTTTTCACAAAAATAAATTTCCTGTAGAAGCATTTTTGCACTATTCTGGAACTAAAAATAGCACTGCAGATTTTATTATTTCGCAAGGAAATTCGGTTATTAGTAAACAGTGTATTTCATTTTCACCATCAAAAAAAACGGCTATTATAAATGTCCTTTTACCTGCAAATAAAGTCGGTTTACAGGTTTTTAAAGCCACGATTTCATCTAAAGAAAACGAGAAAAATACGTATAATAATACCAAGAATTTTGCGGTAGAAGTAATTGACCAAAAAACTAACATTGCTATTGTTTCAGCTATAAATCATCCGGATATCGGTGCTTTGAAACATGCAATTGAAACTAATGCGCAACGTAAAGTAACTTTAATTAAACCTAATGATATCAAATTATTACAAGATTATACTATTTTAATTTTATACCAACCCACAGCTGAATTTAAATCGGTTTTTGATACTACAAAATTAGCTGGAATTAACACATTCATTATTACCGGAAACAATACTGATTTTAATTTTTTGAATCAACAACAGAATAATTTGTCATTCAAAATGAGTGGTCAAAAAGAAGATTATTTGGCAGAATTTAATTCTCAATTTAATCTCTTTGCAATTGATAATATTGGTTTCGAAAATTTCCCTCCTTTGCAAAATATTTTTGGAAATGTTACTACAAATGGAAATGTTTCGGTATTGCTTTCTTCCAAAATTAGAAATGTAGATACTAATGCTCCTTTATTGGCTTTTACTGAAAATCAAGGCAAGCGAACGGCTTATTTTTTAGGGGAGAATAGTTGGAAATGGCGTTTGCAAAGTCATATTGATAAGCAATCCTTTGAGAAGTTTGATGTTTTTATAGACAAGATTATCCAATTTTTAGCTTCTAATAATTCAAAAAAATCATTGGTTGTTGAACATGAAAGTTTCTATAATTCAGGAGAAGCAATTGAAATTTCCGCACAATATTTCAATAAAAACTATGAGTTTGATGAGAAAGCAAGTTTAACTATTGCTGCAACTGATACCAAAACGAAACAAACAAAAAATTACGATTTACTAAAAAGCAATAATTCTTATAAAGTCAATCTTGATGGACTTACGGCTGGAAATTATGATTTTTCGGTAAAAGAATTGAATTCAAAAACAACCTATTCCAGTCATTTTGAAATTCTGGATTTTGATATAGAAAAACAATTCGTTAATCCTGATGTAAAGAAACTAACACAATTAGCTACACAAACAGAAGGGAAAGCCTATTTCCCGGATCAGATAGATGTATTGATAAAATCACTATTGGATAATGAAGAATACAAAGCCGTTCAAAAGAATAATGTGACCAAAACACCTTTGATTGATTGGGTTTGGTTACTTGTTTTAATTTTTATTTTTCTTTCGACAGAATGGTTTGTTAGAAAATATAACGGATTGTTGTAGATTAAGTAATAGGAACGATATATTGTCGCATATTATAATGTCAAACCCTCAATAAAGACTGAGGTTGAGTTAAAAAACAAATATGACATTATTTCAATCTCATTACTTAAGTTATAATTTTTGCCACGAATTACACAAATTCAGCATTAATTTTAATTATTAAAAATTGACAACAAAGAATTAAAGTAACTTAAAAATAGTTCGTCTTAATTCGTGCAAAATTCGTGAAATTTGTGGCTTTTTTTAAAATAAAGTAATGATAAATAAAAATACAAATATGGATTTTAGATTAAAAGTATTCTTTACTGTCGCCAATAGATTGAGTTTTACAAAAGCAGCAACAGAGTTATTCATTACGCAACCCGCCATTTCAAAGCACATTCAAGAGTTAGAAGAACAATATAAAATCAAACTTTTTGAAAGAAACGGTTCGAAAATTTCGCTTACCAATGCTGGTGAAGTATTGCTAAAACACACCAAAAATATATTTGAAGTCTATAGAGAAATTGATTTTGATATGAGTGCGCTTATCAATCAACAAAAGGGATTACTTCGATTAGGAGCCAGCACAACAATTTCTCAATATATAATTCCACCACTTTTGGCCCGCTTTCATCAAAAATTGCAGGATATTAAAGTGAATCTACTGAACGGAAATACGGAGCAAATTGAAAAGGCATTATTAAATAAAGAGATTGAAATTGGAATTGTAGAAGGGCAATCTAAAAATCAGTCTATTAAATATACCGAATTTTTAAAAGATGAATTAGTTCTGGTTTGCAATAGCAGCAATCCTTTGGTAAACAAAGAACAAGTTACATTAGAGGATTTGAAAGACCTGCGATTTGTAACTCGGGAGCAAGGCTCTGGAACACTTGAAGTTATTGAACACGCCTTAAAACCTTTTGGAATTAATCTTTCGCAATTGAAAATTGAAATGCAGTTGGGAAGTCCAGAAAGTATAAAATCCTATTTAATGAATTCTGATTGTGTTGCTTTTATTTCCATTCATGCTATAGAAAAAGAGCTTAAAAATAACGAATTGATTATTCTGGATATTGATAATTTTGTGATTGAACGCTTTTTCTATATCATTACTTTACAAGGAAAGGTTGATGCATTATCTGAATTATTTATAAAAAACATATCAAGTTATTATAATTTAAAGTTATAGCAGATTGTTTTTTGCGATTGGTTAATACAGATTAATCCATTCACCTTTGTATAGTAATAATTCAACTACTTTACATTGGAAACAAATCAAAAATTAATTCAAAAGCCTTCACCGCTTTTTTTCGAAATAAGCACAATACAGCAACAAATCATTTTTGGTGTATTGTTATTATTTTGCATGACTACTTTTGTTTCCCCACCAATTGCTTTATTATTAGGCTTGATTGTAGCGAATCTTTCCGGACATCCTTTTTTACATCTCAACCATAAAGCAACGAACATTCTACTACAGGTTTCTGTGGTAGGTTTGGGTTTTGGAATGAATGTTAACAGTGCTTTATCGGCTGGTAAAGAAGGTTTCTTGTTTACTGTTGCATCTATTTTAAGCACTTTAATTCTGGGAACTTTTTTAGGGAAATGGCTAAAAATTGAAAAGAAAACGGCTCATCTGATTTCCTGTGGAACCGCAATTTGTGGAGGAAGTGCGATTGCTGCGATTGCTCCGGTAATTAAATCTGAGGATAAACAAACTTCAATTGCTTTAGGAGTGATATTTATTTTGAATTCAATTGCATTATTTTTGTTTCCAGCAGTGGGTCATTGGTTGGATTTATCACAAAAGGAGTTTGGATTGTGGTGTGCCATTGCCATCCATGACACGAGTTCTGTAGTTGGCGCAGCCAGTAAATTTGGACCTGAAGCATTGCAAATAGCCACAACGGTAAAGTTAGCTCGAATCTTATGGATTATTCCGGTAGCTTTAATTACCGCTGTTGTTTTCAAAAACAAATCCAGCAGAATCAAAATCCCATATTTTATTGGATTATTTATTTTGGCAATGGTAATGAATAATTATGTTTCAAAAACAGCAATAATTGCTCCATATTTGGTTTCAATTGCTAAAATTGGACTTACACTGACCTTGTTTTTAATCGGAGCAGGATTGAACAGAAGCATATTGAAATCCGTTGGTGTAAAACCATTGTTTCAAGGAATTTTGCTTTGGATATTTATTGCAATTGCAACTTTGTTAACTATTCTGTATTTCAATTAAGTAGCATTAATTCAAAATATTATATGACTATCCGTAATGCGGACTAAAATCATTTCGAATATAATTTTCGTCGTTTGTACATTTATAAAGCATAAATATTAGCCCACAGATAACACGGATTATACCGATTTACACGGATTTTTTTACTTGGTGAATCAAACTGTTTGTCTCGTCCTGAA
>NZ_JBLNKS010000029.1:0-19682 GCF_048276375.1 Flavobacterium sp. ZB4R12 | reverse complement strand
GGCTATGGATTTGATGACTTTATGCGATTATGATAACAATCGTCTCTTCGAGTGTTTTTGGCTTGAAAGGATTTGTTTTGAAAGAGGTTAGTGTTAAGCCAAAAAAGTATCGAGAAGTTTTGGATGCACAACGGTTCTCGGTTCTCGATACAATTTTTAAAGCGGTTGGGATTTTTTATAAAATAAAGATTTTATTTGCTTTAAAAATCACTCGAACTGACGGGAGAGTAATCGAACTGACGAGGCCAAATGAATAAAAATATTTTATAATTACATGAAACTGTCCTATGTTTATATTTTAAAATGCTCGGACGATAGTTATTATACGGGTGTTACAAGTAATTTAGCAAGTAGAATGTTTAAACATAATTCAGGGTTCCATCCTGACAGTTATACATTTAATAAGAGACCTTTAGAATTGGTTTTTTATTGTGAATTTACAGATATTAATTTGGCGATTGAAAAGGAAAAGCAAATTAAAAAATGGTCAAGATTTAAAAAAGAAGCCTTGATTAGAGGAGATTTTGATGGTTTGGTTAATTTAGCAAAGAAAAAATTTGATAAATAAAGTTTTCGATACAATTTAATAAAAGTGCTGTCGCTATTTTTATAAAATCACTTGAACTGATCCTTCGACAAAAGCTCAGGACAGGCTGAGAACTGTGGAATATAGTATCTCATTATCAAACGGAAAGACGAATAGATTTAAAATAAAATATAAAATAAAGATGAAAAAAATATTAATTACCGGTGGTGCCGGTTTTATTGGATCCCATGTAGTTCGGCTTTTTGTGAAAAAATATCCGCAGTATCAAATTTTTAATTTGGATGCACTTACGTATGCCGGGAATCTCGAAAATATAGCTGATATAGAGGCAGCCCCTAATTATACTTTTATCAAGGGAGATATAGTTGATGCCCCATTTATTGACCAATTGTTTGCGGAACATCAATTTGATGGTGTTTTGCATTTGGCTGCTGAATCTCATGTGGACCGTTCCATAACCGACCCGTTATCCTTTGTGAAAACGAATGTGATAGGAACCGTGAATTTATTGAATGCGGCGAAGGCCAGCTGGCAAGGAAATTATGAAGGGAAACGTTTTTACCACATCAGTACTGATGAGGTTTATGGCAGTTTGGGTGCCGAAGGGTTATTTACCGAGACCACTGCGTATGATCCTAATTCCCCTTATTCAGCTTCGAAAGCCAGTTCTGATCATTTTGTTAGGGCTTATGGCGAAACGTATGGCTTGCCTTATGTCTTGACCAATTGTTCCAATAATTATGGTCCTTACCACTTTCCTGAAAAATTAATTCCGTTATTTATTAATAATATCATTCAAAATAAACCACTGCCGGTTTATGGTGATGGGAAATACACCCGTGATTGGCTTTTTGTGGAAGATCATGCCGTAGCTATTGATTTGGTATTTCACGAGGGCAAAAACCATGATACTTATAATATTGGAGGCTTTAACGAATGGCAAAATATTGATTTGGTGAAATTGCTTTGCAAAATAATGGATGAAAAATTAGGAAGAGCATCAGGAGCCTCTGAGCAATTGATTGCTTATGTGAAAGACCGTCCAGGACATGATTTACGCTATGCCATTGATGCCAGTAAGATCAATAGAGAATTGGGATGGAAGCCTTCCGTTACTTTTGAGCAAGGATTGGAAAGGACCGTAAATTGGTATTTGGAAAATCAAACGTGGCTGAATAATATTACTTCGGGAGCCTATGCTTCGTATTACGAGAAGCAATATGCAAATTAACTCGAATTAATTCGAATTTCACTAATGAATGCTACGAATAAAATACTTTACAAAGAAGAAAGCTTTGCTATAATTGGCGCTTGTATGAAAGTGCATCGGTCATTAGGAGCAGGGTTCTTGGAGGCGGTCTACGAGGAAGCATTGGAAAAAGAATTTCAAATTCAAAAAATTCCCTTTAAAAGACAAGTAAAGTTGTCGTTATATTACGATAAACAGCTTATGAAAAAACAATATAGAGCAGATTTTGTTTGTTATGATAGTATTATTATCGAAATAAAAGCTGTCTCACAAATACCTGTCACATTTTATACGCAGTTGACCAATTATTTAAAATGTACAAATCTGGAATTGGGTATGTTGATTAATTTCGGCACACCCTCATTAACTTATAAAAGAATGATTAATTTGAAAAATTCGAATTAATTCGTAAAATGAGTACAATTATGAAAGGAATTATATTAGCAGGAGGATCCGGTACCCGTTTGCATCCGTTAACACTTGCCATGAGCAAACAAATGATGCCTGTTTATGACAAACCCATGATTTATTATCCGTTATCCACTTTGATGATGGCGGGTATTAATGAAATATTAATTATTTCCACCCCACATGATTTGCCTAATTTTAAAAAGTTGTTGGGAGACGGAACGGCAATAGGTTGTCAATTCAGTTATGCAGAACAAGCTATTCCAAATGGTTTAGCGCAAGCTTTTGTCATAGGAGAAAAATTTATCGGAAAAGATAGCGTAGCCTTGGTTTTAGGAGATAATATTTTCTTTGGTTCCAATATGGATGAGTTGTTGCAATCCAATACCAATCCTGAAGGTGGAGTTGTGTTTGCTTATCACGTTTCAGATCCGGAGCGCTATGGTGTGGTTGAATTTGATTCTAGTTTTAAAGCGCTTTCCATTGAAGAAAAGCCAGTAGAACCGAAATCCAATTATGCGGTACCCGGTTTGTATTTTTATGATAATTCAGTCGTGGAAATTGCCAAGAATATCAAGCCCAGTGCTCGTGGTGAATATGAAATCACTGATGTGAACAAAGTGTATTTAGAAAAAGGAGCTTTGAAAGTAGGGATTTTAAGCAGAGGAACCGCTTGGTTGGATACCGGAACTTTTAATAGCCTGATGCAGGCAGGACAATTTGTTCAGGTTATTGAAGAACGTCAAGGGCTGAAAGTAGGTTGTATCGAAGAGATTGCCTGGCGACAGGGTTTTATCACTGACCAACAACTAAACGAACTGGCAGAGCCTTTAAAGAAATCGGGTTACGGAGAGTATCTTTTGGGATTGCTGAGGCATAAGTTGTAGGTTTTAGTGATCAGTGATCAGTATTTAGTGTTCAGTATTCTGTATTCAGTGATCTGTTCAGTTTCAGTTTCAGGTTTCAGATTTCAAATGGTATTTCAGATAATAGATTTCGAATTACATATAATTTAAAATATGGTATATATTGCATTAATTATTTTATTGGTTGGTATTGAGCTTATTTATTTCAAAATTGCAGATAAGTACAATATTATTGATAAACCCAATAACAGATCGTCCCATACTTCCATTACTTTAAGAGGAGGCGGGATTATTTTTCCGATAGCCATAAGTATCGCTTTTTTTTTGGGATATGTTTCTTGGGCAGTAACCCTCGCAGTGGTATTGGTCGCGGTAGTTAGTTTTATAGATGATATCAAGCCGTTGTCCCAGTTGCCCCGATTTGTATCACATGTCATAGCCGTTGGTTTGGTTTTTTATGAGTTACACTTGTTTTATGAGCCCATCTGGTTGCTACCTATTGTGTTTGTTTTACTGATCGGTTGGGTAAACGCTTTTAATTTTATGGACGGGATCAATGGAATAACCGTTTTATACGCCTTAACGGCTATCGTTAGTTTTTCTTTTTTACCCATCAACGAAGCCAGCTTGCCGTTACTAATCACTATGGGATTGTCCTGTTTTGCTTTTGGGCTGTTTAATGTTCGGAAAAAAGCTAAAACCTTTGCAGGGGATGTTGGCAGTATCAGTATGGCGCTGTTTTTAGGCTATTTTATGATAAAGACCATTATTGATTCGGGACAACTCGGGTATATTCTTTTCTTTTCTGTTTATGGGATAGATGCCATTATCACGATCATAAATCGATTACTTAAAAAAGAAAATATATTTCAGCCGCACCGTAGCCATTTGTACCAATATCTAGCCAATGAAATGGGCTATTCTCATATTTTGGTTGCCTTTATTTATGCCGGATTTCAATTGGGAATAAACGGATTCGTTATTTATATGGCTACCAAAGGATATTTAACCCTGTTCTTTATCGGTGGATTTTTAGTACTACTGACCTTTATTTATTTACTGGTCCGAAAGTTTGTTACTCGTAAATTGGTCCTGAAGAATTTGTAATTCGGTTTTTGCTTGGGTTACGGTATTGTTTTTTATGATTATCTGCATTGTTACCCAAGCCGCTTTTTATTATTTCGATAGTATGCAAGATTGTTTTTTAGTCCCGAATGGTGGGAGGTTCAAATATCTCTTTCGAGTTACTTACATAAATACCAATGCTAAGTCTAATGAACTCGTACTTGGTCTATTTTTTTTAACAGCTGTGATAACTTTACACTAATATCATCAAATGGATATTTTTCTTTAAAAACAAAAAACACACCCCTAACCCCTCTCAAGAGGGGAATTCGACCCTGCTAACATTAAACCTTCAGTTGTTTTTTATGTAAATAAGTCGATATCTCTTAAACGTTTTTAATCTCTCGCAAAGGCGCTAAGCCGCAAAGCTATTCGTACGCTGAACCTTGCGTCTTCGCGCCTTTGCGAGAAAAATGGAATATATAAAATCCCTTGCTAGGTAAACTACGGATAAGCATATTGTTTTTTTAGGAATTTAAGACTTCGAAAGGTATGGCAAAGCGATTTTTTGATATTATTTTCTCCCTCTTCGCACTTCTCTTATTTTTTTGGGTTATATTGATTTCTTGGCTGCTGGCCGTTATAGATACGCATACTAATGGAATCTTCATCCAAGAGCGTATAGGTCAATTTGGTGCACCATTCAAAATTTATAAACTCCGAACGATTCAAGTTTCATCGTCTTCAGGCAGCGCCCGTATTTCCAAAATAGGCAGGCTACTTCGTAGCTATAAGCTAGACGAGTTGCCTCAACTCTTTAATGTTTTAAAAGGGGAAATGAGTATAGTAGGCCCAAGACCAGATTTGCCGGGTTCTTATGATTTGTTAGAAGGTGAAAATCGTAAAATATTAGAATTGAAACCTGGATTAACCAGTTTAGCTTCTTTAAAATATAGCAAAGAGGGATATTTGTTAGAAAAGCAGACATCACCTACTATTTACAACGACAGTGTTATTTTTTCGGATAAAGTACAGATGAATTTAGACTATTACTATCATCGAAGTTTTTGGGGAGATATCATCATTATTTTGAAAACGATTTGGTTTATTTTTTTTAGAAAAAAATAGTGCAATTAGTATTATAACCCGTTGGGTGTAATTAGTTTTTGATGATAATTTTCGTCAATTCGAGTGATTTTCTCCCGAAGCCTCGGGAAGAAAATTATATCGAGAATTAGAAAATTATTATTAAAAACGGTTCTCGATACACGTCACTTCGAGTGCGAAGCGTATCGAGAAGTTTTGTTCCGTTTTACTCCACAAAAAAACACTACCATTGACGTTTTTATTAAAATACGGATTATAACCACCCCGCCCTTCGGACACCCCTCCAAAGGAGGGGAATTATTGACCTCATTCTCAAAACGTCATTTTATATTGCTTTTTTTAGAATAAAAATTATACCTCGAACTGACGTTTTGAATAATTGCACCCAACTAGCAACCGGAATCTTGGAGTATTTTTTTCTTAATTTAGCAGAATACAATTTTCACAGTTTTTTTAGAAGATGCATAAAAACAAAATTTGGCTTTCGGCTCCTCACATGGGAGGCAGTGAAATGAAATACGTACAAGAAGCATTTGATTCGAATTGGATTGCTCCGGTCGGTTCAAACATAGATTGTTTCGAACACCATTTAGAAGCCTATTTAGGTTCGCATCATGTTGCCGTTTTAAATTCTGGTACGGCAGCCATTCATTTGGGATTAATCCTTTTAGGAGTTCAGGCAGGAGATACCGTAATTTGTCAGAGTATGACTTTTTCAGCCTCCGCCAATCCTATTTTATATTTGGGAGCAACTCCGGTGTTTATCGACAGTGAACCAGAAACATGGAATTTATGTCCTATTGCACTTGAAGAAGCTATTGTAGACACGATTGCAAAAGGCGCAACCCCAAAAGTAATACTCACCGTTCATTTGTATGGGGTTCCGTATAAAATTGATGAGATAAGAGCGGTGGCCGATAAATATTCTATTCCTATTCTTGAAGACAGTGCCGAAGCTTTGGGAAGCAGCTACAAGGGACAACAATGCGGTACGTTTGGTGATGTTGGAATTTTCTCTTTTAATGGGAGTAAGATCATAACTACTTCTGGAGGAGGGGCGATTGTGACTCATTCGAAAGCACTAAAAGACAGGGCTATTTTTTTGGCGACACAAGCCAGGGATATTGCACCGCATTATCAGCATAGTGAAATAGGATATAATTATAGAATGAGTAATATCTGTGCGGGTATAGGTCGGGGACAAATGGAAGTTTTGGACTATCATATTGGTTTGAGAAGAAACGTGCATGCATTTTATATCGAATTATTTGCAGCTATCGAAGGGGTCACCGTTTTTAAAGTGCCTAATGCTACTTATTTTTCTAATTATTGGTTGAGTACCATTCTAATAAATCCTCTGGAAACCAATGGGATTACGAGAGAAACTCTAAGATTGGCATTAGAAGCAGCAAATATTGAATCCCGGCCTTTGTGGAAACCCATGCACTTACAGCCTGTTTTTGAAAAACATCCTTATTATGGCAACCATATTGCCGAGACCCTTTTTAATAATGGGCTTTGTTTACCATCAGGTTCCAATATGACTCCTGAAGATTGTAATAGAATAAAATCCGTTATCTTAAAATTATTTGGAAAAAAAGAAGTTATTTCTAAAAAAAGATGAGATAAATTCAGTTTTGTTGTTTAATTGCTTTTAAAACGAAATTGGATTGATTTGTTTCCTTTTATCCATTAATTAATTGTTATTTTTGTTTTCATAATAACAGTAATCTTTAAAAATATTATTTTGAGTGATACTAATACTTCAGGCTCATCGCCTATAAACTCTAATTTTTTTTCAAGAGAAAACTTGAAATTTAATATTCATAATTTGAGCTATCTGCCCAGATGGATTATTATTATTATGGATTTTTCGGTTTTAGTGCTGTCGTTTTTTTTTACGATTCTAATATTCAAAGGAACAGGATTAGGCTATATCATTACTCCATACAGCTTTAGATTCATAGTGTCTCTTTTTGGCGTAAATATCTTCTTTTTCTGGTTGTTTAGAACGTATTCCGGAATTATCAGACATTCTTCCTATATTGATGCGGTTAAGCTTTTGTTTTCGCAAATGGCTGTCCTTATTCTGTTTCTTTTTTTTAATTTTGGTTATGAGTTGTTGTATGGACAGAAAGCGTTTTTAAATACGGCTTTTTTTATCAATATAGTGCTTTCCTTTTGTGGGCTATTTTTATATCGCGTTGTCATAAAACAAACTTTCGAATTTTATTTTTCAGAACAAGGGACGAATAAATTAATTAGAACCATTATTTATGGTACGGATGCCAATGCCATATCGGTTGCGAATGCTTTAAAATTTGAGACACCTACCCGATTTAAAATTGTTGGTTTTGTGGATAAAAACAGCCAAAATGCAACTAAACGGATGTTGGATTTACCAATATTAATTAAAAAGAAAAAACTACCGCCATTAATGCGTTCCGTTAATGCCCAAGCAGTTATTATTGCCGATAAAAGCTTGTCCAAAGAGGAGCAATTAATCATTGTAGACCAATGTTTAGAATTCAATTATACCGTATATACCGTGCCACTGATTTCCGATTGGGAAAATCAAAAAGAGATTTCCAAAAAAGTAAAAAGCATCCAAATTGAAGATTTACTGGAAAGAAAACCTATTGTATTAGACAGTAAATTGATTTCTAAGCAGCTTAAAGATAAAACCATTTTGATTACCGGTGCTGCAGGATCTATTGGAAGCGAAATTGTACGCCAGGTATTAATTTTCAATCCTAAAACAGTAATTATTTTAGATCAGGCCGAAACACCATTGCATCATATGTGTTTAGAAATGAAAAATTTAGGTTCTTATTCGGAAATACATACCGTTATTGCCGACGTAAGAAATAAAGAAGCTATGGATAAGGTTTTTAAATGCTATCAACCTCAAGTGGTTTTTCATGCAGCTGCCTATAAACATGTGCCTCTAATGGAGGAAAATCCTTCTCAGGCAATTCTTACCAATGTAAAGGGGACTAAGAATCTTGCCGATTTGTCTTGCTTGTATAAGGTTAGAAAATTTGTCATGGTATCTACTGACAAAGCAGTGAACCCAAGTAATGTAATGGGAGCCAGTAAGAGAATAGCCGAAAAATATGTGCAATCCCTGCAATTAAAAAATAATAATGAAGAGGAAAAAAATGCTACAAAATTTATTACCACTCGTTTTGGAAATGTTTTAGGTTCCAATGGTTCTGTAGTCCCTTTGTTTACCAAACAAATAGCTAATGGAGGACCGGTCACGATTACACATCCTGATATCATTAGGTATTTTATGACCATACCGGAAGCCTGTCAATTGGTTTTGGAAGCGGGAGCCATGGGTAATGGCGGGGAAATTTATATTTTTGATATGGGAAAACCCGTTAAAATTATTGATTTGGCCAGAAAGATGATTAAGCTAGCCGGGTTTATTCCGGATAAAGATATCAAAATACAGATTGTCGGATTAAGGCCGGGGGAGAAGTTATACGAAGAATTACTTAATGATACTTCCAAGACTTTGCCTACCCACCATGAAAAAATTATGATTTCAGAAGAAATTCTGGACGAATTTGAAACCCTGAATACGGATATTGAGGAACTTATAAGAGGTGCAAATCACTTTGAAAATGACCATATTGTAATGAGAATGAAACAAATTGTACCGGAGTTCAAAAGTATGAATTCCACTTTTGAATTATTAGATAAGTAACATAGCTTTTAAAGCGTTGTATAAAAAAAGGTTGCAAAGTACTATTCTTTGTAACCTTTTTTATTTAAAATAGGATTGGTACAGCCAAAAAGGTATCGGGTTCTCGATACAATTTTTAAAGCTTTATGTTTTATTCTTCAAAATACTTTAAGTTTAGCTTTAAAAATCACTCGAACTGACGTTGAGGATGTCGAACTGACTTTTCGATAAAAACTCAGGGCAGGCTATTGTGGTATTGAGAAGATTTGTGTGCATAACGGTTCTCGATACGTTTTTATAAAAATGCTGTCGCTATTGGGTATTCCAGTCCAAACTGGGCCTATCGTCTGGACATAAGTCTAAAAATAAACACGAATTTCACGAATTGCCACGAATTCATTCGTTGAAATTAATTACACGAACAGTTTGATTCACCGAGTAAAAAAATCCGTGTAAATCGGTATAATCAGTACAATCTGTGGGCTAATATTTATGCTTTATAAATGTACAAACGACGAAAATTGTATTCGAAATGATTTTAGTCCGCATTACGGATAGTCATAAAATAAAAAACAACAAATGTCTAATTGTGTGCTACTTGGAGACAGAGGCTATTTGTCAGAATCAATTCAACTTATTCCAAACTGTAAATATAAAACTAGAAACACCAAAAAGAAAGAATCAAAAAAATTATAAGCCACAACCATATATCTTTAGAAAATCAAGAAAAAGAATTGAAGCATTCTTCTCACAATTATGTGATCAGTTCTTAATCAGAAGAAATTATGCTAAAACTTTTGAAGGTTTTAAAACAAGAATTTTTATCAAAAATAACAGCATTAACATTGGTTCAATATGTAAGTAAATTTATTTTTGATGGACCAATAAATCAAATAATTTATTACCCTCAACAGATTATTCATAATAAATCTAAATAAAACACTTGTTTTTTTATAATCTTTTTATATGTTTGCAAAAATTATTTTAATTCAATCTAAATTAACTGAAATGAACTTTAAAAAATTATCTCTTTCCGCATTACCAATTTTATTATTAGCACTTACTTCTTGTTCAAATGACGATGCTGCAGTCGAAGAAACTTTTAATTATACTGTTCCGGCAACTTACACATTCGAAAGAAACGCGGTGACTTCTGTAGATTATTCAGGGCAATCAAGTCGTTTATTAATGCTTGATGAAATGGGGAACTATTTTAAAACAGCAGCAACAAACGGAACAGTGGCTGATGATGCATTTTTGTCTGAAATGTATACAAATACGAACAACCGTTTTACAGGTACAGGTTTAAATACATCAGGGAAACAATTAAAAGATAAAACGGCTGCTTCAAAAGATTATTTTTCTCTATATCTAGGTGGTGGTTCAACATCGGAACAAGTGAGTGTTCGTGAATTATTTGAAACCCAATTCGATAATGCTAAAGCTGCCAGTCAAGGTGCGACTGCTGCTGCAGGCGTTGCCGGTGTTTATTTAGATGGAACAAGTAAACGATTATTGGCTTCAAATGGATTAGAGCCACAACAAGTATTGTTAAAAGGAATGATGGGTGCTTGCTTTTTGGATCAAGTGGTAAATAATTATTTAAGTGTAAACAAGCTTGATGGCGGAACCAATAAAGTTGACAATACGAACAAAGTATTATTGACTGGAAAGAGTTATACAGAAATGGAGCATAATTGGGATGAAGCTTATGGTTATATTTATGGTGCAGATAATTTAACTGTTACACCAAATGTTTTTAAATTTTGGAGCAGTTATATCAATCAAGTTAATGCCGATACTGATTTTAAAACCCTTAAAGCAGACATTGAATTGGCTTTCCGTAAAGGTAGAGCGGCAATTGTTGCCAATGATTATGCAACCCGTGATGCTCAAATTGATATTATTAAAGCAAAATTAGCAGTGATACCGGCGGTTAGAGCCGTATTTTATCTGCAAGAAGGAAAAGGTAAATTAGCAACTGATAATGGAGCAAAAGCTTTCCACGCTTTGTCAGAAGCTTACGGTTTTATTATGTCATTGCGTTATACAAATAAACCAGGAACAAACAGTCCTTATTTTACAAAAGCAGAAGTAGATACAATGTTAGCTTCTATGGTAAGCGGAACAAATGGTCTGTGGGCTATCGATACCTTGGGAGCAAAACTAGATGCTATATCAACACAAATTGCAACTAAATTTGGTTTTACAGTGGCTCAAGCAGCTACAGTAAATTAATTCAATAAAAAGCAAAGCAAGAGAAGTTAACTTCTCTTGCTTTTTGTACTTTTGCATAAATTTTTTAAGAAATGAAATGAGCATAACGTAAACTCGATGCAAACACCGACGAAGATATGCGAAACGAAGTTCAATGACACCAAAAAGATAAATAGTATCCGTCATTAATTCCATATTCCTTTAAAAAGTAAATATTATCTGTATATGAAAAAGATCCTATTAATTTTAAGTCTTATTGCTCTGGTTGTAGCTTGCTCATCAAATGAGGGAGATAACAATACTGACGGAAATAATTATGATAGAACGGCACTTTTAACCAATTGGGCTGATAATATCATTGTCCCAAGTTATGTAAATTATCAAGCAAAGCTTCAAACATTGGTATCTAATACTAATACTTTTGTTGCTACCCCAACTGAAGCAAATCTTCAAACGGTTAGAACTTCTTGGCTTGAAGCCTACAAAGCGTATCAATATATATCAATGTATAATTTGGGTAAAGCAGAGGAAATCAATCTTAATATGGCTTCCAATACCTATCCGACAAGTACAATTGGTATAGAATCAAATATTTCATCCGGAAGTTACAATTTAGCATTGTTCTCGCAATTTGACAAACAAGGTTTTCCGGCATTGGATTATTTGATAAATGGTTTGGGTACAAATGACGCTTCAATTGTTGGTTTTTATGCTACAAATGTAAATGCTGCAAATTACAAGCAGTATTTAACAGCTGTTGTGGGTAAACTAAAAACAAATGCTGATGCAGTTGTAACCGATTGGAATTCAGGTTTCAGAAATAGTTATGTGGCTAACAACGGGACTTCGGTAAGCAGTTCAGTAAACAAAACAACAAATCTATTTGTAAAAAATCTTGAAAAAGATATTCGTACCGGTAAATTAGGAATTCCGGCAGGGATTTTTTCAAGCGGTGTTAAATATCCGGAAAAAGTGGAGGGCTATTATAAAAATGATATTTCTAAAGAGTTGTTAAATGTTTCCATAAAAGCACAACAAGATTTTTTTAATGGAAAACATTTTAATAGTACAGCAACAGGAGAAGGCCTAAAAACGTATTTGGATTTTTTAAATGCTATTAGAAATGGTCAGCAATTAAGTGCTATTATAAACAATCAATTTGCTACTATTTATACAGTAAACAATGCGCTTAACAACAGTTTTTCACAACAAATAAATACTGACAATTCAAAAATGATTGCCGCTTATGATGCTTTACAGCAAAATGTAATCTACATAAAACTAGATATGATGCAAGCATTAAATATCACGATTGATTATGTAGATGGCGATGGCGATTAATTATGAGTTTTAGTGTAACAAAATATCTAAATAAATATTCAGAGGCATCAACGCTAGCTTTTTTCAGGCTAGCGTTTGGCTTTATGATGGTTTTAAGTCTAGTACGATTTGTGAGTTACGGTTGGATTGATAAATTCTACATCCAACCCCAATTTCACTTTACGTATTATGGCTTTGAGTGGATAAAACCACTTGGAAATTATACGTATTTATTATTTATTATTTCAGGAATAGCTGCTTTATTTGTCGCCATCGGATATAAATACAAAGTATCGATTATTATCTTTTTCCTGAGTTTTACCTACATTGAATTTATGGATAAAACCACTTACCTGAATCATTATTATTTTATTACGGTTGTGAGTTTTATACTGATATTTTTACCGGCAAATGCCTATTTTTCTATTGATGCCTATAGAAATCCTAAAATTGCCTTTCAGAAAATCCCGAGTTGGACAATCGATATTTTAAAATTGTTGTTAGGGATTGTATATTTTTATGCAGGCTTGGCAAAACTCAATTCCGACTGGCTTTTTGAAGCGATGCCACTCAAAATCTGGTTACCCAATAATTCAAATTTACCCATAATTGGTTCTTTATTAAACGAGAATTGGGTGCATTATGCTTTTAGTTGGACAGGAATGATTTACGATTTAAGTATTCCTTTTTTATTACTTTATAAAAGAACTCGATTATTCGCCTTTGTTTTAGTGGTAGTATTTCATATTCTGACTAAAATTCTTTTCCCAATTGGTGTTTTTCCGTATATAATGATTGTAAGTTCATTACTCTTTTTTGATGCCAATTTTCATAAAAAGTGTTTGCAAATTGTTTCAAAATTATTCAATTTCAGTATAACTGTCTTTGAGAACGGAAAAGAAAAAATTCAGAATTTCAATGGGATTTATAAAACTAAAATCGCTTTTTTAACATGTTTTGTAGCTTTCCAGTTATTATTTCCTTTTCGATATGTATTGTATCCGGATGAATTATTTTGGACAGAAGAAGGATTTCGATTTTCGTGGCGCGTGATGCTTATGGAAAAAGCCGGTTACACCCAATTTATTGTTACCGATGCGAAAACGAAAGAAAATAGAATGATCAATAACAGTCATTTTTTAACTTCTTTTCAGGAAAAGCAAATGTCGTTTCAACCGGATTTTATTTTGGAATACGCACATTATTTACACGATTATTATCAAAAACAAGGCATTCAAGATCCGGAAGTTAGAGTAGAAAGCTACGTCGCTCTCAACGGAAGATTAAGCAAATTATACATTGACCCAAAAATAAATCTAGCCAAAGAAAATGAAACATTCCATCACAAAACTTGGATATTACCTTTTAACGATGAAATTAAAGGATTTTAGTTGCATTCTATTTTTATTATTTACGATAAATAGTTTCTCCCAATATAAAATTTCGGGAATAACTACATCTGACTATGGCAAAAGATTGGCTTCCGTTGAAATCTATAATAAAACTTCCGGGACTAAATATTTTTCTAACTCTAAAGGAGAATTTTCAATAGAATTAGACAAGTATGGTAATTATGAACTCGTTTTTTACAAAGAGAACTATGCTGTTTTAGAAAAAACAGTTGCAACATCCGATGAAAGTATTGTTATTATTTTAGATAAAGTCACCAACCTTTCGGAAGTGGTTATAAAGAATCAAAAAGAAAAAATATTTGCACTCAATAAATTAAAAGATATTGATGAAACTGCCATTTATGCCGGAAAAAAAACCGAAGTAATCTCATTGGACAAACTAACGGCAAACAAGGCCACCAACAATGCACGTCAGATATTTGCTCAAGTTGCAGGATTAACCATCAACGAAAGTTCCGATGGCGGTTTGCAATTAAGTATTGGTGGACGAGGATTAGATCCAAACCGAACATCCAATTTTAATACCCGTCAAAACGGTTATGACATTAGTGCAGATGTTCTCGGTTATCCTGAAAGTTATTATGCCACACCCACCGAAGCATTAGAAGAAATACAAGTAGTTCGCGGTGCAGCATCGTTACAATACGGAACGCAATTTGGTGGATTAGTTAATTTTAAATTAAAAACGCCAAGTAAAAAACCATTCGAATTTACAACAAGAAATACCATTGGATCTTATGGTTTGTTTACCAATTTTACTTCATTAAGCGGTACAAAAGATAAATTCAGTTACTACACCTTTTATAATTACAAACAAGGAAATGGTTTTAGACCCAATTCTGAATTCGAGAGCAAAAACTATTTTGGGAATTTGAATTATCAGTTCAACGATAAAACTTCCTTGCATTTCGACTACACTTATTTTAATTATTTAGCCCAACAAGCCGGCGGATTGACTGATGTGATGTTTAACCAAAACCCAACGCAAAGCAACAGAACCCGGAACTGGTTTGCCGTAAATTGGAATTTATTTGCTTTGCGATTCAAACATAAATTTAATGCTAATGCCGATTTTTCATTGCAATTATTTGGGCTGGATGCAAGTCGAAAAGCTGTCGGATATCGTTCTAATAGAGTTTCAAATCCTGATGTTTTAGGAACGGAAAGAGATTTAATAGTAGGTAAATTTGTCAATTGGGGTGCAGAAGCACGATTTTTAAAACGCTACAAAATAAAAAACAACACCAGTGCTTTTTTAATTGGAGCCAAATATTATCAATCGAAAAATTCAGGAATTCAAGGTCCGGGAAGTTCCGGTAGTGATGCCAATTTTAATGTTGCTGATACAGAATTCCCTTTTTATGCCAACCAATCCAACTATACGTACCCGAATTTGAATGTGTCTGTTTTTGGAGAAAATATATTTAAGATAACATCTAATTTTTCTATAACCCCAGGTTTTAGATTTGAAAAAATAAAAACACAGGCAGAAGGCTCTTACCGAAAAATAAATCTGGATTTAGCAGGAAATGTAATACTGGACGAAACGAAGTTTGAGAATAATATAAAAGACCGAAATTTTGTTTTATTGGGTGTTGGATTAAGTTATAAACCACAAAACCGAATTGAATTTTATGGAAATGTTTCACAAAATTATCGTTCGGTAACTTTCAATGATATCCGCACTGTGAGTCCAAGTCAGGTGATTGATGAAAATATTACAGACGAAAAAGGATATACTTCTGATATTGGGATTCGAGGACAAATAGGCGACAAAGTAACTTTTGACGCTAGTGTTTATGGCTTGTATTATGATGATAAAATAGGCGAATATGAAACTAGAAACCCCAATGGTTCCGCTGCAATTGTAAGGTTCAGAGACAATATTGGAACTGCAGTTACTTATGGTTTTGAAACGATGTTCGATTGGAGTTTAAATAAAACATTTTTCAAACAAAACGACAACTTTGTTTGGAATGTATTCTCCAATATCGCTATTACCGATTCGGAATATCTGAAATCGGACGCGCCAAATATTCAAGGAAACAAAGTGGAATTCGTACCGCTTTACAACATAAAAACGGGAACAGGAATTGGATATAAAAACTTTATTTCGAGCATACAATTTACCTATGTTTCCTCTCAATTTACAGAAGCTAATAACAGTAAAACAGACGCAAATGACAATACGTATGGTATTTTTGGTCAAATTCCAGCCTATTATGTAGCTGATTTTTCAACCTCCTACAAATGGAAAAAATGGAAACTGGAAGCCGGAATCACCAATTTTACAAACAACAGTTATTTCACCAGAAGAGCAACCGGTTATCCAGGCCCAGGAATCATTCCGTCGGATACTCGAACTTTTTACACAACTTTAGAATTTGTGTTTTAATGTTTTATAAAATAAAATTGCGGAAGCTTACAGATAGAGATTTTAAGATAGTTAATTAACAATGAATTAGAGGTAAAAAAACGGGACAAAAGAAGATTTTTTCTCCTTGTCCCATAGAGTGACCCTAAAGGGAGCCGAAAATTTAGGACTTGTGTTTTATATGTATGCGATTTTCGTTTTTTTCTTTCGTATCAAGAAAGATTCAAATAGAAATTCAGGCTCAGGCAACAGAATGTATTGATCAGTTTCAATTTAAAGAAATAGGAGTGGGGCTTTAATATCTATTCAAACTTAAAAAACTGATTGTTGGCTATGGCTTCTTTTAACGGTGCTACGTCTTTTAGTTTTACTTTTTGTTCAAAAGAGGCAATGTGATTGTCATGATGCACATCAGAACCCACATAATTGTACATTCCTTTTTGTAGCAATCGCTCGGCTATTTTAGCGATTTCGGCACCATAATAGCCAACAACTGACAATAAATTTAACTGAAACAAACAGCCAGCAGCTTTTAATTTTAGGTATTCATTAAAATTATAATGGTAAAATAAGTAGCGCTCCGGGTGTGCCAAAACCGGAATAT
Organism: Flavobacterium sp. ZB4R12; assembly: GCF_048276375.1. NCBI lineage: Bacteria > Pseudomonadati > Bacteroidota > Flavobacteriia > Flavobacteriales > Flavobacteriaceae > Flavobacterium > Flavobacterium sp. ZB4R12. The sequence goes on along the minus strand of NZ_JBLNKS010000029.1, from coordinate 2,819 downwards.
ATCCTGCCACCTGCAAGTCAAATAGGATCGTATACAACTGGATAGGTGCATTTATATATGACATTTCTACCAACACATAATTGTCTTTAAGCGTTAATAAATTGTGAGACTGAAAAAGTCGCACAAACTGATCGTCCATCAGGTATTCGGCCGCCGCTTTAAAAGGAACGGTGGCCCCCTGTTTTTTTAATTCCATTACAGTTGTTGTTTCTTTAGATCGAATTTGCTCAGGGGTATTTTCCCATACCTGTTGGATTATGTGCGGGGTAGTGATAAACTGTGAAATCCCAAAACCTTGAAGGGCTCGGGTCAATCGTAACGTGTCTTCAAAAGTTCTGGCGCCATCATCTATACCCGGCAAAAGATGGGAGTGGATATCGATATGGTTATCAGGGATTAGATCCTTAAGTACAGGTTTTGATTTAAATAGTGTAAACATAAAGTAAAGGTAGAGAAAAGTTTTTAGTGATCAGTTTTTTAGTGATCAATGTTCAGTATTCAGTGATCAGTGATCAGTGATCAGTGTTCAGTATTCAGTGATCAGTGATCAATGTTCAGTGATCAGTGTTCGGATAACTGTAATCAGTGATCAGGATAGTAATTAATTCAAGTTGCCAGTTAATTGATTTGTTTAATTGGAATCCAAATACAAACAATGTAAGTTTTATTAGAAAACCTTCCAATGTTACTGCATGTATTTGTTCTTGAAAACATTTTTTTGATGCCGCTTATGGTTGTTTCTACTCTTTTTCTCATTTTTAGTTTTTCATTTTTTTGTTCTAATGTGTCTGTTCGTTTAGTGTTTGACTTTCTTTGACTTTTCAATAAAATACATTTTCTCTCTAACACAATATCCTCTAAACCATAATCTGTGTATGCACTATCGCCATAAATGGATGCTTTTGCGGGTAATTTATCAATCATTATTTCCTAAAGCTTTTGCGTCTGCCGTTTTACCTGGTGTGAAATGAAAAGCTATAGAAATTCCATTTTTTGTTGTAAGTAATTGAACTTTGACACCATAAAAATAATTTCGCATACTCGCTGTGTACCTCTCCATTTTTTATCATTAAGAATCTTGCAGTTTGCAATTTTCATATTGTTATATACTGAAACTGGAAATGAATCAATAATAGAGTGCATTTCACAACAAAAGTCTTTAAAATAGGAACTTAAAATTTAAATAAAAAGAGATAATATAAAAATAAACCTCGCTTAAAAGTCCCGAAACTTCGGGACTTTTAAGCGAGGTTTATTTTTGATTTGTTAATTCAGGTCCACTTTTATCAAGACGTTACAACATTTTTATCATCAACAACTTGATAAGTAATCGAATCATTCACCAATATTGGTTTTAAGTAAAAAGAGCTAGACTTAAAATAAAATTAATTGGTCTGTTGTGATTTCTTCTTTTTCTTCTTTTGTTTCCTTTGCCACATTATAAAACCTGTAATAGGTAAACTAGCAGCAATTACAGCTACAAAAAAGGCAATTATTTTACCGAAAATCCCAAAAATAGAGCCAGTATGAATGCCGTAAATTGAATTTTTAACTTTCTCGGCTGTGGATGCATTTTTGTTTAAATCAGTCTGTAAAATTTTCCCTGAGAATTGATCCACAAAAAAGGTATTGTATTTTGGGATGTATTCATAGGCGTATTTCAATTTCACACGGATAGACCCATCACTTTCTTTTGGATAGAAAATACTTGATTCTATACAATTGGGATACTCTTTTTGTATTTGTGAATAGATTGCAGCAATGTCAGTTTCCGCCAATTTTTGTGTTCCTGAATTTGGGCCCCATTTGGTGTACGGTTCGCTAAAGGTAATGGCAGATACTGCTTTTTTTACAAAATCATATGAGAAAAACAAACCCGTGCCTGCAATAAAAACCAGAACGAAAGCAGCGTAAAAACCTCCAATCCTATGTAAATCAAAATTTAATCTTTTGGCAGATTTATTATTTATGACAAAAAAGGATTTTATATTTTTTAAACGGCTTGGAAACCACAAGACCAGGCCTGAAATCAGCATAAAAAGGAACACAAAAGTTGAAATAGCGACTATATTCTTGCCGATGCCCCCTAAAAGTAAGGTGCGATGAATCTCTAAAATCAATGTAAAAAAGGATGCTGTACTATCCAGAGCCATCACTTCATTTCCGTTGTAAGGATTATAGGCTACCTGAATTTTTTCATCACCCAGAACTATTGTCGCATTAGGATCACTTTCTTTCTGTTTAATAAACTGTAACTTGTTTTCAGAATGGTTTTTTTTGAAAGAATCGATAACTACATCCAGTGAGACCCGGCTTGACTTTTGTGTATTTACATAATCAAAATTATGCTTGGTGTAGCTTGTTATTTCGTCTTTGAAAGCATAAATACAGCCCGTTAGGGCTACTATAAAAATAATAATTCCTGAAGCTAAACCTAACCAAAGATGCAATTTCCGGATTGTTTTTTTTAATTTCATTACAAGTGTTAAAGGTTAAAATTATGACAGAATCAATTATTTTTTTGATTCAGAGCCTAAAAACTATACTGTATTTGTAAAGTGGCTCTTCTGCCGGGTGATTTTACAAAGTCTTGATTTCTGACTGTCCACCATGCAATGTTTGGAGAATAATCTTTGTTGAATAAATTCTCAACTCCTAATGCCATTTTAAAATGTTGATTAATCATATACAAATTACTAACATATGCGAATCAAGGGTTAAAATATTAAGTTTATAAAGGCAACTGCAATCTTTCCAAACAGATGTACTAATAATCCTTTTGTGGATCTAACCTTACTTGCTCTTTGAATATCTGTTTT
>NZ_JBLNKS010000028.1:0-28355 GCF_048276375.1 Flavobacterium sp. ZB4R12 | reverse complement strand
TTTGGTTGCTTCTGCTGTTGTGGCACGGGTTATTTCTGAAGCTAAATTCGTGGTCAATGCAGTTTCTGCAGTCGCAGCACGGGATACTTCTGAAGCTAAAGCAGTTGAACTCGATGTTGCCGAGGCGTCAACATAATCTTTAACCGATTTTACACTTGGGTATTTCACATCTGATGCGCCGTCAGCGGTCAGGTTCGTACTTTTATTTGCTAAAGCTTCTTTGGTTGCTTCTGCTGTTGTGGCGCGAGATGTTTCGGATGCTAAATTCGCAGTCAATGTCCCTTCGGCGGTTGTGGCACGAGATATTTCTGAAGCCAAAGCAGTTGAACCCGATGTAGCCGAGGCGTCAACATAATCTTTAACCGATTTTACACTTGGGTATTTCGCATCTGATGTGCCGTCAGCGGTCAGGTTTGTACTTTTATTTGCTAAAGCTTCTTTGGTAGCTTCTGCTGTTGTGGCACGGGTTATTTCTGAAGCTAAATTCGTGGTCAATGCAGTTTCTGCAGTCGCAGCACGGGATACTTCTGAAGCCAAAGCAGTTGAACTCGATGTTGCCGAGGCGTCAACATAATCTTTAACCGATTTTACACTTGGGTATTTCACATCTGATGCACCATCAGTTATAATGCTCGTACTCTTATTAGATAAATTTTCTTTATAACTCAATTCATTTACAGTAGCTATACTAAGTGGTTTATTCAAATCACTAGTGTTATCAACTTTATCAATACCAAGATTCTTTTTTGCATCTAATAGAGAAGTGGCATTAGTACCTCCATTTTCAATAGACACAACACCTGTTACATTTATAGCATTAGTTGACGAATAGGCAAAAGGAACATAGGTAAAAGGCTCATTACTAATTTCTGTAAATGAAGAACAATTTCCATTTGAGTTTATAGCAACTACTAAAGTTTTCTTTAAAGAATCCCATATTACAGTATCAAAAGAAATAGCATATCCACCTGTTTGTGTTCCATTGCCAATTATTAAATTAACCATTCCATATTGATCCGTTTTAGTTTGAACAACTTCTTGATATTCCAATTTTGAATATTCATCAAAAAATTTAAATAGTAAACAAATATCACCGTTAGCAAGTGGTGTATTTGAGTTATTTACACCTGGTATTTGTTCCCCTTTTGGATTGAGAATTACAGCTTGATAACTAATTCCTTTTATTTGCCCAATACTTTTGGCACTTAATAAAAGTATAAAAAGTAAAATTATTTTTTTCATAATTAATTTTTATTTATAGTGAAGTGAATTCCTAATTGAATTTGATTAGTATCAAATGATAATTTTTCGCCATTAACATTAGAATTATTCAAACTCTTACTAAAATTATAACCAATACTTAAAAATCCAAAAGATGAAATACTGTACTTGGCTTGAAATCCTATATGTGGAACGAGTACTATTCCTGAAAATTCTTTATGTTTTACTAAATCGTAATAAACACCATCTATTTCCTGTTTTCCATAAATTATTGTTGCCCCTTTTAATCCAATTTTTATAAAAAAATTGAAATTTTTATTTAAAAGTATTGTTGAGGGTAAAATCGAATAATTTAATTCACTATTGATACCTAAATATTTTGTGTCCCATCGGTATGAAATAACGGAATTACTACCAATAGCATTGTAATCATCTAAAGACAATCCAATTGCATAAAATGTTTTATTCTTTAATGGCTTAGATATGCCTAACTCGAAAAAACTGCCTACTCCACTTTGAAGATAAAAATTTGATTGTCCAGAAGAATCTTTGTAGTCATATTTTGTAAAGTTCTTCCCAGTATTAAAAAAAATTTCCTGAGAAAAAACTTGATATGATACAAAAAGAATAATAAATAATAAGTAGTTTTTTTTCATAGTTTGATGATTTTAGTATAATAACTGAAGTTGAATGCATTCAATCGAATTAGGTATTCTGAACTGGGTAATAATGATAAATCTATAATCAGAATGTTGTCATTTGATTTTTTCTTTAGTTCAAATATCTTACGACCCACTATGTCAAAAATATTTACTTCTATAAGTCCATTAATAGGTTTGGAAAATTGAAAATTAATAGTTTCAATAAATGGATTGGGATAAGTTGTGGTTTTGATATCATCAATTAAATTAGAGTAAATATATTTACCCCAAATACTTTGTTGAAATCCCTGCATAACTACATAATTGTTACTTGAAGTACCAATAAGAGTTTGTTGCCCTATTGTTTGCCTTATAATCGAACCATCAGGCATTTTTTTAGACAATCCTTGTGAAGATAGCATTTGATGATGCAAAACTTGACCCTGAAAAGTCAAAGTGAAAAATATAAGTAAATACCTCATAAAAAATAATTTCAACAAATCTAAGCCGTATAATTTGCTGTTTATCGATAAAATTATAAAGGTTTGAAAATAAGCTTAATCAGTAACAACTTTTCAGTTTTTAGTAACTATTAAATTAAACTGAAGTCATGTAAGACACCATAACAATAAAAGAAACAGGAAATCATAAAAAAAAAGTATTCAATTGTAGTATTAATTTAAAAATATGAGAAATATTTTTTCATATTTTAGCAACTTAATGATTAAACAAAAAAACTATATTTGATAACACACTAAGAAAAACCAAAGAAATATTCATTAGTAGCATTTGCTTAATTAATAAAAAGAACCCCATTTTCATTCTTTTTAAATGTTAAAAACTATATATAAAATCAAATGGCAACAAATTTCCTTTGCATTATTACCGGTATAATTGGTTTAGTAACTACTCTATTAATCTTTACAAGTTACAAATCAAATAGGGTAATGAATTTGTATATAATTTTATTAATACTCATCATTTCATTCCGTCATTTAATAATTGGGTTAACTTATTTTATTTCGGATGACTCTTTTAAGGACTCTTTCTATAAATATTCAAACTTCTCAGCAGTAGCAATTCCACTCTTTTATTTATATTTAAAAAATTTATCTAGTAACAATAAATATTTTGATAGCAAAGAATTATTGCATTTTATTTTTCCAACAACATTTTTTTTATTCATAATCAAGTTTAATGATTTTCAGCACCCTTCAATACGATTAAAACTTATTTTTTACACCATTTTTTTTGCATATACTTCATTTTATATTATTCTATGCTACAGGCTATTAAAAAAAAATATTTGGACCAGAGAAGTTGATATTAAAGTGATTAATAAGCAAAATGAATTAATTAACAATTGGACGTTATTTTTATTTATTGTAATTACATTAATAACAATTAGACTTCTTGTATCAATCCTTCTGGAGATCTATTATAATATTTACATTAAAGGGATTAGTTATCAATGGATATCGGCTCTTATTTGGTTACTAATTCTATTTAAAATATTAATTTCTCCTGAAATACTTTATGGATATGGTACTCTTTACAGGAAAATAAATGAAAATAGAAGCTCTAACTTAGAACTAAATGAGATTTGGAATATATCTTCTAATAGCAAATTAAATAATAGCCAACATCTTGTTTTAAAAGAAAAAATAGATAAAAATATTTTAGTATACATTGAAGAAATTGAAAAACTATCTTTTAAATATGAACTATTTAGAGACCCCAAAATGACAATTACTGATTTAGCCAACAAACTGAATATCCCAAAAAGTCATATCTCTTATATATTTAAATACCATTCAACAATTTCCTTTTCTGAATATAAAAAAGTAATCCGAATCCATGATGCAATTAAGCACATCGAACTAAACTATCTAAAAAACAACACTTTAGACTCATTATCAAAAAAGGTTGGATTTACTTCATACAATCCATTTTTTACGAGTTTCAAAGAAGTTTCAGGGGTTTCTCCATTAGAATATTATAAAATGACAAAAGTGGAAATTGATGAATAAAAAAAGGCTCAACCGTAAAGTTGAACCTTTTTTTATGGAAATAATTAAATCTTATTTCTTGTAATACTTTCTGTATTTTGGATACGTAATGGCTCCAAATAGAGTTATTACTCCTAATGAATACCAAATCCAGTTCAAGGAATGGGCTTCTCCACTCGCATACGAATGCAATCCTACCAAGTGAAAATTCACACCATAATACGTAAACAAAATAGATATAAAGGCAAACATACTCATTAAATTGAAAACCCATTTTCCACGTAAAAAAGGTACAAATCGAGCATGAATTACAAAAGCATAAACCATAATACTGATTAAGGCCCAAGTCTCTTTTGGATCCCAACCCCAGTAACGTCCCCAACTTTCATTTGCCCATTGTCCTCCAAGAAAATTCCCAATGGTAAGCATAATCAAACCTATGGTTAAAGATAATTCGTTGATATACGTGATTTCCTGAATATTCAAATCCATTTTGGTTTTGTTTTTTTCATTGGTAAACAAAATTAGCAACAAAGAAACCGCTCCTAAAATCATTCCTAATGCAAATGGTCCATAACTGGCTACAATTACCGCAACGTGAATCATCAACCAATACGAGTTCAAAACAGGCTGCAAATTGGCAATTTCCGGGTCAATCCAGTTCATGTAGGCTGCAGCCAAAATCATTGCCGTAACAAAAGCTGAAGAGGCTACAGTAAGTTTCGATTTTATGTCGAAAGCCAAACCAAAAAACATGGTCGCCCAAGCTACATAAATGATAGATTCATAAGCATTACTCCATGGCGCGTGACCAGAAATATACCATCGTGCGATTAAACCAAAAGTGTGCAAAGTGAATAATAAAGCTACTATTACATGCATAAAATTAACTAGATAATTCAATGCCTTTCTTTCTTTGAATATTTTAAGAATTGTAAACAAAAGCATTAAAATAGACGCAAAAATATACCCATAAGGCAATTTTTTGAAAACATCATATTTGTTATACAATACTTCTGATGTGATTTTTTCTTCACTTGGTCTCACTTTGCTACCAAATCTTTTTTGAAAACCATTGATACTTTCCAGCAATTCATCGGCTGTTTTATAATCATTCGAGGTTGAAGCGTTAGCCAAAGAACCAAAATACAAAGGCAATACATTTTTAGTGTACGTCGCTTCCATGCCTTTCAAGCCTGATTCGTTGAGTTCCAAATAGGAAATCCATTTGTTGTTTTTATCATCCGGAATTGGGAAAATCTTTAATATTCGCCCGCTCAAGGCCGATTCCATCAGATTTACTTTTTTATCGGTTTCGATAAAATCTTTTTCGAATTGGTTTGGATTTGCTGATTTGAATGCTTCATCTAAATATTTAGAGAGTTTATAATTTCCTTTTTCATCAAAAAAGGATACAAAAGGAGCATATTTCGCTTCTTTGTCAATCCCAATAATTTTTCTAATACTATCATTCCCGCTTTTGATGTAGATAATTGGAATTTCTATCCAATAATTCGCATATTGTGTCATTGACAAAAATGCCTGATCGGAATTCATTCCTTTGTAAGTATCATTATGACTCACTTTTCGCAACAATTCAGAAGAAAAAGTATTGATTGGCTTCATTCTTCCACCAGCATCCTGAATAATTAACCTTCCAAATTTTGCCGCATGTATTTCAGGAACTTTATATTTCGTTATAAGTTCTTCTAATTCATTTTGACTTAATACTTTTTTGGTGTGATTCGCATGCGTTTCCGCTGCTGCCTCGGTTTCAGTATGTGCATGTCCTTCGTGATCCGCGTGATCGTGTTCTTGTGCGAAACTATTGAAACTGAATAACAAAACTAAAATGGTCAAGAGTTTTGCTTTTTTAGTTTTTACCACTTCCAGTTTTCGTTTTACATCGGCAAAACGGGAATACTTGGTAAACATAATCGACATCATGGCAAAAAACAACATAAAATAACCACCATACGTAATGCAAGTTCCCCAAAAATCATGGTTTACGGATAATATTGTTCCTTTTTCATCAGGATCGAAACCCGACTGGAAAAAGCGATATCCTTTATAATCCAAGACATTATTCATGTATATTCTGGCATCGAAAGGTTTAACAGAATCCTGAACGGTCACCTGACTTTCAAATGAGGAATAACTTTTCTCTGTTCCTGGATATTTCTGTGCAATAAAATCATTCAATTTTATCTTGAAAGGCAAGACATACGCTTTACTTCCGTAGAACAAAGTATAATCGTTATTTCCTATTTTTACTGTTTTGGCTTCGCCAATTTTACCTTTAGAACCTACTACTGTAACTGTTTTTTCTTGTCCGTCAGCAGTTATTTTTACCACTAATGCATCTTCAAGATTCTTAGCTTTAAAATCATTTTTAGACTCATAATCAATTACACCTTTTACAGCTGGATCAGGAAATACAAATCGCATTTCACCAATGGTATATAACGAGCGCATCATCAAAGGCTGACTATTGTCTTTTGTCACTTTTCCTTGAAATTTATCGGCCATACGCATGAACGCACCTTCAAATGGAGTTTGAATGGTGTAACTACTTCCCGTTGTATTGATATTTATGGCTCCATCCGTATATTTATTTAAAGCAAATAATACATTATGAATGTTTTGTACTTCACCATCTTTCAAAAAATGTTCTTCACGTCCACCATCTCCTGCTTCCACTAATTTTAAATACAAAACTCCTTTAGGATCCGGTTTGATATACTCTTTAGCTCCCATGATAAAATTTTCATAGTTCACTTCAAATGACGTATCGGCAAACTTATCTGAAATACTGAAATTATTATTGGTAGCCGGAGAAAGCAGTACTTGTTTTTCAAAAACCCTGCGTTTCATTTCCCCTTTATATTCACCATCTACAAAAAGAGTAAGAAAGGTTTTGTCTGAAAAAACCTGATTTTCAGCTGCGCCTTCGCGAATGGGCATCATTCCTTCATAACTGATATATCGTGTCACAAAAGCTCCCAAAAGGATAAAAATAAAAGACAAATGGAGTAATAAAGTAGCCCATTTTTCTTTTTTTAACAATTGGTATCGTTTGATATTCCCAATGAAATTAATCACAAAGAAAACCATTATGGCTTCAAACCACCAAGAGTTATAAACTAGAATTCGAGCTGTATCAGTATTGTACTTGCTTTCGATGAAAGTTCCTGCTCCCATTGCGATTGCAAAAGTTAAGAAAAGAATAGCCATTAATCGTGTAGAGAACAAAATAGAATATAGTTTTTGATTCATTTGAAAGTGAATTTCGTTTTATAAAAGTGCCACAAAAGTACTTAAAAATGTTGACTTCTATATTCGGACATTTGTTAATTTAATCCAAAATTAAGTCTTCTTATTTTTCTGTAAAAAGTATATTTCTATGCTAATTAGGTTTTATAATCGATTCAAAAATTGAATAAAAACTCTTAATATTTTTTTGCTAATTTTGCCAAATGATTAAAGTAATTATTATTGGTTCTGGAAATGTAGCACAACATTTGATTGCGGCATTTCAAAATTCCCAAAATCTGGGAACAGAAATCGAATTGGTTCAAGTTTTTTCAAGACAAATAGGAAGTGTCTCTCACCTACTCGATTTAGATCATATTACAAATGATTTTGATACTTTGACAGAAGCTGATTTGTATATTATTGCAGTTTCAGATGATGCAATTGCTGCCATTTCCTCGAAACTTCCGTTCAAAAATCGTTTGGTGGTTCATACTTCCGGAAGCGTTCCTTTGAATGCCTTGGATGACAATAATCGAAAAGGAGTTTTCTATCCTTTGCAAACCTTTACCAAAAACAAAGCTGTTGATTTTAAAATCATTCCAATTTGTTTAGAAAGCGAAAATGCCACCGATTTTCAATTATTGGAAAAAGTGGCTAAAGCAATTTCCGATAAGATTTTTGCCATCAATTCAGAACAACGGAAAGCATTACATGTTGCAGCGGTTTTTGTCAATAATTTCGTAAATCATTTGTACCAAATAGGAAACGAAATTTGCCAGGAACATCAGGTTCCTTTTGAAATTCTAAAACCTTTGATTTCAGAAACCACTCAAAAAATTATGGTACTTTCGCCTTCAGCAGCACAAACAGGACCAGCAAAACGCAATGATATCAAGACTATTCAAGCGCATGAAGCCTTTTTATCCAATGAAGATCATTTAAAAATTTATAAAACACTAACACAATCTATACAGCATAATGGCAAAAAGTTATAAAGAAATAATGAACGACATCACCACTTTTATTTTTGATGTTGATGGCGTACTTACCGATAGCTCCGTTTTTGTAACCAATGAAGGAGAAATTCTGCGAACTATGAATATTCGTGATGGTTATGCCATGAAAGCTGCAGTAGAAAGCGGTTATAATGTTTGCATCATTTCAGGTGGAAGCAACGAAGGCGTTCGAGTTAGATTAAGAAATCTGGGAATTACTGACATCCATTTAGGCACACCGAACAAAGTGGAAACCTTTGATGAATATACTGATGTGTACCAAATAAATCCTGAGCATATTTTGTACATGGGCGATGATATTCCGGATTATCACGTCATGAAATTAGTGGGATTACCTGCTTGTCCGCAAGATGCCAGCCCCGAAATTAAAGCCATTTCAAGATATATTTCACATAAAAACGGAGGGAAAGGTGCTGCGCGTGATGTAATTGAACAGGTAATGAAAGCACAAGGAAAATGGATGGCATATTTTGACGGGAAACACGATTGATTAGTAATCAGTGGTCAGTTTTTTAGTAATCAGTTGCAATGATTAATAAAAAGTAATTTATTTCAATTTTTTCTGAACACTGAATTTTATATGAACAATAAAAACTGACCACTGAATACTAGCTCCTCCTATCCTGAACACTAAAAAACTGAATACTGAACACTAAATATGAAGTTCCTAAAACTCATTCGATACCACAACCTGCTCATACTTGCTTTTATGCAACTTATTTTCAGGTACGGATTTTTTAAATTTCAGAATATTCCATTGGCATTAAATGACTGGCAATATGGATTATTGGTATTATCGACAGTATTACTTGCAGCGGGAGGTTATGTTATTAATAATATTTTTGACCAAAATACGGATAACATCAATAAACCCAACAACGTAATTGTAGGCAAAACCATTTCAGAAGCTAAGGCTTATAATCTATATATTGGACTTACTGTTTCTGGCGTGGCGATTGGTTTTTATTTATCGAATGTTATACTGAAACCTGGCTTTGCATCCATTTTTATCTTGATTGCCGCAACACTTTATTTTTATGCTACAAGCCTAAAGCAAATGATGCTTATTGGGAATAGCATTGTTGCTTTATTGCTTTCTTTTAGTGTGATTATCATTGGAGTTTTTGATTTATATCCTGTAACATTTGAAGGCAATCAACAACAAATGGCTGTTGTTTTTTCAATCCTTTTAGATTATGCGCTGTTTACTTTCATCCTTAATTTTATTAGGGAAATAGTAAAAGACTTAGAGGATGTAAATGGCGATTACAATCAAGGAATGAATACATTACCTATTGCCATAGGAATTAACAGAACCTCAAAAATAGTTTTTGGATTAAGTTTTATTCCAGTTTTGGCGATTCTTTTTTACATAAACAATTATCTTTTCCAACTGCAGTTTGCAACAATATATTTATTGCTGTTTGTATTGGGACCGCTTCTTTTTTTTACTTTGAAAATTTGGACTGCAAAAACTAAAAATGACTTTCACAAATTGAGCTTACTTCTTAAATGGATTCTTCTTTTCGGGATTATATCTATTGTTGTTATTACTATAAATATGAAATGAGCACAACGGAAATCTGTTATAAACAAAAGAAGAGGTTTAAAGCGAATTGTATATGCCCTTAAAAAAAATAAAAATCTACATATAAAACATAATGCTTAGAAATAAATTAAAAAAATACAAACTGATTCTAGCTTCGGGTTCTCCAAGACGTCAGCAGTTCTTCAAAGATTTAGATTTGGACTTTGAAATTAGGCTAAAAGAAATTGAAGAAGTTTATCCTCCGGAATTAGAAGCTGCAGAAATCACTAATTATCTGGCTGAATTGAAAGCCAATGCTTTTGAAGGGGAATTGCAAACCAATGAAATCCTTATCACAAGCGACACTATTGTTTGGCATAATAATAAGGCTTTGGGTAAGCCAAAAGACGAACAAGATGCCTTTGAAATCTTGAAATCATTGTCAAACACCACACATGAAGTGATAACTTCCGTTTGTTTTAAAACCAATGAAAAAACAGCACTACTTCACGAAATAACTAAAGTTACTTTCAATGAATTAAGCGACGAATCCATTCGTTATTATTTAGAAAATTACAAACCTTATGATAAAGCGGGCGCCTATGGAATCCAAGAATGGATAGGTTTTATAGGTGTTTCAAAAATTGAAGGTTCGTATGCAAATGTGATGGGAATGCCTACGGATAAAGTTTACGAATATTTAAGTAAATTAGCTTAATTAAATTATGGATATGGCTTTCTTTAACGAATATACAAAAGAATTAATTGCAACCGGAATTCTGTTCATTTTGTTGATTTTATTACGAATTATTTCTACAAAATTGGTAAGACGATATGCTAAATCGAGTCATAGTATTGAACATCGGACCAATTTAGTGATCAAATACATTCATTTGTTTATTAATATTCTGGTAGTAACTGCCTTAATAATAATTTGGGGAGTTCAGACTAAAGATATTTTTATTGCGCTTTCCTCTATTACAACTGTTGTAGGTGTTGCCATGTTTGCCCAATGGTCCATTTTGAGTAACATCACATCCGGTATTATTTTGTTTTTTTCTTTTCCGTTTAAAATTGGTGATGTAATAAAGATTCATGACAAAGATTTTCCTATTGAAGCCGAAATTGAAGATATTGGTGCTTTTCATGTGTACTTAAAAACCAATGATGGGGAAAAGATTATTTATCCTAATAACTTACTTTTACAAAAAGGAATTTCAATTATGAAAAATCATTTTGATGACAAAGAATTCGTGGATTAATCTTAACTTTATAAAGACTTAATTTTCAATTTATTCCATTTACAAGTCACTAAACTAAAAGTGATAATTATACAACTATTGATAAAAAATATATAATACTTTAGAATTTTTATTACATCATATTTGCTTGTTAAACTTAGAAATAATTCCAATTGATTTTAAAAACAAAAAAGATATGAATGACATCTTAAAATTTCCATTTTATGCTAAATTAACTCTAGTTCTATTGAGTTTAATGGCTATTATCTTTATTTTTTATATTGGTCAAAACATATTGATTCCTGTAATGATGTCGTTTTTATTTGCGATATTATTGTATCCTATCGTTCAGTTTTTTAAATCAAAACTTTATTTTCCACATGTTTTGGCGGTAATGATAACGGTACTTTTATTTGTATTAATTTTTATTGGACTTTTTGTATTTCTATCCTTTCAGATTAGTGATTTTACAGATGATTTTGATAAAATTGAAAAAAACATCAACATTCATCTCCGCAATATTCAAGGATTTATCAGAGACAATTTTCATTTAAGTTCAAGAGAACAAAAACAATATATCGATACTGCCACTGAAGATTCAATGGAAAAAGGAAAAGAGATGATCGGCACTACTTTAATGTCGTTTACTGACACCTTGATGAATTTGATTTTAATACCTATTTATACTTTTTTAATTCTTTTATACAGAACTCATTTTTTGCTGTTTTTATCCAAATTATTCAAAAAAGAGAACCATGAACAGTTAAAAAATATATTAACCCATATTAGAGTAGCCATCAACAGTTATATCGTGGGTTTAATTATTGAAATGATTTTAGTTTCAACAATGACAACGCTTGGATTTATGCTTATCGGTGTAAAATATGCTATTTTGTTGGGAATTATTACAGGAATTTTAAATCTGATTCCTTACATCGGAATACTATTTGCCGGAGTTTTAAGCATCGTTGCTTCGCTTACGGGTTCTCCTGATTTATCAATAATTCTTGGTGTAATTGTGATTACTGTCGTAGTTCAGTTAATTGATAATAACATTCTAGTTCCTATGATTGTGAGCTCCAAAGTAGAAATAAATGCATTTGTATCTATTGTTGGAATCATTATAGGGGGAGCAATTGCGGGAGTTTCCGGTATGTTTTTGGCGCTTCCAATTCTTGCCATACTAAAAGTGATTTTTGACAGAATAGAATCATTAGAACCTTGGGGTTACTTGATGGGGGATCATTTACCAAAAACGTATACTTGGCATAATATTAAATTACCACTGTTTGATTCAGATATATCGTCAAAAAAAACCATAATTAAAACGGATATTATAGTTCCCACATTTACGGAAACAACTACAGAATCTGATGTAAATCGGACTGAAAATTAAGCGCTTAAAATCTCAAAATCTATTTAAAATTAATTTTTTTAAGATGCTCCAAAACCAAAAACTGATTTTAATCTTATTACTGCTCAGTTACTGTCAGATTTCTTTTTCGCAGGTAGACAAACCAAAAAAAGATTCTTCCGAAGTATACAGAGATATTCAAACCTATTCAAAAAAGAGGAAATTTACTACCGTATTACATCAGTTAATTTTTAGACCTGTGAATTTAAAAGTTAAAAAGAAAAAAGTGGTTCAAAAAAAATACCTCGCTTTTGAAGGTAGGACTATCAGAAACATCAATATTATTACGCTCGACCCTTTTGGATATTCAGAAATTGATTCTACAAAAGAACCAAGAAATTGGGCGGAAAGAAGTGGGAATAGAATACACATTAAAACCAATAGACTGGCCATTCAGAATTTATTACTCATAAGAAAAAATGAACCGCTGGATTCTTTATTGGTAAAAGAATCTGAACGTTTAATAAGAACGCAGCGTTATATAAGCAGGGTTAATGTATTACCGCAGTTAATTGAAAACAATCCGGATTCAGTAGATGTTTTCATTCGTGTGCTTGATTCGTGGAGTATTATTCCAAAAGGTTCTATTTCAAACTCTAGAACATCTATTGAATTGAAAGAGCGTAACTTTATGGGTTCCGGTCATGAATTTGATACTGAATATAAAACCAGATTCAACGATGGGAAAAGCGCCTATAAATTCGCCTACGGTATTCCCAACATCAAAAATACATTCATAAAAACAATATTAAGTTATCATATTGATTTAGACGGTTATTATGGGAAAAGTGTAACTATTGACCGTCCTTTTTATTCCCCTTTTGCTAAATGGGCGGGCGGAATTTACGTCGATCAACAATTTAGAAAAGATACGCTTCAGGATACCAATTTGATATATGCCAAACAAAATTTTAAATACAATTCACAAGATTTATGGGTAGGCCAAGCTTTTCGATTATTTAAAGGAAATACTGAGGGAGACAGAACTACAAATCTAATTTTATCCGGTAGGTTTTTAAATATAAAATACATTGAAAGTCCTACTGCCGTATATGATCCAATTGATTTCTATTCTGATGAAAAATTTTTACTTTTCGGGATTGGTGTTACTTCAAGAAAATTTATTGAAGACAAATATATTTTTAAAAATGGAATTATAGAGGATGTACCCATTGGGAAAATTTATGGAATTACGGGAGGTTATCAACATAAAAATAACAGTGATCGTTATTATTTGGGTGGTAGAACTGCATTTGGAAATTTTTATAAATGGGGATTTTTAAGCGCCAATTTTGAATTAGGTTCCTTTTTTGATAAATCGATTACAAACCAGACCGCTTTTTCTTTTCAGGCAAATTATTTTACTAATTTAATTGATATTGGAAAATGGAAATTAAGACAATTTATTAAGCCACAATTCCTTTTGGGTATAAACCGTTTAAATTCTATTGGAGATCGGCTGACAATTAATGAAAATTATGGAATCTCTGGTTTTAATAGTGCAGAACACGGTATCCAAAAAGCGGTGTTGACACTACAAACTCAGGCCTATGCACCATGGAATCTTTGGGGATTTAGATTGAATCCCTATTTTAACTATTCAATCGCTATGCTGGGAAATACCGAAAAAAAATTGGGTGAAAATAAAGCATATTCTAAAATTGGTGTCGGATTTATTATAAATAATGATTATTTGGTATTTAGTTCTTTTCAAATATCTCTTTCCTATTACCCTTCAATTCCCCGTGATGGCGAAAATGTTTTCAAAACCAATTCTTTTGAAACCACGGATTTTGGCTTTCAGGATTTTGAATTGGCGAAGCCACGGACGGTTATTTTTAAATAAAAAAAATAAATTTAAACATCTAGTTTAAAACGGATTATAATAAATTCAATCTGTTTTATATAAGGTGTGAATTATATAATTCTGAGCTATAATTGTATAAGTTACTAAATACAATAATGCTTTATCTTTACTCTAATAAAAATATTATTAACTAATACTAAAAAACAAGATGAAAAAAGTTACCGCTTATTTAATGATAATGGTATTGTCATTAAGTGTAATTCCAACCACAATTAGTGCTGCTGAAAAAAATCCAACTACAGTATCAAACAATCCTAAAGAAGTACCTGCAGAAGTTAAAGTTTTACTTTCTCGTTTAGATGAAATAAAAGCGATGGACAAATCTTCAATGAAATCTTCTGAGAAAAAAGCGCTTCGTAAAGAAGTTCGTGCTATTAAATCTGAGCTAGCATCAACTGGAAATGGTGTTTATTTATCTGTTGGTGCAATTATCATTGTTATCCTTCTATTGATCCTTTTATTGTAATCAGTTTCGAAAATAAAATTTAAAGAGAGGCTGGAATACTTCTCTTTTTTCATGAAAACTATGAGCCCAATTAAATGTTAATTATTCAAATTGGCACAATTATTGGCTATATATAAAAATATTGACATAAAGAGTTAATATTAAATAATTATTAATTAAATATTTGAAAAATGAAAACATTAAAATTAATCGCCGTTGGTATAATTCTTTTAGTATCAAGTGCAATACAAGCTCAAGTTTCTGTAAATGTAAACATAGGTACACCACCATCATGGGGGCCTGTAGGATACTCTAACGTAGACTATTATTATTTACCAGATATTGAAGCCTACTATGATATTAGGGCTACACAATTTATTTATTTTGGCGGAGGAAGATGGATACGATCTAGATATTTACCTACACAGTATAGAAATTATAATTTATATAATGGATATAAAGTAGTACTAACCGATTATCATGGTTCAAGACCTTATAGTAACTTTAAAAATCATAAAGTAAAATATTACAAAGGTTACCATGGAAAACCACAAAAATCTATAGGTTCAAATCGTAGTAATAACCATAAAGCATATAAAAATAATGGTAATAGTGGTAATGGAAAAGGTAACGGTAATAATGGAAAAGGAAATAATGGCCATGGAAATGGAAAGCATTAATACTTATTCCTCTAATTAAAAAAGAGAGAGTCCCAAAATTGGGACTCTCTCTTTTTTAATACAAAACTCTGATAAAATGATTTGTAAGTGGTTTCGTTTATTCTAACTTTCCTCAGATTATTATTCAATTCCTTGAAATACAAATATTAGAATTTCAACTATTTCTCCATATACAATAACATTCTGTTTACTAAGTATCTATAAAAAAAAATAAAAAAAAATCACAAAAATTTATTCTTATTATTCTTATATTTACGGTAACAATAATGTTAAACTAAAAAAACCACAACAAGATGAAAAAAATCACCTTTTATTTAATGATGATGGTATTATCATTAACTGTTATTCCAACCACAATCATTGCTGCTGAAAAAAATCCAATTACAGTAACAAGTAATACTAAAGAAGTTCCTGAAAATGTTAAAAAATTGCTTTCCCGTTTAGATGAAATTAAAGCAATGGACAAATCATCTATGAAATCCTCAGAGAAAAAAGCACTTCGTAAAGAAGTACGCGCTATTAACGCTGAGTTAAAATCTACCGGACACGGTATTTATTTATCTGTTGGTGCTATTATCATTGTTATCCTTTTGTTGATTCTTTTAGTGTAATAAAATTTTAAAATAAAAAAAAGAGAAGCTCGCTGGGAGGGCACTGAAAAAGTCCTTAAAGAATTAGATTTCATTAAAAGAGTAGAAAAATAAGATTTTCTACTCTTTTTTTTATCCTGAAAATGAAGTACTTAAGCAAAACTCGAATTTTCCTTAATCGCCTTAAAATGTCTAATTACTAAAAAGAGATACTTTTTCAGTGTCCTCGTCGTTGGCAGCCTCTTTTTTTTGGAAAGCAAAAATCTTAATTAATTGTTAATTAATTTATATTGGCATAGTTGTTGGCTTTATAAAAAAAGTATTGCCCTAAAGAGTAAATATAAAATTATTAAATCAATTAAATATTTGAAAAATGAAAACATTAAAATTAATCGCCGTAGGAATTATCCTTTTTGCATCTAGTGCAATACACGCACAAGTTTCAGTAAGTTTAAATATAGGTTCAGCTCCATCTTGGGGTCCTGTAGGATATGCAGAAGCAGAAT
The DNA here is from genome assembly GCF_048276375.1 of Flavobacterium sp. ZB4R12. Taxonomy (NCBI): domain Bacteria; kingdom Pseudomonadati; phylum Bacteroidota; class Flavobacteriia; order Flavobacteriales; family Flavobacteriaceae; genus Flavobacterium; species Flavobacterium sp. ZB4R12. The sequence continues at coordinate 11,942 of NZ_JBLNKS010000028.1, read as the reverse complement.
ATTATTATTTGCCAGATGTTGAAGCTTATTATGATGTAAGAGCAACACAATTTATTTATTTTGGTGGAGGAAGATGGGTACGATCTAGATATTTGCCTAGACAATATAGAAATTATGACTTGTACAGCGGATACAAAGTAGTATTAAACGATTATCATGGTTCAAGACCTTATAATAACTTTAATCATCATAAAGTAAAATATTACAGAGGATATCATGGTAGAGAACAAAGAACGATAGGTTATAATAATAATCATAGACAATATGATAATCATAGACAATATGATAATCATAGACAATATGATAACCGTAGACAATATGATAATCATAGACAATATGATAACCGTAGAGAAAATAAAGGGCGTGATCATGGAAATAATGGACATGGAAATGGTCATGGAAACGACAGAGACTAATTACTATAAAATAATCATTACAAAAGAGAGAGCCAAAATTGGTTCTCTCTTTTTTTTTTAAAATGAAATTTTTATTTTAAAGAAAACCAAAAACATTTCAGAAAAAATTATTTAATTCCTACATTTGAAGCTATTGCAAATTAAATTTTAAAAAATGCAAAAAAAACACCTACAAGCTATTACCGTATTTCTTTTTTGTTTTCAAATAACAATTGCTCAACAACCTCAAAAACTAAATTCTGTTGAAATTTATAATCAAATTCAAAAGCTTAATTTTTTAGGCTCAGTTCTTTATATAGCCGCTCATCCTGATGATGAAAACACCCGCTTAATTTCTTATTTATCAAATGAGACTAAAGCAAGAACCGGCTACTTATCTTTGACGCGCGGTGACGGCGGACAAAATTTAATAGGTCCGCAATTGCGTGAATTATTAGGTGTAATTCGTACTCAAGAACTTATAGAAGCCAGGAAAATAGATGGTGGTGAACAATTTTTTTCCCGTGCCAATGACTTTGGTTTTTCTAAAAATCCAACTGAAACATTAGAAATTTGGGACAAACAAAAAGTACTCTCCGATATTGTTTGGGCCATTAGAAAATTTCAGCCTGATGTAATCATCAATCGGTTTGACCATCGTTCTCCGGGAACTACGCACGGTCATCATACAGCATCGGCAATGCTGAGCGTAGAAAGTTTTGATTTAACCAATAATCCAACCATTTTTTCGGAACAATTAAAATCAGTTCAGCCTTGGCAACCCAAACGCCAGTTTTTTAATACTTCATGGTGGTTTTATGGCAGCAAAGAAAAATTTGATGCCGCTGACAAATCAAATTTGATGGAGATGCAAATAGGCGCTTATTTTCCATCAATTGGAAAATCAAATCAGGAAATTGCCGCTTTAAGCCGCAGTCGTCATCAGTCGCAGGGTTTTGGAAGTACCGGAAGTCGTGGTGAGGAAACCGAATATTTAGAATTTATAAATGGCGAACCATTAAAAAATAAATCTTCAATTTTTGAAGGAGTCGACACGAGTTGGAACCGAGTAAAAGGCGGAAAACCTATCGGAGAATTATTGACAACCATCGCTTCTCAGTTTGATTATACAAATCCTTCGGCCAGTATTCCAAATTTGGCGAAAGCCTATACCATGATGCAAGCATCGGAAGAGAAACATTGGACTACATTAAAATCGTCTGCGATAAAAGAAATTATTGCTGCTTGTTCCGGATTGTATCTTGAAGCAGTTGCCCAAAATCAGGAAGCAACTCCGGGCAGCATTATTAAACTAAAGCTAGAAGCCATAAATAGAAGTCTTATTCCAATGCAATTAATGAGTGTCACCACTTTGCCGGAACAAAAAAGCACTCCTCAAAATACAGCTTTAAATGCTAATATTTTAAAAAACATAAACCTTGATTTACAATTGCCTAAAACCATAGAATATACACAACCGTATTGGTTAAAAGAAAAAGGCAATGAAGGAATATACACGGTAGATGATCAAAAAAATATTGGAATTCCTGATAGTAGTAGGGATGTAAAAGTAGTTTTTAACATCCAAATCAATGGAATTGACATTCCTTTTGAACGAACCGTTGTCTATAAATACAATGATGGCGTAAAAGGAGAAATGTATAATTATTTAGATATTGTTCCAGAGATAACGACTAGTATTCTTGATAAAGTCTCACTTTTTAAGGATAGTAAAAGTAAAACAGTAGCGGTAAAAATTAAAGCTGGAAAAGATGCCGTGAAAGGGGAATTGAAACTGGAATTACCTAATAATTGGATGGTTTCCCCAAAATTGATTCCATTTAATTTAGAAAAAAAGGGAACAGAACAAATCGTTTATTTTGAGGTAACTCCACCAAATCAACCCGATGAAGCTGTAGCCAAAAGCATTGCCGCCATTGACAATATTCAATATGATAAAGACCAAATCATCATCGATTACAATCATATTACAAAACAACAGGTATTGAAGCCGGCCGAAGCCAAATTTATCAAGCTGGATTTAAAAACCAACGGGGAAAAAATTGGCTACATTATGGGAGCTGGAGATGAGGTTCCTGAAAGCTTGACACAAATGGGTTATAAAGTTACTCTCCTAAAAGCAGAAGAAATAACTCCCGAAAAACTAGCCAATCTTGATGTGGTTATCACTGGAGTACGAGCTTATAATACCGTACAAGCATTGGCCAACAAACAAAGTATTCTTTTGGAATTTATAAAAGAAGGAAAAACAATGTTGGTACAATACAATACACCCGATGACATTGTTCCGGCAAATATTGCTCCGTTTCCACTCAAAATTTCACGTGACAGAGTTACTGAAGAAAATGCTGAAGTTCGATTTTTAGCGCCTAATCATCCCGTTATGAATTTACCAAATAAAATCACTTCAAAAGATTTTGAAGGTTGGAAACAGGAACAAGGATTGTATTATCCTAAAGAGTTTGATAAAGCCTTCACTCCTATTTTATCATCAAATGATAAAGGGGAAACACCAAAGGACGGGGCTTTATTAGTCGCTCCTTACGGAAAAGGGTATTATATTTATACCGGTTTAAGTTTTTTTAGAGAATTACCTGAAGGTGTTCCTGGAGCTTTTAGATTATTATCAAATATGATTTCGCTAAAATCAGCTGTAAAGATTCCCGCCCAAAAAATTAAGCCTTAAAAAAATCAAAAATGGAAACAAAAAAAATAAAAACCTGGAAGAAAAACTACACTTGGGTCCTTGTAGCCAATGCCATTTATATTTTGATTTTTTATCTAATAATGGAATTATACTCTTAAATTATGCAACTATTCGATTGGGTCATACTTATAGTCACTTTACTATTTATTGTAATTTATGGAGCCTGGAAAACCCGAGGAAGTAAAAATGTAGAAGATTTTATTCTTGGTGGTAACGAAACGCCTTGGTATGTGGTTGGACTTTCGGTAATGGCCACACAAGCCAGTGCCATTACTTTTCTTTCTACTCCCGGACAAGCGTATCATGACGGAATGGGGTTTGTACAGTTCTACTTTGGATTACCCATTGCCATGGTGGTAATTTGTGTAACTTTTATCCCTTTATACCACAGATACAAAGTATACACTGCTTATGAATACCTCGAAAAAAGGTTTGATTTACAGACACGTTCACTTGCTGCCATACTTTTCCTGTTTCAAAGAGGTTTAGGAACAGGTCTTACCATTTATGCTCCGGCTATTATTTTGTCAGCAATATTGGGTTGGAACCTCACCATTATGAATATTATAATAGGTGTTTTGGTAATTATTTATACGTTTTCCGGTGGAACAAAAGCAGTAAACGTGACTCAAAAACAACAAATGTTTGTAATCATGTCAGGAATGTTAATCACGTTTTTTCTCCTATTACATTATTTACCAAATGATATGACTTTTACTAATGCTTTGCATATTGCCGGGGCAAATGATAAAATGAATATTGTTAATTTTTCAACTGATCCAGAGGAAAAATACACTTTTTGGAGTGGAATCACGGGAGGTTTTTTCCTGGCGCTGGCTTATTTTGGTACGGATCAATCGCAAGTAGGACGCTATTTATCTGGAAAATCTGTTCGGGAAAGCCAAATGGGATTGATAATGAATGGTCTTTTAAAAGTGCCAATGCAATTTTTCATTTTGCTAACGGGAGTTATGGTTTTTGTTTTTTTCCAATTCAATCCAGTTCCTTTAAATTTTAATCCCAACAATAAAATAGCCATTGAGAAATCACAATTCAAAGAAGAATATCATGTTTTAGAAAAAAAACTGGATGCTTTATCCGAAGATAAAAAAGTGATTAATCTATTGTACATCGATCAGCTCAATCAGGATTATGATAATCCAATTCTTCGAAAAGAATTAATTGCATTATCCAACAAAGAAAAAGATTTGAGAGATCGAGCTAAAGAAATTATCCTAAAAGCCGATAGTAACAGCGAAACGAACGATAAAGATTATGTTTTTTTTCATTTTATCCTGAATTATTTACCCAAAGGACTCATTGGTTTATTACTTGCTGTAATTATTTCTGCGGCTATGTCGTCTACTGCTTCAGGACTGAATGCTTTGGCTTCTACAACAGCAATTGATATTTACAAACGTAATCTGAAAGAAGAAAAATCAGAAAAACATTATCTCAATGCCACGAAATTTTTCACACTCATATGGGGAATAATAGCTATTCTTTTTGCTTCTATTGGCACGCTATTCGAAAATTTAATCCAATTGGTAAATATCATAGGATCAATTTTCTATGGAACTGTTTTGGGAATTTTCTTGGTTGGTTTTTATATCAAACAAGTTCATGGCAAAGCCATTTTTAGCAGCGCAATAATAAGCCAATTAACCATTTTTATAATCTATTATTTTGCCATTTATATTTACCCAAGCGGAGAAGAAAAACTGGGTTATTTATGGCTCAATTTCATTGGAGCTTTGTTAACCATTGTAATTTCGTTGCTGTTGCAATGGACGATTTTCAGAAAACAAAAGGCTAACTAATTTTAGGAAAAGGCACACCAAAAAAAATCCCGTCTCGATAATCGAGACGGGATTTTTTTGTGAGAAACAGTTCGAATAATTAATTCTTACTCCACTCTGCTATACTTTCTTTATTCATTTTTACATAGTCTTGGTTTTTGGCAGCCTCTGCTGCTGCAAGTGATAATTTAGCAGACTCAATAGCGCCTTTTTTATCCCCAAGCTTAGCTTGTATTAATGATTTTAATCTGCTATACCAAAACGGTTTTTCCGTACTCATATCCAAAGCTTTGTTTACATAAACCAATGCTTTGGCATTATCCCCATTCGACTGATATAAAAATTGTGCTGCAGAAAAATAATCTCCGGCAGTTGGGCCAGCTAATGCTTTCTCTATGTTGGCAGTTGCTTTTTTCTGTGTAGGTACTTCAAATTTTAAAGCTGCATAAGAATTCTCCCAATATATTTCTAAAAAAGCAAAATTATTATCTAAACCACTTATTCCTATAGTAAATGTTTCTACATTTTTTGATAGCGTTTCAGGTTGAACAGTAGCTCTAAGCGCTACATTTTCTTCTTTCCATTCTTCTGGATTACCCCAGTTATCAGTGGTAGAATAAAATATTATTTCCCAACTTTCAATTTTCGGAATTGTATACAAAGCGTATTTTCCTTTTTTCAAGGTTTTACCATCAATAACGACATCATCACTAAATGAAATTGTCGTGTTTTCATTAGCTCCTGTTCTCCATACTTTTCCAAAAGGAACCAAATTACCAAAAACAGCTCTTCCTCTGGCACTAGGTCTGGAATAATTAATTTCTACATCTGTCAAACCAACCGCTTGAATAATTGTAGCTTTCGGACTTGATTGAGGAGTCTTTACTTGTGCCTCCATGGCAAAATTTGCAATAATGATAGCTAATGCAATGAGTATTTTTTTCATATTATAAGTTTTTATCTTTTCCAAATTTACAAATTCAGTTATTCCTAAATGTTAATTATTCCTTAATTTAGAATCCATATGCTGCACTTCATTAAAACCTAATTCATTGAAATGATTGATTACTACGTCTGCTTCCGATAAATCTTGGTCTTTTGAATGAATACTATTATAACCCACGCAAAAAATCCCGGCAGCTTTTGAAGCTCTAATTCCGTTAGTACTGTCTTCAATTACAATACAGTTTTCTTTTGGAGCAACCGATAATGAAGCAGCATGCTCAAAAATGGCAGGATGTGGTTTTGATTTAGGAAAATCTTCGCCACTCACAACATGAGTGAAATATTCATGCAGCTTAAAGCGACGAAAAACACGCTCAATAGTAACTTTTGAAGCTGAGGAAGCCAAAATCAATTGGATTCCGTTTTCGTGTAATTCTTTTATTAATTTTTCAACACCTTCTAATAATTCCAAATCTTCTTTGCTATCAAAAGCATCATTGAAAATAGATCTTTTTCGTAGAATTAAATCCTCCACATCTTGTTCAAGGTCAAATATTCCTTTCAATTTCTGGAATATATTTCGAGTAGAATTTCCTGTAAATGAAGTATACATTTCCTCAGTAACAGCAATATTCAATTCATCAAATTGTTTGAAATAGGCATAACGGTGTACTGGTTCTGTGTCGACAATTACACCATCCATGTCGAAAATTACTGTTTGTATCATTTTTTTAGATTATTAGATTCTTTAGTTTATAAGTATTAATTTCTGGGACTGAGACTGAGATTTAAAAAAACCTTTCAACTGAGTTCGATTATTATTTTAGATGTAATCATACAGTAATTAGTATCGGCTAATTATAGATCGAACTCAGGTTATTAAGTAAGCACTTTCAACCGTCACTTCGAGTGATTTTGAACATTAATGCGATAGCTTTAATGTTTAAAATTGTATCGAGAAGTCTTCAAAACGTAAGGGTTCTCGATACTTCGTAAAAATTTTCTATCGCAAATTATTACTCAACTCGAACTGACGAATCCTTAACCTTAATGACATTAGGCTCGAGATGACAACTAAAAACTGAACACTATTTCTTAAGTAAATATCGAATCACGGTTTCCGCAGCATATAAACCAAATAATCCCGGCATATAGCTATTAGTTCCGTAAAATGATTTTTTGAAATTGGAACCATCGGTCATTTTTAAACTGCTTTCATCTTGAATTTCAGAAGAAAATACCACTTTCAATTTGTCAATTTTCACTTCTTTTAATCTTCTTCTGATTGTTTTTGCAAAAAAACAATTGACCGTATTGGTAATATCCGTCACCTTTACTTTAGAAGCTTCCATCTTTCCGCCAGCACCCATGCTGCTTATGATTTTCACTCTTTTTCTTTTGGCTGCGATAATCAAATTCAATTTTGGAGTCACGCTGTCAATACAATCCAAAACATAGTCAAATTCCTCCGAAACTATCCCAAAAGCACGCTCTGGCGAAAGAAACTCCTGTACGCGTGTCAATTTCAATTCTGGATTAATATCCATTAATCGGTCACCTACAACAGTAACTTTTGGTTGCCCCACAGAAGAATGCAAAGCAGGTAATTGTCGGTTTATATTCGTAATATCAACCACGTCTCCATCTACAATTGTCATTTTCCCCACTCCTGCTCTCGCCAAAAATTCGGCTGCAAAAGACCCCACACCACCAAGTCCTACGACTAGTACATTTGCATTTTTCAATTTATTTAAACCTTCTTTTTTAAATAAAAGTTCGGCTCTTTCTGTCCACTCTGCCATTTTTTTTTGTTTAAAGTTTAATGTTTAAAGCGCTATAACTTCAACATTCAAAATCTGTTTTTATGTTTAAAATTTAATTTTAAAAACATTTGCAAAATTACTATTCACTTGTTTCTGAATTTCTTCAACCGAAATTCCTTTGTATTTTGCTGCCAAAGCATAAACGGTTGCCAAACTTTCTTCTGCAGTATCCGTTTCCAAGAAAAATCGATCATCCGGCATGCTTTTAAAAACTGTTTCCAGCTCTGTCCCGAAACTTCGGGATTGTAATAAATATTTTCCAAACGAAATATAAAATCCATTATCCAATAACTGTTTCGCTAACTGTTCACTTTTGGAAAACCCATGAATTAGTATTGGAACCGTAATATTTAATTTTTTTGTAATTTCAATCAATTCCTGAAAAGCAGCTACACAATGAATCACGACTGGTTTTTGATATTTCTGTGCCAAAAACAATTGCTTTTCGAATACTAGCTGTTGCAATTCCATCGGAATTACTATTCGTTTGTCCAGTCCACATTCGCCCACAGCAAGACAACCTGATTCTTGCAATTGGCGCTCGATTATCGCAAAATCAGATTCAAGACGCTCTTCAACAATAAACCAAGGATGAATTCCTATGGAATAAAATGGAATCGTAGCATCAAATTCCCATGAATACTGATTGACTAACTCCAACAAATCAGGTTGATTTGTAAATTTATGGGTATGTAAATTAAAGAACTGCATTAGTCGTGAAATTTTTTAACTCCTGCTTTTATTTCGATATTCAAATCGTTTTCCAAAGGCACTTTTGGACAGGAATATTTATGATTATAAGCACAATACGGATTATAAGAAGTATTGAAATCGATAACAATTGTGTCGCCTTTTGGTATTCTCAAATCAATATATTTTCCGCCTATATAACTTTCATTCCCCGAAGTCAAATCAGAAAATGGTAAAAACAAATAGTCCTTATAGGATACTTTTTTCGAAAGTTCAATATTCTTATACACATTCAATTTCAGCTCTTTTCCATCAATCGTAAAAAAAACTTCTCCGTATTTTACATACAACGGTTTTCTGTCCGTAGACGTTTTCATCTCAAATGGTTTTTCTTTTTTTGTTCTGACAAATTTGGCTGTCACAAAAAACTTCTCATTAATGGGATAAAAATCCAATGTTTTGAATTCCGCCAAATCTTCTGCTAATAAAGGACTTGTTTTAGCATCAGCATATTCTGTGTTTAAATCCTTTTGAAATTTGGCAACAGCCGAAACATTAAATTTTTCTTGGCCAAAGCCAAAATTAAACTGCACTAAAAAAAACAAAGCGAATAGCGTTCTCATTTTTATAATTTTAAGCAAAAATAGTTTAAAAGTTACAATGCTACAAAGACGTATCGCTACAAAGTTTTCTACCTTTACAAAATTAGAACTTTATAGATGATCCAAACCGCTTTCCAACGCTACCTTAATAATTTTAAAGGATTCACAAGAGAAGTATGGATTCTCACCTTGATAACTTTTATCAATCGTGCCGGGACGATGGTTTTGCCCTTTTTATCTAAATATTTGAAAGAAGATTTACAGTTTTCCTATGCACAAGTAGGATGGATTATGGTCGCTTTTGGTTTTGGATCCATGTTGGGTTCCTGGCTTGGTGGCAAATTATCTGATAAAATTGGGTTTTATAAAATCATGGTTTTCAGTTTATTTACCAGTGGGATCTTACTGTTTTTTGTACAATATATAAGGACTTTTTGGGGATTGTGTTTTGGAATGTTTTTCATAATGACAGTTGCCGATATGTTTCGTCCAGCAATGTTTGTTTCCCTTGGCACCTACGCCAAACCTGAAAATCGCACCAGAGCATTAACTTTAGTTCGACTCGCGGTTAATTTGGGCTTTACTGCCGGACCGGCTTTGGGAGGTTTAATTATCATGAATTTAGGTTACGGTGGGCTTTTTTGGATAGATGGGAGTTCTTGCATCGTTTCAATTTTAATTTTTACATTATTAGTAAAAGAACGTAAAAAACCCGCTGATTTGGATGCAGTAAATAGTGAAACCGAAATACCTGCTTCTGTTTTTAAAGACAAAATATTTTGGATTTTTCTGTTTATTTGTTTTATAACTGCGATGCTTTTCTTTCAACTTTTCACCACTTTACCCTTGTATCACAATGAGAAATTTGGGCTTACCGAATTTCAAAGCGGACTTTTATTATCCCTGAACGGATTATTAATTTTCTTTTTGGAAATGCCCATTGTCAGTTTCAGCCAAAGAAAAGGCATTGAAAAACTCAAAATTATCCTTTGGGGTTGCGTACTCATGTCCATAAGTTTTTATCTCCTTTTGATAAACACTTGGGCGGGAATATTAGTAATCAGCATCATCATAATCACTTTTGGGGAAATGTTCATCTTTCCTTTCTCCAATTCTTTTGCATTAAGCAGAGCTCCAAAAGGGCATGAAGGACGTTACATGGCTTTGTTTACCATGAGTTTTAGTTTAGCTCATATTGCGAGTTCCAAGACTGGACTGGAACTCATCGGGCATTTTGGTTACCAGACCAACTGGTTTTTCATGGGCAGCTTAGGAGTTCTTTCCGTGGGAGGTTGCATTTGGTTGCAAAAATTACTTCAATTAGAAAACAAATAGTTAACCCGACTTATCACTCCCATTTCCGTTTTTTTCTTCTAATGTGAATACCTTTTTTTACTTTTAAACTTAATTTTTAGTTAAATAACTATATTTATAGTTGTACAACTAAAAATACAGTTGTACATTTGATTCAAATAAAAAAATCATGCAAAAGTTAACCAATAAAGAAGAAGAAATCATGCACATTTTATGGAAGCTTAAAAAAGCTTTTGTAAAAGAAGTCATGGCAGAAATTACCGAAGAGCAACCTCATTACAATACCCTTTCCACTATTGTGCGCAATCTGGAAGAAAAAGGGTTTGTTTCTCACAATGCCTTTGGAAATACGCATCAATACTACCCTATCGTTAGTTTAGAAGAGTACAGAAAGCGTTTTATGAATACGGCAATCGACAATTACTTTAATAGTTCGTATAAAAACATGGTCTCCTTTTTTGCCAAAGAAGAGAAAATTTCTGCTGCCGAATTACGGGAGATTCTGACCATGATTGAAAATCAGGAAGAAGAGAAATAATTCTCCTTAAAAAATTAGTGTTCATGACAACCTTGAAAATAATAACTCTGAAATAAAATAAAAAATAGAACTATGGAAACAGTATTCATTTATCTTATTAAATCAAGTGGACTCATTGGAATGTTTTATTTAGCCTATTATTTCATGCTTCGAAAAGAAACCTTTTTTACAAGTAATCGTTGGTTTTTATTGGCTGGATTAATTGCTTCCGTCGTTTTACCATTTGTTTTTATCACAAAAATAATTTGGGTAGAACCAACTACAACTCCTATTAATTGGCCTTCTATTCCTGTTACGAATTATACAGAGGAAAAAACATTCGAAGATTATTTACCAATGCTTACGGCACTTGCTTACGGGCTTGGAGTGCTGCTTTTACTGGCCAAATTTGCCTTTGATTTTTATAGTTTGAATGTTGTTCTAAAAGGAAAATCCATTCAGCAACAAGCCGATTTTAAATTTATAGATGTCAAAGAAAATGTAGCCCCATTTTGCTATTTCAATACCATCGTTTACAATTCGGCTTTATACACTCCTTCCGAATTAGAAAATATTTTGGAACATGAAAAAGTACACAGCGAACAAAATCATACCGTTGATGTATTGATTTCGAGATTGTTTTGTATTGTATTTTGGTTCAATCCATTCATTTGGTGGTATAAAAAAGCAATTTTACAAAACCTTGAATTCATTGCAGATAACGAAGCCTCAAAGAAAATATCCGACAAAAAAGCCTATCAAATCACGCTTTTAAAAATAACAACACACAAAAATTGTGTTGCCATCACCAATCATTTTTATCAATCATTAATCAAAAAACGAATCGTTATGTTAAACAAAAATCAATCAAAAAAAAGGAATTCCTGGAAGTATGCTTTAGTGCTTCCTGCATTAGTCGCGTTTGTATTCTTATTCCAAATTAAAGTAGTTGCACAAGAGAAAGCTGCAATTGAACTTGCAAAAGCAGACCAAAGTGCAATCGATGTTTATAAACTAAACCACTATGGACTGAAAGTCCATAGATTTGGTTGTCAGACTTAAAGTCTGCACGCTTGCTAGTCTTCAATTATGAAGTTATCATTATTATTTTCATTCGGATTTCTATGAT
>NZ_JBLNKS010000027.1:0-29694 GCF_048276375.1 Flavobacterium sp. ZB4R12 | reverse complement strand
AAATTTACAATGAAAAATAAACCCATTTTAGGATTAAGAATTAATGTAAATTTATATCAGGATTAATAACAAAAAGTGTAAACTTTTTTCAGGACGAGACACTGTGTTAATTTGTTCGATCCGTGTTATCTGTGTTCTATTTTGAGATGTGTCCAGACGGTAGGATGGAAGCGGCATCCTTTTATTATCGTTTTTTTACGAGAATAAAAGATATAGCAAGCAGGACACGAGCGAAGCGAACTGACGAAGTAAATAGCTCCTGAAAAATATATTGCATATTACTAAAAAAGCAGTAATTTGGGACCTAATATTTGGCGTATCGTTAAATATGTGTCCTTGATTTTAACAAAATAACAAAACTATGTATCATTCAAAAATAGCAGGATTAGGATTTTATGTCCCTTCCAATAGTGTTACCAATGACGATTTGGCGAAAATTATAGACACGAATGATGAGTGGATTCAGGAGCGTACGGGTATTCAGGAAAGAAGACATATTATTCGAGGTGAAGATACTACAACTACGATGGGAGTAAAAGCGGCTGAAATTGCGATCGAGCGTTCCGGTGTTACTAAATCAGCTATTGATTTTATAGTTTTTGCCACCTTAAGTCCCGATTACTATTTTCCAGGTCCGGGAGTTTTGGTACAACGTGATTTAGGTTTAAGAACAGTAGGCGCATTGGATGTCAGAAATCAATGTTCGGGATTTATTTATGCTTTGTCAGTTGCCGATCAATACATCAAAACGGGAATGTATAAAAATGTTTTGGTGATTGGTTCTGAGGTACAATCGACAGGATTGGATATGACGACACGAGGTAGGGGTGTTTCAGTGATTTTTGGTGATGGAGCAGGAGCAGTAGTTTTGAGTAGAGAAGAAGATTTGACCAAAGGAATTTTGTCTACACACTTACATTCCGAAGGGCAACATGCAGCCGAATTAATCGTGAAAGCACCAGGAATGGGAGGCCGTTGGGTTACTGATATCTTGGCTGATAATGATCCGGATGACGAGAGTTATTTTCCTTATATGAATGGACAATTCGTGTTTAAAAATGCGGTGGTTCGTTTTTCAGAAGTAATAAATGAAGCTTTGCAAACCAATAATTTGCAGGTTTCGGATATCGATATGTTGATCCCGCATCAGGCGAATTTGAGAATTTCTCAATTTATTCAAAAGAAATTCGGTTTGACGGATGACCAAGTGTACAATAATATTCAAAAATACGGTAATACAACTGCCGCTTCTATTCCGATTGCTTTGACCGAAGCATGGGAACAGGGGAAAATAAAATCAGGAGATACAGTAATTTTGGCTGCTTTTGGTAGTGGATTCACTTGGGGAAGTGCTATTATTAAATGGTAATATCACTTTTTTATTGCCGCTGTAAGCGTGCCAATTAAAATCAAAAAACCCGGAGTTGGCATACTCCGGGTTTTTCTTTGGTAACAAATTATTAAAACTAATTTTTATAAAAGCCCACCGCTTCCTTGGGTTTCGTTTTTATCTCGTTGTTTTCTTTGGATTGCTTTGTTTTTTCCTGAGCCAAAACGATAATTGAATCCAACATACGCCGATTGACTTTCCCAGTTGAATTGTCCTTCTTGTCTTTTTGGTTTACTGCCATCAAAAGCAAAATTCATTGTATTGAATACATCACTGAATCGAGCTGTTAGGGTTCCACTTCCTTTTAAAATGGTATAACTGGATCCCAAATCGATTTTCCACATGGGTTGTCTTTCAAATTGCAAACCTAAATCACGTCCTCTGTACATTCCTGTCAACTGAAGGCGCAAATTTTTAGAAGGTTTAAACGTATTGCTAATTCGGGTATTGAAAATGGTTACATCTACTTCTATAAATTCATCGGCAACAATCCCTTTTGTTTTCTTATTATACGCATCAAAACTGATGTTGGCACTCCACCATTTTTTAAATTCTAAATTTCCGGATATTTCAAAACCAAAAGCATCATTATCGTTGAGGTTAGCATATGACAAAATTTGTTTTGAAGGATCGTTCGGGTTTTCGTAGAGTGTTCTTGTAATCTCATCGTTTATTCTTCTATAAAATACACCAGTTGTAATGGAACCTATTTTTGTTTTTCGGGTGTAATTCAATTCAAATGAATTGGTAAACTGAGGGAAAAGTTCCGGATTTCCTTCGGAATCAATTTGAGGTGTGCTCCATTCACGAATAGGATTTACCTGATTGATGCTTGGTCTGTCCACACGTCTCGAAACACTCAAATTAAAAGAGTTTTTTTCGCTTGGCGAATAATTGATATATCCCGAAGGATAAAGCGTAAATAAGTCGTCTTCGAAAGTGGCGTCATTTTCGTTTACTTTTTTGAATATAGCACTTGCATTGTATTTTTCAAATCGGGTTCCTGCCTGAGCACTCCATTTTCCCCATTGTTTTGAATAGGTTGCGTAGGCGGAATATATATATCGATCTAGGCAAAATCTGAATTGTAAGCATCGTTTAAAAGGAACTTATTTCGAGTATCTTCAATTCTGGTTTCTAATCCCAATTCTAATTTAGCGGTCTCTGATAAAGGATTTGTATAATCTAAATTTACTAAAGTGTTATTTCCGATATTGGTAATATAATTGGTTTTGGGAGTATTAAAAACACCCATTTCCTTATTGTTATTGTTGCTGTGATTGAATTCCAGTTCAATGTAATGACCTTCTTTTTTAAAGTTCCTTTTGTAATCTAAATTATAAGTCTGGGAATAATTATCATTTTCATTATTAAACAACTGAGTAATATCCGTTTTTGAAGGATCAAGAAAATCTACAGTAGTTTTAGAATTTCCATTTCCTTTATAAATGTTATGGTTTGTATAAAAGGAGAGGGTGTTTTTTTCATTCAAATAAAAGTCAAAACCTATTTTCGCTAAATGAGAAGTATTGTTATTTACAAAAGTGAATTTTTGAAAATCCTCCTCACAGGTTCTAATGTGTTTATGAACCCACGATTGGATTGTTTTCCTGTATTCAAGCCATAATTTCCATAAATATTGAACTTTCCGGTTCTGTAATTCATGTCTGCTGAAGAATTCAATTTTGGTGTTTTTCCAAAAGTTACACCATTATTTATGCTTCCGTTAAAACCAATTTTACTGTTTTTGTTCAATACAATATTGATTATTCCACTCATTCCTTCCGGATTGTATTTAGCCGAAGGATTGGTAATTAATTCAATTTGCTTGATGGATGTAGAAGGGATTTGTTGTAATAGTTGTGAAGCGTCAATGTTGGTAGGTTTTCCATCAATTAATATTCGCACATTTGAATTTCCGCGAAGGCTTATCGCATTCGTTTGTGGATCAACACTCACTGATGGAATATTGTTCATGATTTCTGCGGCAGTTGCTCCTGCTGATAATAAGTCTTTACCAACATTGATGACTTTTCTATCGATCTTTTGTTCAATTGTCGAGCGCTCATTTACCACTTCAACACCTTCCAATTGGATAGCATCTTCCTCCAGTGGAATCGTCTTTAGGTCAGCATTTTTTCCTTTTGCTGTTAATGAAATTGCTTTAGAAACGGTTTTATAACCTATAAACTGTATTTCTACAGTATATTTTTTAAATCTAGATTTTTGATAAGAAACGTTCCTTTGTCTGAAGTTATTCCTCCAGTAACTATTTTGTTATCTTCTTTCACTACAATGTTTACATAAGATAGTGGTTCGTTGGTTTTTTTTGTCGATAACCTTACCAGAGATACTTCCGGGATTTTCCAGAAGAGTTGGTTTGACCGAATTTTGTGCTTGCATCGAAAACACGGTTCCGAATAAACAGCATAAAATTAATTTGAGATTCATGATTTTGTTTTTTTGATTAAAAAAATGATTGATGATGATGATGATGCAAAGGTATTTATTTAACAGGTATTACATAGTACTATTTTATGCAAAAAAATAATTTTTTATTGAAATTGGATATTTGAAAGTTACCTAATAGACTCTTTTATGTTTAAATTGTTACAACTATTTTTAAAAAAAAGAACTGAACTGTGAAAAGTAAATAATTATACCATGCTATGCGTAGGAAATTATATTGTTTTCCAATTTTCAAATTGATGCATTATAACTATCTTTGCAACCTTAAAATAAATACATAAAATGACATTATCACAAATTCTTACGCCTTCTATTGAAAAAGCCGTTCAAGCTTTATTTGACATTGCTATTGACAAAGTTGAATTTCAAACCACTCGGAAGGAATTTGAAGGTGATATTACCATGGTGATTTTTCCATTATTAAAAGTTATAAAAAGGAATCCTGTAGAATTAGGAAACAAAATTGGTAACTATTTGGTGGAAAATGTAACCGAAGTGAGTCGTTTTAATGTAGTTTCCGGATTTTTAAACATTGTTATCTCTGATGAATATTATTTGGATTTCTTCAATGGAATCAAAGACAATGCAAAATTTGGTTTCGTTGCACCATCCCGAAGCTTCGGGACTGAAGATAAAGCAGTCATGGTGGAATATTCTTCACCAAACACGAATAAACCCTTGCATTTAGGTCACGTCCGTAATAATCTTTTAGGATATGCTGTTGCTGAAATTATAAAAGCTTCGGGTAAAAAAGTCTACAAAACCCAAATCATAAACGATAGAGGAATTCATATTTGTAAATCAATGTTGGCTTGGCAAAAATTCGGAAACGGAGAAACTCCAGAATCAACAGGTTTAAAAGGAGATAAATTAGTGGGGAATTATTATGTGGCTTTTGATAAAGCGTATAAAGAACAAATTGCCCAATTAATCTCGGAAGGAAAAACCGAAGACGAAGCCAAAAAACAAGCTCCAATCATTCTCGAAGCACAAGAAATGTTGTTGAAATGGGAAGCTGGGGATGCTGAAGTGATTTCACTTTGGAAAACCATGAACCAGTGGGTTTATGATGGTTTTGCCATTACGTATAAAAATTTAGGTGTCGATTTTGATTGTTATTATTATGAAAGCAATACCTATTTGTTAGGGAAAGACGTCGTTCAAATTGGTTTGGAGAAAGGTGTTTTCGAAAAAGATCCTGACGGTTCGGTTTGGATTGATTTAACGGATGAAGGTTTAGACAGAAAAATTGTGCTTCGTTCAGACGGAACCGCTGTTTATATGACACAGGATATTGGAACGGCTATTCAGCGTGTAAAAGATTATCCGGATGTCGGCGGAATGGTTTATACCGTGGGGAATGAACAGGATTATCATTTTAAAGTTTTATTTCTTATCCTGAAAAAACTAGGTTTTGACTGGTCTAAAAATCTCTTCCATTTATCTTACGGAATGGTAGATTTACCTTCTGGAAAAATGAAAAGCCGTGAAGGAACCGTTGTCGATGCCGATGATTTGATGCAGGAAATGACAGATACAGCCCAAAAAATTGCAGAGGATTTAGGGAAATTAGATACCTATTCTGCCGAAGAAAAAGCAAAATTATACAATACGATAGGTCTGGGTGCTTTGAAATATTACATTTTAAAAGTAGATCCAAAAAAACGAATTCTTTTCAATCCGGAAGAATCAGTAGATTTTGCAGGAAATACAGGACCGTTTATTCAATATACCTATGCCCGAATTCAGTCGATTATTCGCAAAGCTAATTTTGATTATGTCATTCCGAGCGCAGTCGAGGAACTTCACGAAAAAGAGAAAGAATTATTGAAACAGTTGGAATTATTTCCTGAGGTGATTCAGAATGCGGCCCATAATCACAGTCCGGCTTTATTGGCAAACTTCACTTACGATTTGGTACGGGAATACAATTCATTCTATCAGGCTGTTCCAATTCTTGGAGAAGAAAATTTAGAGAAGAAAATATTCAGAGTACAATTGTCTAAGAAAGTGGCTGATACCATCGCTGCTTCTTTCAGACTGTTAGGGATTAATGTTCCGGAAAGAATGTAGGATTAATAAGTTATTCTAAAACTTAAGTTTGGAGTTCGTAGAAGTGAAAAAGTTTTTACATCTTCAATAGAATTTGTAATCGCATTTATTCTATAATATTCATTAATTTCATTTTTTCGATTGAATACATTCAATACGGAGAAACCTAGTTTATATTGGGTTTTATTCAAGCTTTCCCATTTGTATGTTGTCGAAAAATTAACTTGAAAAAAGTTATCCAGGACTTTATTGTTAGGGGTATTATAATCAATTTTTGGATTTGAGGAATTACTATAATTTATCGCTGAACTTACAGGAGTTGTTTCGGGTTTTCCAGAATACCATTTTGAACCCAATGCTATTTTTAGATTTTTTCTTTGATAGATCCCAGCCCAAGAGACAATATGATCTAATTTAAAGTTGTTCGGAAATACAGGTTGTTCTATATTTGGAAAATGGTAATTATTATTGTTATAAGCATAACTCAACCAGGTAATGAAATGATTTATTTTTTTTTGCACCAGCATTTCAATTCCTAAGACCTCGTAATCACCATTAATTTTTACAAATTCTAATTGGTTTTGAAATCCTTGACTTGAGCTGTTGATTCCGGTTACTTTTTTATAAAAATGTTCTAAAGTAAATAACCAATTATTTTGGGTATAAAACAAACTAATTGATGCCTGTTTGCTTTTTTGAATAGGAATTGTAGTGCCATTTGCCAATATCCACCGTCTTTTTTCTATGCCAAAATAATCTTTCTGCAGATCAATAACCTGATAACAATTTTGACTTTTGAATTCCCCTAATACTTCTAAATTAAAATGTTTTGTGACAGCATAATTAAACTGCAATCTTGGTTCAAAAAGGTGCTTTTTAAATTTTTCAATATAGTTTAATCGCGCTCCGAGATTAAAATATATTTTGGATAAGGTATCGTTATATTTCCCTTCAACTATCAGCGCATGAGTTCGTAGAACTTCTTTAATTCTTCTGTAAAATATTGGACTATTTACTTCATCTAAATTTATAGTGCCTATTTCGTTAAACTGATATCCATTATTAAACGTAAATTTTGAAGAGATAACATGACTATTCTCAAGCTTAACACCATTGTCTAGCACTTTATTTTCCTGTCTTACAACCTGATTATCTTGTATTTTGTTTTTTTGGGCATTAAGTTCATAGGAGCTACTGTAAACATTGAAATTACTACTATTTTTTGCATTCCAAATACGTTTCCACGAAAGGTTACCGCCATAATTTTTTTGAAATAAAACATTATTTTCAGACTGAATTATAGTGTTAATTCTGGTTGTTTGAAAAACTTTAAGCTGATCATTAATGGTTATAAAATCAAAAACGAAATGGTCTTTTTGTCCAATTTTTTGAGAGTATTTTGCCGTAATATCGTAAAAATTAAATTTCTCGTCACTGGAATAATCTACATTTTGATTATTGGAAAAATTAGTAATACTTGTATTTTGAAAAGCTTTATTATAATATTGTTTGTAGGTAGGTGTCTGTACAAAATCGCTTATGGATTTTCTTCCCGCAATTTCCAGGAAACCTTTTTTGGTGATAGTAAACTTTGAATAAATGTCTGCATTAATCATATTTATTCCTGCACCAAAACTGTTTCCTTCAGAGTTATTTGGGTTAGAGGACATGTCAACAACACTCGATACACTTTCGCCAAAAAAAGCAGAACTCCCATTTTTAGTTATGGAAATAGTATGGGCTAAATTAGGATTGAACGCCGAAATTAATCCGAAAAAATGTCCCGTTTGGTACATTTTGATGCCATTCCACAAAAATAAGTTTTGATCATGTGTACCTCCTCTCACATTAATGCTAGAAATACTTTCTTCAACACTATAAATACCGGGAATTTGCAACATAGTTTGCAATACATCGGGTTCAATTAAACCAGGCAATATTCCGAGTCTCTTTGGTTTTATTGCAAATGTCCCATCAATTGTTTTTGAAATTCCGGATGTTAAAAAATGATTGGCTATTATATTATTTAACCCCGAAACTTCAACTTCAAGATAAACTTTAAGGCAATTTTTATTTTGTAAATCAGAAACAGAAATTTTTTTAGTGGCAAATCCCACATAACTGACCAGTAAATCAGTTACCTTCTCTTTTTTTAGTTCAAAATATCCATTCTTATTAGTTGCAGTACCGGCACCTACAAACTTAATATTCACATTTTCCAGTGGAGAATTATCATCTTTCGAAAATACATATCCACAAATATTTTTTGAGTCTAATGTATTATTGCTAAAAACGTTAATGAATTTATTGTCTATGTTTTCAAAGAAGAGATTGGTTTTCTTTTGAAGATAATTAATCTTCTCATTCAAAGACAAGGTTTTTTTTGGAGGGACAATTTTAAAAACAACTATTTCATTATCAATATAATTAAAATAAATATAATGTTGTTTCTCTATTGATTGAAGAATATCTTTTAATGCAATTGCTTTGCTTCTGTCTTGGGCTTTTATACTCAAGGCAAAAACAAAGCAAAAAAATAAGACGTAAATACGTTTAATAAAAAACATTTATTTTCCTTCAAAAATTATTTTGTTTGGAGCAATTTTATTCGGTTCTAAATGATAAGTAGTTGCAATAATTTGAAGGGCAACATCGAGATTATCTATAGGAATTTTCCCAGTAAATAATTCACCTGAATATTTTGCTTTCACTTCAATAGAAACGTTGTACTGTCTTTGAATTTCATCTAATATGTTGTGTAAATTTTCTTTATTAAAAGCAATTTTATTTTCTAGCCATTCCGGTTTAGAAGCATTAACGGTTGTATTTATCTGCTTTCCATTTTCAAAAGTAACACTTTGCCCGTGGGTTAAAATTACCTCTCTCTCTATGTAATTTACTTTTACCCTTCCTTCAAAACAAGTTACATCAAACCGATTTTTTCTTGCTTTTACATTAAACTGAGTTCCAAGAACAGCAACCTTTCCAAGATCAGTTGCAACTTCAAATTTTTTGCCTTTTGCTACTTTAAAATAGGCTTCTCCATGTAATTCAAGACATCTTTTATTGTCCCAATTCCATTTTTTATATTCAATTTCTGAACCAGCATTTAAAACTACTTCGGAATTATCGGGTAACGAAAAAGTGGTTCTTTTGCCATTAGGTGCATATTGGGTTTGTAAAACAAAATTTTGCATCATAAATGTAATTCCTAACCCAATGACTAAAACGGCAGCCACTTTAAACAGCCAGTTTTTGTATAAAGGAATAACTTTAGACGTAATTTTTTTATGACTAATAACATGTTCTAAAACTTTCTCTTCATTAAAATCCGGTACTTCTAAATGAGCAGTATAGTTTTTAATTTTTTCATATTTTTCATAATCAGGATTGGCTTTAAATTCAGCTAATTCAGCTTCTGTCAAATCGTTGTTTAGCCATTTTGCTAAAATGTAATTCTCTTCCATTGTATTAATCTTATATGTTTAAAACAAGTAAAAACAAATTTACCCTACTTTATAGTATCAATTTTTTTTCTTAGTTCAATTAAAGCCAAATGTATTCGCTTTTCAACTGCTTTAACACTTATATTTAATTCTTCTGCAATTTCGCTATATTTTTTACCATCTATTCGATGCATCAAAAATGCAACTCGTTGTGTTTCATTCAAATTTTCAATTGATTTTAAGAGCTTGCTTTTGAATTGTTTTTCTTCGAGTATAAATTCCGGGTTTTCATTTGTTTTATCAAGACCAGTAAAATTCTTTTCATATTCCAAAACTACTTTTTGATGTGCAATTTCGTTAAGAGAGTTATTATTGGCAATTATATATATATAGGATTTAGCTTTTTCAATGGGGACCGCAGCACAGTTTTGCCAGAGTTTAATAAAAGCTTCTTGGGTTAAATCGTCGGCTTGGTCTTTATTTCCATACTTATAAAAAATAAAATTGCGGAGTGACTTTGCATGACTTCTGAAAAAGTTTGAAAAAATAATTTTATCGCAAGTTTCTGATAATGAATTTTTTGTCATTTATTTCGTAATTTTTTACCTTACAAAGATATATTTATTTTTAAATTTTGGTAGGGTAATGTTGATGTAAACTGTTTTATTATTAAACCGCTAATTTTTTTATATGAAATGAGCATGACCGTAATTGGGTCGCGAACACCAATGATGATATGCGAATTACATATGACCGATAAAAAACAATAAATATCAACATATAAAATGAGCATAAATGAAAACTCGATACAACTGCGAAGCAATCACTGAACACCTATAAAAATAAATGTTTTAGTGAAGTAAACACCGATGAAGATATACGAAACGGAGTTCGATGACAGAAAAAAAACAATATAAAAAGTCATCAATTCCATATTCCATTAAAAAACAAATATTAGCTACATATGAAAACAATTAAATATTTATTAATGAGCTTTACGGCAATAGTATTTATTTCTTGTCAAAATGAGGAAACATTGGTTATTCAAGATACTACTCAAAACTTAACGGCTGTATCTCCTCTTACGAGTTTGATTTCTAGGGTATCACAAAACCCTACGTCTAAGGATAATATTTTGGATAATTCTAGCTGTTTTAATGTTCAGTTGCCGGTTATTGTTATTGTAAATGGAACGCATATTACAGTATCTAACCAAAATGATTACCACACGGTTCAAAACGCATTAGATGCTTTTTCAAATGATGATGATATAGTAAACTTTGTTTATCCAATAACAATTCAGTATCAAAATTTCAGTACGCAACTGATTACAAATGTTGATCAATTAGACGACGTTATTGATAATTGTGATGAAGATGATGGGTTTGATGAGATTGACTGTATACATATAAATTACCCAATAAAGATTGATATTTATAATGCAAATAATCAAATTGCAAATGCGATTAGTATTCAAAATGATACCGATTTATATAATTTTTTAGAAGATATAGAAAGTAATGTGTTTATATCTATCAACTATCCAGTTTCTATTACAGACCTGAATGGTCAAAATGTTGTAATTATAAACAACTCTGATTTTGAAGACAGTATTGAAGCTAGTATAAAGGATTGTGATACTAATTCAGGCACTGGAGGAAATCCGAATTTCACTTCGATTTTGACAGATGGAACATGGCATGTTTCTTACTATTTTGACAATATTGATGAAACTTCAAATTACAATGGTTATAATTTTACTTTCAATTCTAATGGGAGTGTTGCGGCTGTAAAAGGAACAAATAATATTGGCGGAACTTGGTCAACTTCTGTAAATAGTGGTCAAGATATATTTCTGTTAAAATTTGATGACAGTAAATTAGATGAATTAGAAGACGATTGGAAAATTACGGAATACACAACTACTAACGTTAGACTGAAAAATGAAAGCAGTAGTAGTGGAGAAACTCATTATCTGTATTTTACTAAAAATTAATTACAACCAAATACAAACCTTAATTAGTTACTTTAAATTTTAAAGAGCGATTTTTATAAATGTATTTATAAAAATTGTTTGCCAAAAATATTAATTATTAACCCCTAATTATATATTACTTAACCTTTAAAAAAATGAAAAAAATGAAAAAAACATCAATTTTAGCATTACTTGTCATTATGATAAGTTCTTGTACGGATAATCCATCTACAAGCGGAAATGTGACATTAAAAGCTTCGGCCGTTTCTGTAACAGGGAAAACTTCTACCACTGCTCGTACTGCTGCATCAACAGTGGTAATCACGGATTTTAAAATAAACATTGGTAAGGTAAAATTTGAACTAGATGAAGAAGGTGAAATGCATCATACAGATTCTATTTATGATGATGATGTAAAACTTGTAGGCCCCTTTTTATTAGATTTACTTGATCCAAACAAAACTTTGAGTCAATTTATTACTTCTGTTAATGTTCCAAATGCGAAATATGAGGAAATTAAGTTTAAGTTTGAAAGAAGTATTCAGCCTGGAGAAATGGAAGGTAAAACTTTTTTGATTAAAGGTACCATTGACGGTAAAAACTTTATTATCTGGAGCGGCAAGGATGCTGAACTTGAAATGGATTTTGATGATCCAACTAAAGATTTTACAGTTAATAGTAATGATGTAACTCTTAATATTAAAATACAACTTGATGCTCTAATGGCAAAACTAACATCATTAGCAAGTCAAAATCTACTTCTGGATACTGACGGAGATGGTGTTATCGAAATTAGTACTGATAATGATGATGGGCACCATGATTTTGGAGAGCAAATAAAATCTTTACTTGAACAAGAAATAGACTTAGATGACAAGGATTAATCAAAAGTTAATTTAATTTCATTAAAAAAGGGGCTATCTTAAAAAGACAGCCTCTTTTTATTTGTAATACTATTTAAACTTCAAAATCAAATGCTTAAATTTGCACTTCAATAAAATAAAAAATCATGTTCGATAATTTAAGCGATAAACTAGACAAAGCCTTTCATATACTAAAAGGTCACGGAAAAATCACCGAGGTAAACGTAGCCGAAACATTAAAAGAAGTTCGTAGAGCTTTACTTGATGCCGATGTTAACTTTAAAATCGCCAAAGATTTTACCACCAAAGTAAAAGAAAAAGCAATTGGTCAAGACGTATTAACCACGCTTCAACCGGGACAATTATTGGTAAAGTTGGTCAAAGACGAGCTTACGGAATTAATGGGTGGCGATGTTGCCGGAATAAATCTTTCTGGTAATCCAACGGTTATTTTAATGTCGGGTTTACAAGGTTCAGGTAAAACTACTTTTTCTGGAAAACTAGCGAATTATTTATTGACCAAAAAGAATAAGAAACCATTATTAGTAGCTTGTGATATCTATCGTCCTGCGGCTATTCAACAATTGTATGTTGTTGGAGATTCGATAGGAGTTGAGGTGTATTCTGAACCAGAGAATAAAAATCCTGTTGAGATCGCTCAAAATGCAATTAAACATGCTAAAGCCAATGGTTTTAATGTGGTGATTGTCGATACAGCCGGTCGTTTGGCCGTTGATGAGGAAATGATGAATGAGATTGAACGTGTTCATAAAGCGATTCAACCTCAGGAAACTTTATTTGTTGTTGATGCCATGACAGGGCAAGATGCTGTAAATACTGCAAAAACCTTTAACGAAAGATTAAATTTCGATGGTGTCATCTTAACTAAATTAGATGGCGATACCCGTGGTGGAGCTGCAATTTCAATTAAATCGGTTGTAAATAAACCAATTAAATTTGTAGGGACAGGGGAAAAAATGGATGCTATTGATGTATTCTATCCTGTTCGTATGGCGGAACGTATCCTTGGGATGGGTGACGTCGTGTCTTTGGTAGAAAGAGCGCAGGAGCAATTCGATGAAGAAGAAGCAAGAAAAATCCAAAAGAAAATCGCTAAAAACGAATTTGGTTTTGATGATTTCCTTTCTCAAATTCAACAAGTAAAGAAAATGGGTAATATGAAAGATTTGGTTGGAATGATACCAGGTGCTTCAAAAGCCATGAAAGATGTTGAGATAGAAGACGATGCTTTCAAGCATATTGAAGCTATCATTCATTCGATGACTCCAAAAGAAAGAAGCAAGCCAGCTATAATTGACGTGAAAAGAAAAGCTAGGATCGCAAAAGGTTCCGGAACAAAAATAGAGCAAGTCAATCAATTGATGAAGCAGTTCGAACAAATGAGCAAAATGATGAAAATGATGCAAGGACCAGGAGGCAAAAACCTAATGAAAATGATGGGTGGCATGCAAGGTGGTATGCCAGGAATGCGTTAATTATTTATTTAAGGTTTAAAGGTTCCAATTTTTTGAACTTTTAAACCTTAACTTTTATATAAAAATAAACCACTACTAAACCTTAAAGTTTCTAGTTTTCAAAACTTTAAACTTTAAACTTTAAACAATTTTAAAAATGCAACTACTAGACGGAAAAAAAACAGCAGAAGATATTAAAAGCGAAATCGCTGCCGAAGTACAAAAAATGAAAAGCAATGGGGAGAAAGTACCTCATTTAGCAGCAGTAATTGTGGGTAACGATGGTGCTAGTTTAACGTATGTTGGAAGTAAGGTAAAAGCTTGTGAACGAGTGGGTTTTGAATCGACTTTAGTGAAAATGCCAAGTACTACAACTGAAATTGAGTTGTTGAATAAGATTAAAGAGTTGAATGAAGATGATAACATTGATGGGTTTATAGTTCAATTGCCGCTTCCTGAACAAATCGATGAGCAAAAAGTATTGATGGCAGTGGATCCAAGTAAAGATGTTGATGGATTTCATCCAGAGAATTTTGGAAAAATGGCATTAGACATGACCACTTTTATTCCTGCAACGCCTTTCGGAATTCTAGAATTGTTAGAAAGATACGGTGTGGAAACTAAAGGAAAACATACCGTAGTTATTGGTCGTAGTCATATTGTAGGTCGTCCTATGAGTATTTTAATGGGAAGAAAAGGTTTTCCAGGAAACTCAACGGTAACCTTGACGCATAGCTACACTAAAAATATTGAAGAAATTACGATTCAGGCTGATATCATTATCACCGCTCTTGGTGTTCCTAATTATCTAAAAGCGGATATGGTGAAAGATGGAGTTGTGGTTATTGACGTTGGTATTACTCGTGTTCCTGATGAAACAAATGACAAAGGTTATGTAATAACCGGTGATGTTGATTTTGAACATGTGAGTAAAAAAGCATCGTTTATTACCCCAGTTCCCGGTGGAGTAGGACCCATGACGATTGCGATGTTATTGAAAAATACACTTTTGGCAAGAGAAATGAGAATAAACAAGTAAGAACAATATACTTTACTTAGAGCCTTAAACTATCGTTTAAGGCTTTTTTTATCTTAAAAAACGCTTAAAATTCTAATAATTGATTACTGTAACAAAATATAAAGAATACTTTTGCAACACTTAAAAAACTGGCCATTTAAAATGGACGATTATTATTCGGAAATATTGAATTAATATAGCACTTGATACACCATTCAAAATGCTATGAATAAACCTATAGAATTTTGAAATGAGAGCTTTTTACAAAAACAATAACGGATTAATTGCCACTAAAGAATGGTCTCCAAACTGCTGGATAAATATTGAATGTCCAACTGAAGCAGAAAAGAAATACTTACTTGAGGAATTGCAAATTCCCGAGGCATTCTATAGTGATATCGAAGATATTGACGAAAGACCCCGTATTGAGATTGAAAATGGGTGGACATTGATTCTCATGCGAATTCCTGTAAAGAGCAATGATGTAAAATTGCCTTTTCATACGATTCCTGTAGGCGTAATTTTCAAAGACGACATTTGTGTTACCATAAGTTTTCAGAAAACAGAAATGCTTATCGATTTTGTAACTTACACCCAACGCAAGAATATTGATATAAAAGATAACTTTGATCTCGTATTGAAATTGTTGTTGTCTTCGAGTGTTTGGTATCTAAAATACCTCAAACAAGTCAATCAAAAAATTAAATTGGCAGAAGATAATCTGGAAAAATCGATTAAGAATGAAGAATTACAAGCTTTGCTTCAAATAGAAAAATGTTTGGTGTTCTTCATGACTTCGCTGAAAGGGAATGATATTTTATTACACCGAATTCGGAATATAAAATCACAAAAAGAACATTTTGATCTCGAATTACTGGAAGATGTTGAGATTGAATTGCGTCAGGCACAGGAAACCACCAATATTTACAGTGACATCCTGACCGGAACGATGGATGCGTATGCCTCTGTGATTTCTAATAATATGAATACTATTATGAAACAGATGACTTCGATTTCGATTATTCTGATGATTCCAACATTGATTGCGAGTTTGTATGGAATGAATGTGCCCAATGACCTGCAAAATAATCCGTATGGAATAGGGATTATCATTTCAATATCAGTTCTGTTATCTGCTTTTGGTGTGTTTTTATTTAAAAGAAAAAGATGGTTTTAAAAAAACGTTTCGAATTTTGAAACGTTTTTAAATCTGTTATCCCATCCTTAAAATAGGAATGCATAAAATACACCGTTACGGAAGAGTGTTTCGTATTGATGTTTAGGGTTTTATTGGTTACATCTGGAGCTGCATTTGTTTAGCAATAATTTCTTCCAAGTTTTTTAAAACAACAGGTTTAGTGATAAAATCATCCATGCCTTTAGAGATCGCTTTTACTTTATCTTCATCAAATGCACTTGCAGTTACAGCAATAATTGGTATCGCGTTTATTTGATATTTTGGAGAGGAATGTATTTTTTCTGTAGCTTCAAACCCATCCATTTCGGGCATGTGTAAGTCCATAAAAATAATGTCATAATCGTTTTCATTATAAAGTGAAACCGCTTCTTTTCCATTAATTGCAATATCTGAAGGGATATTTAGTTTATCCAGAAGTTTATACAATACTTTTTGATTGATTAAATTATCTTCAACAATTAATGCTTTATTAATAATTACATCTTTTATAGTATTAAACTGAGTTTCATTGTTGTCTTCAATTGAAAGCACATTGGTATTAATTTTGAATGGAATTTCAAAACTAAAACTCGATCCGCCACTTTCTAAAGCTATAATATTTAATTTAGTTCCTCCCATTAGCTGTACTAATTGGTTAGAAATTGTTAAACCCAATCCTGTGCCGCCATATTTTCTCGTGGTTGTTAAATCTGCTTGTTCAAATGCTAAAAGCATTTGTTCTGTTTTATCAGGGTCAATACCTATACCAGAATCCGTGATTTTAAAATTCAAATATTGTAAATCATCTATTCGATTTAATAAATTTACCTCAAGTTTAACATCACCATGAGTTGTAAACTTAATTGCATTGTCAATAAGGTTAATCAATACTTGTTGCAATCTTAAATTATCGCCAAGTATGTTATTTGAGATGCTGTCATCATAAATAAAATGCAGTTTTATGTTTTCATCATTTATTCGGTATTCAAATAATCGCATCAGTTTAGTGAGCTCTTTTTTAAGATGTATTGGATATTGTTCTACCTTCATTTTACCGGCTTCCATTTTTGAATGATCTAAAATCATATTTACAATCCCCAAAAGGTGTTCTGCACTGTGTTCTGCAATTTCGATATATTCCGTTTGTTCGCTATTCAATGCGCTTGTTTTGAGCATGTTTAACATTCCGATAACCCCATTAAGAGGCGAGCGAATTTCGTGACTCATATTGGCGAGAAATTGCGTTTTGAAGGTTGCTATTTTATTTGCCTGTTCTGTTTTCTTTTCTGAAAAAATAATGTTTTCAGATAGCTTCTCTTTTAATATTCCGTAACTCATTAATAAGAAATCAACTTCCCTAATTGATGATCTATGATTTAAATTGGATATAGGTTCTTTGAAATTGGACTTTATATAATTTGAAATATCTAACGAAAGTAATTTGATGTCTTTTGTGAAATATTTAGATGTGTAAATGCATAATAGTAAAGCAATTAGTGCCATGAGCAGTGTTTGGCATAATTGAGAATAGAATAAGGTTTCTTTTAATTCATTTATTCTTTTTTTATTATGGGCTATAATTTGAACAAATGAATTTTCAACAACCTCATTGATTTGATTTATTTTTCCATATAAACCCTGATTTTGAGCAACTCCTAGTTTTGAACTCAATTTCACCAAAGAATCAAAGTTGTTTTTATAATCTATAAGAACTTGCTTGGTTGCTGAATCAATATTTTTTTCTCTTAAAGTAGAATTGTACAAATCTTTAAATTTTTGGATAGAAGTATCGTCTGAACGTAACATATAGTCTTTCTCGTGTCTGCGAAATTGAAGTAAAGTAATTTTGTTTAATGAAGACTTTTTTTCTAAAAAATGTGCTTTGTTCCTCATCTCACCTTCAATCCCATGATCTTTAAACCCCCGGATTAATGCTGTTTTTTTAAACTGATTTACAACAACATAAAGATTATCTATTTCTTTTGAAAGATGAGCCATAGATGGATTGTTTCCAATGTTCAACTCTTTCGATTCTTTGAAAATTAGATCAATCTCCTTTCTTTGGTTTTTTAAATTGTCTATGTATAGTTTAAGGTCTTTTTGATTATGATTTATGTAAAAGTCTTTTTCCTTATATCCAAACAACAAAAATGTTTGAAAATTTCTAATGTTAGCGGTAAACTCTTGTGAAACCCGGTACGATTTGTAAGTGAAGTTATTCAGATGATCCACTTTACGGTCGATATACAGATAAAACATAAACCAAACAACTATCAAAACAATCATTGATGAAAATGATAAAAATATTTGTGTTCTGAAGTAACGAAAATTGTTGAAGAAAAATTTCAAATACTATTTTTTTAGATGCCCTGCAAATTTATTGCGTTCATTAAAAAAACAGATTAAAATACTTCAAACAAAAGGTTAAGTAATTGTATCCCAAATTTAAATAGTCAGTGGGTATCACTATTTAATAAGCCTGTGGAGACCTTGTTTGGATTTATAAATTGTATCCCGAAAATAGAATGATAATAAGTTAATCGTTGTTTAATAGTTGATTATGGTTTAATAATCGCCTCTTCCTTTAAATCTGGGATCATCTCTTTTAATGAATTCGGTTCTTCTTTTTGGCGCTTCCGTTTTCGGTAAACTCGCTTCTTCTGTTTTGCTCGAAGGTTCAATAAGCTCGTTCAATTCTTTGATTTCGGCATCAGTCAAATCACGGTAACGCCCTACAGGAACATCTAATGAAATATTGATGATGCGAATGCGTTTCAAAGCCGTAACTTCGTAACCTAAATATTCACACATTCTACGAATTTGGCGATTCAATCCTTGAGTCAGGATAATTTTGAAAGTGAATTTACTGATTTGTTCCACTTTACATTTTCGGGTTACCGTGTCCAAAATCGGGACTCCATTCCCCATTCGTTCTATAAAACGATCCGTAATAGGTTTGTTTACCGTTACCGTATATTCTTTTTCGTGATTGTTTCTGGCGCGCAATATTTTATTAACAATGTCACCATCATTGGTCATGAAAATCAATCCTTCACTGGCTTTGTCTAGTCGACCAATAGGGAAAATACGTTTGGGATAATTGATGTAATCTACAATGTTATTACGAACGTCTAGGTTTGTGGTACATTCAATTCCAACAGGTTTATAGAAAGCAAGATAAACGGGTTTTTCGTTTTTCTCACGGATGAGTTTACCGTCAATACGCACTTCATCATCTGGCGAAACTTTTGTCCCTAATTCCGGAACGACTCCATTGATGGTTACACGGCCTTCTTCAATGATTTTATCGGCTTCTCGGCGGGAGCAATACCCGGTTTCTCCTATGAATTTATTGAGGCGTTTTAGATTTTCTTCCATGATGCAAAAGTAGTACTAAATTGTTTAATCGTTTATGTGGTTATTTGTTTATTTGAAAATTAAGAAGTCAGTAAAAGATTTTACTGCGATCTCATTTTAATTACTCCGCTTCAAATAAAAAACGGGAGACTTTTTCATATAACTCGTCGTCATGCATGCTGTGTCCTAAACCCTTAGTTTCAATAAAAACCACATTCTTCCAGGTACTTGCAATTTTTTTTCCTTCTTCGAATAAAACTACCGTGTCGTCAATGTCATGGGCAATCAATCCTTTTATGTTTAATTTTGAAGCGAATAGTTTTCCGGAAAATTGTTCCAGGTTAAGTTTAAAATTATTCAAATAATGATCTTCTAAAGATTTTGAAATTTTAGAATTCAAACTCAATAACGCAATGTAATTGTGCAGGATAATCTTGAAATCACTTGGTGCTCCCAGAATTACCATTTTTTTAAGCAGATTGTTTTGATATACCGATTGGTAATACAAACAGGTTTTTCCACCAATGGAATGACCAATCAGGTACTGTGGCTGAAACTTTTCTACAGCGATATGAATAAATTCGGCATATTTAGGAATGCTAAATTCTTTTCCGCTGGATAATCCATGAGCTGGACCGTCGATGGCTATAATAGTACTTCCTGATTTTTTTAGATAGGGTAGGAAGTTCTCCCAGCGAGAAGCGTTGCTTTCCCATCCGTGAACCAAAAGAATTATAGAATCATTTCCTTTCCAAGTATACGTTTGAAAGCAATGTTCTTCTTGTTGGAACGTTTCGGACTGTGCTTCCTGTAGAATTTCCGGCAGATTAGTTTTAGATAATTTACCTTCTCTGGGTTCGCTAAAAAAGGCATACGCGAGTTGCGATGCTTTTTTTGGAAATACAAAGCTCAAAAGGTTAATGTATAATCCAATAGATTTAGTGAATATAAAAAACAACATTTTTTTCATAATAAAAAAGTCCCGATGTTTATCGGGACTTAAAAGTAATTAGAATTTAGAAAACAATTGTTCCATTTTCTCTTTTTCTTCGTCGGCCAATGTACTGTCGACTAATATTCTTCCTGAATGTTCATCAGTGATGATTTTCTTTCTTGAAGCAATTTCTACTTGTGTCTGAGGTGGAATGGTGAAGAATGATCCTGCAGATGCTCCTCTTTCAATAGAAACAACAGCTAATCCATTACGAACACTTGTTCTGATTCTAGTGTAAGCCTTCAACAATCTTTCTTCAATTAAAGCTTGATATTCAGCTGATTTCTCAGATAAAAACGCTTCTTCTTTAGCAGTTTCAGACATAATAGCGTCTAATTCTGATTTTTTGTGTTTCAAATGGTTAGATTTTGCTTCTAATCTTTCTTTTGAATTTGAGATTACTTCTTTCTTATGTTCGATAGAAGCTTTCATTTCTTTAATTTGTTTTTCAGACAATTGAATTTCTAATTCTTGAAATTCAACCTCTTTAGTCAACGAATTAAATTCTCTGTTATTACGAACAGTTTCTTGTTGCTTCGTATATTTTTTGATAGCCTCTTTGTGCTCATCAATTGCATTCTTTTTTACCTTGATTAGATCTTCGATAACTTCGAGTTCACTTTTCAATTTCTCTGAACGTGTGCTTAAACCTGCAACTTCATCTTCTAAATCCTCTACTTCTAAAGGAAGTTCTCCTCTTACGTTTCTGATTTCGTCAATTCTAGAGTCAATTAGTTGTAAATCGTAAATCGCTCTTAACTTGTCCTCAACACTTAATTCTTTCGTATTCGCCATATTCTATAAGTACTTAACTGGATTTGAATTTTCTTCTGATAAAATAACTGCAAAATTAAGGATTTTTTTCCGAAGATACTCAACAATATAATTTTTTGTATAGCGTTCGCTTTCAAAATGTCCAATATCAGCCAATAAAAGCCTATTTTCGGCTTCATAAAACTGATGATACTTCAAATCGGCAGTTAAATAAGCATCCGCACCAGCCTGAATCGCATTTTTTATCGCAAAACTTCCTGCTCCGCCAAGAACTGCCACTTTTTTTATTTCCTTTCCTATAAAGTTGGAATGTCGAATGCCATCAGCTTGCATTTTTTCTTTTGCAAAAAGTAGAAACTCTTTTTCTTTCATGGGATTTTTCAATTCCCCAATCATTCCCAAACCAATATTTTGATGTTTGTTTTGTAAATCATAAATTTCATAAGCGATCTCTTCGTAGGCATGGCTTCTAAATAATGCTTTTAGAATTTTATTTTCTAAATGCTTTTCGAAAGTGACTTCGATTTTGATTTCATCTCCTTGTACAAATTCAAATCGCTCGCCGACTTGAGGATTGCTGTGTTCGTTTCCCATATAGGTTCCAATTCCTTTCGAATTAAAACTGCAATTTTCATAATTTCCAATAGTTCCGGCACCTGCATCAAATAGTGCATTTCTCACTTCTTCTGCATTTTCAGGAATCGTGTAGGTTACTAATTTCCGAATAAAATTTTGCTTCGGAATCAGGATTTTAGTCTTTATTAATCCTAATGCATCACAAAATATTTTATTCACGCCTTCTTGATGATTGTCCAAAGCAGTATGAACGGCATAAATGGCGATGTCATTTTTTATGGCTTTAATAACCGCTCGCTCCACGTAGTTTTTACCCGTGATTTTCTTTAATCCGGAAAATAATATGGGATGAAAACAAACCACCAAATTGCATTTTTTGGCAATCGCTTCGTCTATTATATTTTCTAAAGCATCATGGCAAACTAAAACACCTGTCGCTTCTGATTCTTGATCTCCAACCAATAAACCCACATTGTCAAAATCTTCAGCATAGGCGAGTGGCGCCATTTCTTCAAGCACGGAAATGATTTCTTTGATTTTACTCATCGTTCAGTTTTTTTGTATTCGTGAATCTTCGATTTCATGATTTTTTAGTTTAAAGTCTAAGGTTTAAAGTTTAATGTTGATCAACTTTAAACATTAAACAAAAGAAACAAAATTTTAAATCAAAGATAATTTATTCTACTTTCGTAAAATGAATTTACTGCGAAAATTACTGTTTCCGTTTGCCATTTTATATGGTCTGATAACGAGTATTCGGAATTTTCTTTTCGACAAAGGGATTTTAAAATCCTATTCTTTTGATTTACCTATTATTGCTGTTGGAAATCTAAGCGTTGGCGGAACCGGAAAAACACCTCAAATTGAATATTTAATTCGGTTGCTTTCTGAAAGATATAAAATTGCGGCTTTGAGTCGGGGTTATAAAAGACAATCAAAAGGGTTTGTTTTAGCAGATGCCACTTCGGATGCTACGATTCTTGGAGACGAGCCTTTTCAGTTTTTTCAAAAATTCGCAACCATTCAAGTTGCCGTAGATGCTGATAGAAAAAATGGAATTGAACAATTGCTTGGGCAACAAGAAAAACCAGAAGTTATTTTGCTAGACGACGCTTTTCAGCACCGAAAAGTCAAAGCAGGTTTCTATATTTTACTGACTTCCTATGGTGATTTGTATTCGAATGATATTATGCTTCCAACAGGAAATTTACGGGAGAGTAGCAGTGGAGCAAAAAGAGCCAACGTGGTTATTGTTACGAAATGCCCTTCGGATCTTTCGCTTGACGAGCAAAATGAGATTAAAAATAAATTGAAAATTGCTGAAAATCAGCAATTGTATTTTACTTACATCGATTATGATGAGTATATTTATTCCGAAAATAAAAAGATAAAAGTCGATGAAATTAAATCTTTTGATAAGGTATTAGTGGCAGGAATTGCAAAGCCCGAACCGTTTTTTGCTTATTTGCAAAATGCAAATGATGCCAGTTTGTCTTTTCCGGATCATCATAATTTTACCGATAAAGATATTTTAGAAATTAAAAATTTAGCGCAAAACAACATTATTATTACTACCGAAAAAGATTATGTACGATTGAAAGGAAGTTTGCCAAACGAACAACTTTTCTATCTGCCCATAAAAAGCTCTTTTATTTCAGGAAGTGAAAATTTTGATAAAACCATTTTAAATTATGTGGAAAGAAGTACAACAAACCGTAAGTTATATTAAAGAAAGAATCTATTTTACACCTGAATATGGTGTGATTTTAGGGTCAGGTTTAGGTAGTTTTACTAATGAAATGAAAGTAGAATTTATTTTGCCTTACAACGAAATTCCAAATTTCCCTGTGTCAACCGTTCAAGGTCATAAAGGGGCATTGGTTTTTGGAACAATAGGAGATAAAAAAGTAGTTGCCATGCAGGGAAGATTTCATTTCTACGAAGGCTATTCGATGAAAGAAGTGACTTTTCCCGTTCGAGTGATGAAATTTTTAGGCGTTGAAAAATTAATCGTTTCAAATGCTTCAGGAGGCGTAAATCCAAATTATAAAGTGGGTTCTATTGTCATGATTACAGATCATATCAATATGACACCGGAACATCCTTTGCGTGGAAAAAATGATGAACGTTTCGGACCTCGTTTTGTAAATATGAGCGAACCCTATTCTAGAAAGATGATTGGTAAGGCTCAAGAATTGGCTCAAGAATTAAACATCGAAGTTCATGAAGGGATTTATCTTGGTTTGCAAGGCCCTACTTTTGAAACTTTGGCTGAATATAGAATGGTAAAGATTCTCGGTGCTGATTGCGTAGGAATGTCAACGGTTCCAGAAGTTATTGTGGCTCGTCATATGGATTTGGAAACATTCGGAATTTCCGTAATTACTGATATGGGAAATGAAGAAAGTATAGGAACTATTTCTCACGATGAAGTTCTGGAAGCTGCTAAAAAAGCGGAACCAAAGGTAAGAAGTCTAATCAAAGAATTGATTTTGAAATATTAGTAATCGCTACACATATTCAGCAATTACGGCATAGAATTCTTCTGGTATGAATGGTTTTGTAACAACATCATTCATACCAAAGGATAAAAGCATTTCACGATTTTCATCTAATGAGATTGCAGTAAGCGCAATAATAGGTGTTTTAGTGTCAAATTTTCTAATTTGTTCCGTAGCTACTGTTCCGTTTATGCCCGGTAAATGAACATCCATTAGGATCAAATCAAATTTGTTCTTTTTCACTATTTCTATTGCGTCTTCTCCATTATCAATAATCTCACATAAAATCCCTTTATTACGAAGCATTTTCTCGGTAATCATTTGATTGATTTTATTGTCTTCGACTAAAAGTATTTTTTTGCTTTTTAAGGAAGAGTCATTGTATGTTTTCGGTTTTTCTTCAATGGTTACTAATTGCGAGCCTAGTTTAAATTGTAATTCGAACGAAAAAGAAGATCCTTTTCCTACAATACTATTTAAATTTATTCTTCCACCCAAAATTTTAATTAATTTTTTTACGATTGTCAATCCTAAACCAGTTCCTCCGTATTTACGATTGATCTCTATTGAACCTTGAGAAAAGCTATCAAAAACACTTTGTAGCTTGTCTGCCGGAATTCCAATTCCTGTATCTTTTACTTCAAAATATAAAGTTGCATTTTTATCTTCCAAAGAATGAAGTTTTGCAATTACGCTAACACTACCGTTTTTTGTGAATTTTAGTGCATTGTTAATCAAATTCATCATTATCTGAGATAATTTTGTAGGATCCCCAATCAAATAATCAGGAATGGAAGAGTCAATTTCGAGATTAAATTTGTTGTTGTTTACTGAAGCTAATTCTTTTAAGGAGTTTTGTATGTTTTCTAATAATTGTT
Organism: Flavobacterium sp. ZB4R12; assembly: GCF_048276375.1. Classification (NCBI taxonomy): domain Bacteria; kingdom Pseudomonadati; phylum Bacteroidota; class Flavobacteriia; order Flavobacteriales; family Flavobacteriaceae; genus Flavobacterium; species Flavobacterium sp. ZB4R12. The sequence continues at coordinate 4,749 of NZ_JBLNKS010000027.1, read as the reverse complement.
TAAGATTAAAGCTGATGTATTCTATTTCAAGTTTATTAGAATCAATTTTGTTGATTTCCAGAATTTCATTTATAAATTTTGTCAGATAATCTCCTGAAAATTTTAATGAAGATAAATAGTTCATTTGGGATTTTTTCGGGTTTTCTTCCAACAATAAATGGGCTATTCCATTTATGGCATTTAATGGTGTCCGAAGTTCATGGCTCACAGTCGATAAAAATTCAGATCGGGCATTAGAAGCTCTTTCTGCTTTCTCTTTTGCGATTTCCAATTCTTTATTTTTTTCTTTCAACATTAGATTGGATTGCGTTCTAATGATGTTGTTTTTATACAAAGACAAGCTTAATAAAGATAAAATAGAAATTAATGCGATTGCCAAAATATTGATTAACTTAGAAAATTTGCTGGTTTTTTCCTGCTGTTTATTCTCTAGGTCTAATTGCGTGAGTTCTTTTAAACGTTCGGATTCTTTAAATTTATCATAATCATCAATTCCCAGTCTTTCATTATTTAAAATAGAAATACTTTCTTTTAGATTGAGGTATTGTTTCAAATAGGAATACGCATTGTTTTTATCCAACATTTTTTCAAAAACAGAACTTAAAGCAAGCATAATATTTGATTTTTGCTCTGGATTTTCATTTTTTTCATTTAATGCTAATGCTTTATTTAGATAATTTAAAGCTAAGTTGTATCTGTTTTTTGCAGCTTCAATAATTCCTATTTGATACAGCGCTTCCGCTTTAGAATCTAATATTTCTGGACTGTCAGGTTTTGCAATAATAGTTTTAAAAATTGTTGATGCTAAATCGGAATTTCCTTTTGACTTGCTTATAATTCCTCTTTGAAGCGTTAGTATTTCGGCAGTGTTGGTAATTTTTAGTTCGTCAAATAATGATTGTGTTTCAGCAAAACAAATTTCGGCATCAGCAAAATTTGATTTTTCTATATAACATACTCCAAGGTAATAATAGGAATAGGCGTATGTAGCGGTTGGTTTTAAGTTTTTATATAACGCAATACTTTTATGAAAGGTTTCAATAGCATCATTATATTTTTTTAAATCAAAATAAATTTTACCTAAGTTATAGATTTGATTAGCCTGAGCTTGAGTATTACGAATTGCCTTAGAATAGTTTATAGCCTTTTGTGTGTAAAAAAGTGCGTTTTTGTATTTATTGTTTAAGATATTTGAGCTACTTAAATTACTGTAATACGGAATGCTATCTGTTTTCTCATTAGTCTGAGAATACAGAAACGAATTTAAAAAAAAGATAAAAATGAAAAGATATTTCATTTGTAGCTAAATTTTTTTCTTATTAGTTATTTTTACTTTCAATCAAAAGAATCAAATCAATAATTCTGGATGAATACCCTATTTCATTATCATACCAGCCTACTACTTTTACCATTTTATCAATTACTGAAGTGAGTTGCGCATCAAAAAGGCAAGAGTTTGTGTTTCCAATGACATCAACAGAAACAATTGGATCTTCAGTATAATCAAGAATTCCTTTTAAGTTAGTTTGTGCTGCAATTTTGAAAGCGGCATTTATCTCATTTATAGTAACGGCTCGTTTTACATTGAACGTAATATCCGTCAGGGAACCGTCCGGAACAGGAACTCTAATACCGCATCCTCCAATTTTCCCTTGCAATTTAGTAAAAATTTTTGTTAATGCCTTAGCAGCTCCAGTTGTTGTAGGTACAATAGATTGACTTGCCCCACGTGCTCTGCGTAAGTCTTTATGCGGTTGATCGTGTAAACTTTGATCCGTAGTGTAGGAGTGAATAGTTGTAATATAAGCCTGCTCAATGCCACAAAGTTCATCGATAACTTTCATCATTGGTGCTGCATTGTTCGTTGTGCAACTGGCATTGGATATAATGCTTTCAGTACCATCAAGAATATTTTCATTCACACCCAGAACGACAGTTTTTATCGTATCCACTTCTGAAGGTGCAGAAAGAATCACTTTCTTGGCGCCAACTAAAATATGGGCATTTATATCTTCAAAAGTACAATACTTTCCAGTCGACTCAATTACGTAATCGATATCTAAACTTTTCCAATCAAGATTTGAAATGCTTTTTTCGTGAAAAAACAAAAAATGTTTTCCGTCTACAAAAAAACCTTTTTCATCAGGACTTACCGAGAATGGTAAAACACCGTGAATACTATCGTACTTCACTAAATGTGCCATTGTTTTAGTATCTGCAATATCATTTATGGCAACGACTTCAATGTTGGGATGGTTTAAAAGTAAGCGAAATAAATTCCGACCAATTCTTCCAAAACCATTAATGGCAATTCTTGTTTTCAATATTTTTTTGTTTAAAGTCACATGTTTAAAGTTTCAAGTTGAGCAACTTTAAACCTTAAACTTGAAACAATTTTTTAAAGAATATGTTTTTGTGCTTTGTATGAAGAACGAACTAACGGCCCGCTTTCTACATGACGGAAACCCAATTCCAAACCAAATTTCTCATATATTGCAAATTGATCCGGCGTTATGAATTCCTTTACCGGCAAGTGTTTTTTACTGGGTTGCAAGTATTGACCTATCGTAACAATATCAACATTAGCCTCGCGTAAATCTCGCATCGTTTGGAAAACTTCTTCTTCTTTTTCACCAAGGCCAAGCATAATTCCTGACTTCGTTCTGTTGATACCTTTTTCTTTCAAGTAACGCAACACTTCAAGGCTTCTATCGTATTTTGCCTGAATACGCACTTCACGAGTCAATCTGCGAACGGTTTCCACATTATGCGAAACCACTTCAGGATTAGCTTCCACGATTCGGTCGATATTTCTTTCGATACCTTGAAAATCCGGAATCAACGTTTCAAGCGTTGTGTTTGGGTTCATTCTGCGAATGGCTTTTACGGTTTCTATCCAAATAATGGATCCGCCATCTTTCAAATCATCTCTGTCAACACTTGTAACTACGGCATGTTTGATATTCATGATTTTTATGGAGCGCGCCACTTTTTCCGGCTCATCCCAATCTACAGTTTCAGGTCTTCCGGTTTTTACACCACAAAAACCACAAGAACGCGTACACACATTTCCTAAAATCATGAATGTAGCCGTTCCTTCGCCCCAGCATTCACCCATGTTTGGGCAACTTCCAGAGGTACAAATCGTGTTCAAACTATATTTATCTACTAAGCCGCGAAGCTCCGTATATTTTCGGCCAATTGGGAGTTTTACCTTCAACCATTTCGGTTTAGCTACGCTCGGTTCGGCTCCGCCTCGGGTTCCAATCGGTAAAGTATTTTCTAAAACAGTTTCCATATATCAATTTTCAAAGGACAAAGATAAGGAATGTAGTTTATTTGTGGATTCGTTTATTTGTTTATTTGAAGGAAGAGAAGTTGAAGCAGTAGGAGCACAATATTTGCGTTTTTTTAGGAAATAGTTGTCCTGCTTTTCGTTGTATCCACGCAAAAAAAATGCGTGGGATGCCACTGCAATCAGGGCTAAAGAGAACTTTTGGTTGTTTTTAAGATAAAATATTTTGAAAAAAAATAAAGGCAGTATTCAAAAAAAGCTTCAAAATTAAATGAAGCTTTTCTGTTTTTTTAATTAATTCATCTGAACCGTAATAGGTAGATTATAGGCAGTTCGAACCGGTTTTGAGCCAATCATTCCGGGCGACCATTTCGTTTTCAAAGATTTCAATACTCTGATAGCTTCTTTCCCCAAGCCATAACCAGGATCTCTTTTTACCTGAATATCAGTCATGCTTCCGTCTTTTTCTATTACAAAAGACACATAAACTCTGATGGTGCTACCGCTGTCGATATCTGGTTTTTCAAAATTATTTCCCACATAAGTATAGAACTTATTGATTCCTCCAGGGAATTCAGGAAGTTTGTCCAGAGTGATACTGGCTACAATTGTATTTCCAGGATCAATAGGAGTATCAGTTGCCGTTCCTGTTCCGGATGTAGAAGATGGATTTATGCCAATAGTTGCCATTCCATCTGTAATGCTATTTGTTATGTTTGTGTTTTGGGTATTTTTTGCTATATCTTGATTTGCCAGTTGTGCCTGAACGATAATAGGATTCACAAGTTGGTCACTTTGAACTGGTGTTTCCGTATCTTGTGTTTTTATTTCGGGAAGAACTACTTTTTTTATTTCTTGAATTTGATTGGGTATAATATCGGTTATTTGAACAGGAGTATTTGTGAATTCAGGTATTGCTAACGTTATCCTATTTTCAGGATTAAAATAATTCAGAATCACAGGAATACTCAAAGCAGAAGTTAAAAGTAATGTTCCCATAAAAAGTGCCATTATTGAAGTTTTGGTGCTTTTCTGGCGCAACTGATACGCTCCATATTCTTTGTTTCTGTATTGAAAAACAAGGTCAATCCAGCGGGTCTCGTAAATGCTTAATTTTGACATAATTTATGGATTTAAAGGTTAAGTATCAGTTAAATCATAAGCAAGTGTTGTTTATTTTAACAACGTAAATAACAAGAAATTTAGTATGTAACGTGTGGGTTATTTTTTAATTAAAAAAAAGGAGTTGAAAAGAGAGGGTTGTAGCTACCGTCTGGATACATCTGAAAATAGAACACAGATAACACGGATCGAACAAATTAACACAGATTTAAATTTGTTTGTCTTGTCCTAAAATAGGTTTACACATTTAAACGACAATTAAATGAGAACAAGTAAAGTTATTTTAGGATTTAAAAGGCCGATAGAAATTTCTAATATGGAACGTCGGCAGA
>NZ_JBLNKS010000026.1:0-30841 GCF_048276375.1 Flavobacterium sp. ZB4R12 | reverse complement strand
TAAATGTGTAAACCTATTTTAGGACAAGACAGTTATTTAAATCTGTGCAAAATCCGTTCAATCCGTGTTATCTGTGTGCCATATTTTATCCTTTGGAACATATTGCGGACTGTCATATTAAATAAAGACGACAAAAATGTATAAACAAGGAGCAGTTGGAGCATTGCTTGACGTATATGAACAGGCAATTTCGGATTTCAAGAAAGTCATCGAAGATATTCCTGACACTATTTTGACTAATATCATAGACCAGGAAACAACTGATGAGAATTGTAAATCTATTCAAACTATTTTATCTCACGTGGTAAGTTCTGGTTACGGTTATGTGATTTACATTCATAACCTGAAAGGACATAACATGGAGCGACCGGATAAAGCTTTTCATTTAACCATTAAGGAGTATTTAGAAGACCTGAACAAGTTGATTGTATATACCGAAAATGTTTTTAACGACATTGAAGATACTGAACTGGAACAATTTGATGAATCCAAAAAAATAATAACTTCTTGGAAACAACTTTATGATATCGAACAATTAATGGAGCATGCAATCGTCCATATTTTACGTCACCAGAGGCAAATTGAGAAATTTAAACGTAACCTATTGCAATAAAAACTACCGTTAACGGGTATAGTCAAAAATAAAGCTAATACTTCCCGCAGCCATAACTTCGATTTTTCAGTTTAAAAATTAGTGCCTAACTAATCCCTATTGGAACAAAGTACTATTTCCATTTTTTAAATAAAAAGTGATACATTTAGCAATTACTACTCGTTAAGAAACGATATAAGCCAATTAAGAAGGTCCATAAACATGAAATCATTCCCAATAAAGAAAAGTATTCTAATCACAATTTTTTTTGTACAATTTCTTGTTCTTCAGTGAAAACAGCTACCGTTAGTGGTGAAGTTTCAGCTATTCAAACTGGTAAAGATGGGTATACAGCCACAATTGAAAATAAAAAAGGACGAATTTATTTTGGAACAATTAGTATTCCAAATTTGAGTAATCCTCAATTATTCAAACAGGCGGAAATTGGAGATACAATAGTTGTGAAAGGAGAAGTTTGGAAAATGGGAAAAGAAAAACAAATTACTGTTAGAGAAATCTTGGAATTAAAAAAGAAGAACATTGCTGAAGCTAAAATCACCGGAATAGTACAATCTGTCGAAAAAGGAAAAGATGGCTATACTGCCAAGATAAAAACTACCGATGGGACAATTTATTTTGCTGTAATTAGTATTCCTAACCTTGGAAGTGCAGACAAATACCATGAATTTAAAATGGGAGAAAACATTACTTTGTTTGGAGAAATCTGGAAAATGAGAGACGACAACCGAATCACCGTTAGAAAAATTTTAGATTAAAAAACTTCTTAAATAAACATTTAAGCAATAGAATTTCATTCATAAGAAATCGCTTCAATTTCATCAAATTCAGAATTAAAAGACTTAAAGTCAGATTTAACAGGGGTGCATTCAATTTTCATGAATGTACAATTAACATCCCCAAAGTAACTGGCAACCGCTACTTCTGAAGCATCTTTCCCATTCGCTATTTTTACTAATCCATTAGAAACAGCTAATTTAGTGGGATCAAAAAACAGCCATTGTCCACCAATATACGCTTCAAAACAAGCATGAAAATCTGGTGGATTAAGATTATACGCATATCCGGTAAAATAGCGTGCCGGTATATCTAACGCTCTACACAGCGCAATCCCTAAATGTGCAAAGTCTTTACAAACACCCACTTTGTACAGTAACATATCGCATGCTGAAGTACTGGAATTGGTAACGCCTGTTTTATATTCGACAGTATTGAAAATCCATTCATTTATGGCTTTAGCCTTAGCATATTCATTGGGCAAAAATCCAAATTCATTCATGGCAAATTCTGATAATTTATCCGACTCGCAATGCCTGCTTGGAGAAATAAAGGGTAATACTTCGTTATCCAGATTTATAATTGGTATAGATTTCAAAAGTACTTTTTCATCATAAATCGTATAGTGAACATCAATTTCTGCTTGGTAAACTATTGTAAAAAACAATCCTTGGTTTACTTGCATTTTTACAAACCGTGTACCCGAATTTTTCAATGTAAATTCCTCAAATTTTATGGCGGGAGTAACGATAATAGATTCCGAAACAACTATTTGACTCGCCGATTTTGCTGCCTGTATATTAAAAATAAAGGTAGTTGGAGAAATGACTTCGTATGATAACTCACTGTATACTGTAAACTTCATCCTGTAAATATACCTATTTGCAATTGCTACTAATTACCAATATTTAATTTATTGCCATTCACTTTCTCTTTTTATCAGATTCTCAAATAAGACTCCAAATAAACTTTAAGATATATAAATTGGCACAAAAAAAGGAAAGAATTCATTCATAAACTATAAACCATAAAAAGTTGCAGTTTTTTGTTATACTTTTATAATCTATTGAAATTTAACTTCTAACCATAAAAAATTAAAAAATGAAATTAAAAAAATTACTTTTTCTAATACTAATCATCTTTACAATTACCAGTTTCAAAACAACTCCCGCTAATGCAATGGAGACAAAACCTGTCACGAAATCAAGGGAATTCTACCAACTCAAAACCTATATTTTAAAAACGAAACAGCAAGAACAAATCACTGATAAATATCTGAAAGAATCGTATTTGCCAGGATTGAAAAAATTAGGAATTAAAAATATTGGCGTGTTCAAACCAAAACCCAACGCTACTGACACCCTAAAAAAAATTATGGTGTTAATTCCATTTTTGTCTATGGAACAATTTCTTGGACTTGACGAAAAACTAGCCAAGGACAAAACTTATTTAGCTACCGGAGCGGAGTATTTGGATGCTACTTACAAACAACCGCCTTATACGCGTATAGAATCTGTTTTATTGAAAGCTTTTTCAGATCATCCTATTTTGACAAAGCCAGCTTTGAATAGCGCGAGAGCAAATCGCGTATATGAATTAAGAAGTTACGAATCAGCAACAGAAGCTATTTACAAAAACAAAGTAGATATGTTTAATGGCGGCGGAGAAATTAAACTCTTTGATAAATTGGGATTTAATGCGGTATTTTATAGCGAAGTGATTTCGGGAGCCAAGATGCCAAACTTAATGTACATGACCACTTTCGCTGATCAAGCCAGTCGAGACGCACATTGGAAATCCTTTGGTGAAGCACCAGAATGGAAAGAAATGTCAGGAATGGAAAAATATAAAAATAATGTATCTCATATCGATATTACTTTTATGTATCCAACGGACTATTCCGATTATTAGTTTTTACAACTCAACATTCCGTAAAACAGAACTACAACTCTAAAAAAGTTGTGGTTTTTTTATTTAAGATTAGAAAATACTTTGTAATTTTAAAATAGGGGAAGTTGATTTTTTCACCAATAATTTACTAATAAATTTAAGTATCTTTAGTGCTATTTACAGTTATGGAAACACTCAATACAATACTAAAACTCGCTGCCGGAGTAGGTTTGTTCCTTTTTGCCATATATCTGGTGGAGGAATCCTTGAAGAATCTCTCGGGAAGAAGTTTCAAACTGTTTCTTCAGCGTATCACAAAAAATAATCTCGGCGCTGTAGCCGGCGGAACAATAGTAACTGGTGTTCTTCAGAGCAGTTCTATGGTTTCGATGATGGTTTTGGCATTTGTGGGTGCGGGTGTTTTTACGATGAAAAATGCCATGGCTATTATTCTGGGTGCGAATCTAGGAACTACTCTCGCAAGCTGGCTAGTCGCCACCCTTGGTTTTAAAACCAATATTGAAGTGATTGCCTATCCGGCAGTTTGTTTGGGCGGTTTTCTTCTCATTCTGCTTGGAAATCGTAAGACTATAAAATACCTTTCTTATTTTCTTTTGGGATTTGGATTAATGTTCATCGGGCTTTCTTTTATGAAAACGGCTATGGAAGCGCAGGTGCAGCATTTTGATTTTTCACAATATGCTTCGATGCCATTAATTGTTTTTCTGTTTATTGGTTTTTTAATCACGTTGATTGTTCAATCGAGTTCCGTAACCATGGCACTTACATTGAGTGCTCTCAACGCTGGCGCGATTGGTTTTCCAATGGCAGCCGCAATAGTATTGGGTTCAGAAACCGGTACCATAATTAAAATTCTTGTAAGTGCGATTGGTGGCAATGCTTCCAAAAAACGAGTGGCACTGGGCAATTTATTGTTCAACATCTTCATCACCGCGATAGCTTTTGTATTGCTAAAACCAATTCTGTTACTGATAACTGATATTATAAAAATCAAAGATCCACTTATTGGTTTGGTTACTTTTTCGAGTCTGATTAACCTGCTGGCCATTATACTATTCCTTCCGGTTTTGGATTTATTTACTAAATTTCTGGAGCGTTTTTTCAAAAATACCGATGGTTCAACAGCCGCTTTTATAGGACACGCCTCAATCTCGGAGCCAGAAACGGCTTTGGATTTATTTCGAAGAGAGACGAGATATTTTATTCATAATTCGATGATTTTCAATCTTGAGCTATTCAAGATACATATTCTTGCACTTGAGGAACAAATTGATTTCAAGGAAATCAATAAGGAAAGGAATTTTAATTCAAAAACTATTGAAGAAAAATACGAATTCCTAAAACAGTTGCAAGGCGAATTACAGGCTTTTTATTTGAAATTAAGAGCAAAATTAAATAGCAAACAAAATTCCGAACTCAACCAATTAATTTCTGCCGGAAGAAGTTCCATGCACGCCGTGAAAAGTGTGAAAGATATCGGAAGTAATATTACGAATCTCAGTCGTTCGTCTAAAGATATCAAATATCAATTTTTCCTACATCACAAAAATGAAACTGAAAATCTCTACCTGAAATTAAATGCGTTACTCAATAAAGAAAAACAGGCAAGTTTTGAAGAACTGGAATCTTTATTTGATACGATTCAAAAAAACTATACTACAGCACTCAACACCTTTTACACTGAAGCACAACTCGCCCCTATTGAAAATATAGACATTACTACAGTTATCAATTTTAATCGGGAACTTTTTACTTCAAATAAAGCGATGCTAATGGCTATAAAAGACATTTTATTAGATGAAAAACAGGCAGAAAATTTTAATGAAATTCCAATATATAAAACATAAACTGAAGTTGTAGATTTTTATAACCATCCAAAAATTTTACAATACTATTTTTAAATTTTGCAATAAATTTCTTTTTCTATTTTTCACCTTTGTGGATAATTCTGTTTGTGATTGAAATTGCTATTCTGGATTAAATTGGTTAATTTTAGACCTAAAAACAAGACCATTTGAAAAAATACTTAAAGAAAAGTTTAAAGATTTTCCTTTGGATAATAGGATCAGTAATCCTTTTGTTCTTAATATTAGTTGTGGCTATTCAGATTCCCTCAGTTCAAAATTATGCCAAAGAAAAAGCGATAACTTATCTGGAAGGAAAAATCAAAACCAAAGTCTCTATTGACCGAATAGAAATTGGACTTCCAAAAAAAGTAATTCTCGAAGGCGTTTATTTTGAAGATCAAAAAAAAGACACTCTTTTTGCTGGAGAAAAATTAGCTGTAGATATTAGCCTATTGCAATTGATGAACAACAAAGTCGAAATTAATTCCGTGGAAATGGAAGGTATTTTAGCTAATTTAAATAGAGATTCGAAAGCCGTTTTTAATTTTGAATACATTGTTAAGGCTTTTGCTTCGCCAGAGAAACAGAAGAGCGATACACCACCGATGCAATTTTCCGTGGAAGAAATTAAGCTGGACCGAATAAAGTTTAATTATACCGATGCCGTTACAAAAAATAATATAATTGCCAATCTAAATCACTTTGAAACGAGAATTAGAACGTTCGATTTAGACAAAATGAACTTTGAAATTCCAAAAGCTAAAATTAATGGACTAAAGTTTAAATTAAGACAAGGTTTGGTTCAAATATCCAATGCAACCAAAGTGGCCGCCGCCAAAAACACTCCGGAATCCATCCTAAAACTAAAATTGGGAGAAATTGATTTCGCAAAAATTGATTTCGATTATCAGAGTGAGGAAACTAAGTTATCCACTAAATTCTACTTTAAAAAACTATTAGCTAAAATCGACAAAATTGATCTTTACAATCAATTGCTATTAGTCGAAAGTATTGACTTAGTTGGTGCGGAAGGCGAATTGGCTTTTGGCAAACAAAACAAAACAAATGCAAAAAAAGAATCTGCTAACGGTGAACCCAACAACTGGGAAGTCAAAGTAAATAAAACGGAGTTTAAACGTGTAACCTTCCGTTATGACAATAATAATGCTGTTGCAATTCAAAAAGGTATCGATTACAACCATTTGAGTATTACCAATTTAAACCTACAAGTGGATTTCCTAAATTACAATCCCGAAAATATTTCCGGAGAAGCAAATTCGTTAACACTTAAAGACAAAAGCGGCTTAAACATTCAATCGTTTAACGCTGAATTTTTCTACGGTAAAAAAAATGCGTTTCTTAAAAAATTATATTTAAAAACCCCTCAAACGGAGTTGAGAGATGAAATCAGAATTGGATATCCATCCATTCAATCACTGGCTAAAAATCCAGGAGAATTAGGGCTTACTGCTTATTTGAAGAAAAGTAAATTGGGTATTAAGGATATTTTGCTTTTTGCTCCTACTTTGATAAACACGAATCCTTTCATGAGCCATCCCAATGCAATACTGCTTGTGAATGGAGACATTAGAGGAAAATTAAAGAATTTTGAATTCCCAGATATAGAAATTAGCGGTATTGGAGCTACAAAAGTGGCTGCCAGCGGAAGAATTATCGGTTTACCTGATGTGAACAAAGCGTATTTTGATTTGAATATTGAAGACTTACAATCCGGTTCAAAAGATTTTAATGGATTTTTACCTCCAGGAACGATTCCAAATTCGATTCAGTTGCCTTCCAAGTTCAGTGCCAAAGGGACTTTCAAAGGGACTATTGCTAATTTTAATACCAATATGAATTTGGTAAGTAGTTTTGGAAATGCAAAAATCAAAGGCACATACGACCGCAGCATAAAAAATCAGGATAAATATGACGCCCAAATGGAGCTGACTAATTTTGAATTAGGGAAATTTATCAAAAACGATTCTATTGGAAAAGTCACTTTAAAAGCCAACATAAAAGGAAGTGGTTCCAATCTAAAAACTGCTACGGCTTCTTTCAACGGAACTATTCTAAAAGCGTATTACAATAAATACACGTATCAAAATCTGAGCGTAAAAGGGAATATTCGCAGCGGAAATTTCAATGCAACTGCTTTCGCAAAAGATCCTAGTCTGACTTTTGATTTAGTCAGCAGCGGTAGTTTCAGAGACAAATATCCTACAGGGAAATTAAAACTGAATGTTGACATCGCCGATTTGGAAAAACTAAATCTCCATGCAGGCCCAATGAAAATAAGAGGTGTTGTCGATGCTGACATTCAATCGGCTAATTTAGATTACCTCAACGGAACAGTGAATGCGCACAGCATAACGATAGCCAATGCGAATGAACAATTTGTAATTGATTCTATTACCGTAGTCGCAACATCCACTTCTGAAAAGAATACATTACTATTGAAATCCCCATTTTTAGATGGGGAAGTAAATGGAAAATACAAGTTGTCAAAAATAGCGACTGCTTTAAAGAATTCTATTGCTCAATATTATGACAGCAACCCGAATTCAAGAAAAATAGCTGTTGAAAAACAACAATTTGCATTTAAAATTAGTGTAAAAGACAGTCCAATTCTATTAAAACTTATTCCTGAATTGAAAAGTCTTGAACCTATTACTATAGATGGAAGATACAATTCCGTAAACGACTCTATTGTTCTGAACGGTACCATTCCAAAATTAATTTATGGAGAAAATACCATTACAAATGCGACTCTAAAAGTGGATACTCAAGATAAAGCACTTGTTTACACTTTAATTATAGATGATATCCAAAACAAACAAATTCAGTTGCCTTACACCAATATTTCCGGGAAAGTCGAAAAAAATATTCTGGATTATACATTGCAATTAAAAGATGTAAAAGACGTAGAAAGGTACTTGATTACCGGTACACTACAAGCGAATAACGGATACAACGAAATAAACCTTAGTCCGGACAATCTGTTACTCAACTATGAATCTTGGAAAATATCCCAAGACAATTTAATTCGTTTTGGCAAAAAAGGAATTTACGCTGATAATTTCGAATTAAGTAAAGACGGAAGTAACATCCGAATCCAATCCCAATCTAATAATACGAATGCACCTATCGCAATTGATTTCAAGGATTTTGACATCAAAACCATCACTAGCATGGTTGAAAAAAAGGATTTACAGATGAGTGGTAAAATCAATGGAAATGCATTGGTGAAAAATATAAATACAAAGCCACTTTTCACTTCGGATTTGAATATTGAAAATTTTACTTTCAAAAAAGATACTGTCGGTACTATTAGTATAAAAGTAAATAATGCAATTGCAAATAGATATGATGCTGTAATTGCAATTACAGGTCAGGGAAATCAAGTTAATTTAGACGGAAATTACAAAACAACTGACAGTAGTTTTGATATGAATCTGGCTATTGAAAAACTGAATTTGAAAAGTATTCAGGGTTTTACATTGGATAATATAAAAGAAAGTACAGGCTTTTTGACTGGAAATTTCAAAATAACAGGAAATACAAAACAACCTAAAGTGATTGGGGAATTGCAATTCAATGAAATTGGTTTCAAAGCTACTCAACTCAATTCGAAATTCAAATCTATCAATGATAAAATCGTATTTACTGGCGATGCTATAATTTTCGATAATTTTATTATCAAAGATGAGAAAGACAATGATTTAGCCATCAATGGAAAAATTAATAGTGAGAACTTCAGGAATTTTGGTTTTGATTTAGCCTTAGATGCAGATAATTTTAAAGCTATTAATTCTAAAGCCAAAGACAATGATTTGTATTATGGTGAATTATACTTAGACAATCATTTAAAAATAACAGGCAATTTTGACAATCCCGTTGTAGAAGGAAATATCAAAATCAATAAAGACACTAAATTCACTATTGTTTTACCACAATCGGATCCGTCAATTGCCGATAGAGAAGGAATTGTAGAATTCATTGACCAAGACCATCCGCAAGTAGAGGAGACCATGGTTCTTGATGAATTGAACAGTGAAATGGATATAAAAGGAATCAATGCCTCAGTAAATATTGAAATAGATAAAGAGGCTGAATTATCCTTGGTCATTGACAAAGCCAACGGAGATTTCCTAAAATTAAAAGGAGAAGCACAATTGAACGGTGGAATTGATCCGTCCGGAAAAACTACGCTGACCGGTAGATATGAGTTATCCGAAGGAAGTTATGAAATGAATTTTAATGCTATTAAAAGAAAATTCGACATCAAAAAAGGAAGTTATATTCTATGGGCCGGAGAACCCACAACGGCCGATATTAATATTACAGCAATCTATAAAACGGAAGCCGCACCAATTGATTTAGTGAACGACCAATTAGGAGATGTTACTGCCGAAGTGAGAAATACCTACAAACAAAAACTTCCTTTTGAAACCGAATTAAAAATGATTGGTGAATTAATGAAACCTACCATTTCTTTTGATATCATTTTACCGGAAGGGAACAATAGCGTTTCGGCTGAAATCATTACTACTACGCAAGCTAAATTGACCCAATTGCGTCAGCAACCGGATGAATTAAACAAACAAGTTTTTGCCTTACTCCTGCTGAATCGTTTTATTGGAGAGAATCCGTTTGCCAGCGAAACCGGTGGAACAAACGTTTCATCAATAGCCAGGGAAAGTGCCAGTAAAATTCTATCCCAACAACTTAATAATCTGGCAGGAGATTTAATCAGCGGTGTAGAACTTAATTTTGATTTAAATACTTCTGACGATTATACAACTGGGCAGCGAGAAAACAGAACCGATTTGAATGTAGGTATTTCCAAAAAATTGCTGAACGACCGATTGAAAGTTACCGTTGGAAGTAGTTTTGGGATTGAAGGACCGCAACAAGTCAATCAAAATGCAAATAATATTGCCGGTGATGTTTCTATTGATTACCAGCTTTCAAAAGACGGAAGGTATAAAATGCGAGCGTATCGACTTAACAAATATCAAGTGGCGCTTCAAGGTGAAGTTGTGGAGACCGGAATTGCTTTCATAATCACTTTGGATTACAATAAATTCATGGAATTATTCCGTAAAAGTGAAGCGCAAAAAGCAGCTAAAAAATTAAAAAAGGAATCAAAAAAGAAATCTGATGAATAAGACCCATTTACTATATTTTCTTTTTTTAACATTGTTTGCCACATCGTGCAGCAATACAAAATATTTACCCGAAGGAGATCTTCTTTATATTGGTGCAAAAGTAAAAGTGGAAGGAAATGAAACTTCGAAGAAAGAGGAAAAAGCATTAAAAACGGCATTAAAAGATATTCTTAGACCAAAACCCAACTCCTCATTTTTAGGATTACGCCCAAAATTATACATCTACAATTTAGCGGGAACACCCAAAAAAGAAAAAGGATGGCGCCATTGGCTGAAAACCAAAGTGGGAGAACCACCCGTTTTATACAGTCAGGTCGATTTAGAATACAGTAAAAGTGTTGTACAGAATTTTTCTGAAAACAGTGGTTATTTCAACGCGGAAACTACTGCAGATTCAACCAGAAAAGGTAAAAAAGCAACCGCGGAATATAGTGTAAAACCAGATAAACAATATAAAATTAGAGAAGTAAAATTTCCAACAGATTCCTCTTTAATTTCAAGTGCTGTTCGCAATACCAGACGCAGAAGTCTATTAAAAAAAGATCAGGGATACAGCCTTGATGCCATAAAACTGGAAAGAATTCGAATTGATGCCAGACTAAAAGAAAAAGGTTTTTTTTACTTTAATCCCGATTATCTCAAAGTACAAGTGGATAGTACCGTTGCGGATCATCAGGTGGATCTCATCGTAAAAGTAAAAGAAGAAACTCCTAAACTAGCCGAAACACCATTCAAAATCAATAAAATAATTGTTTATCCCAACTACTCCATTGGTTCTGATAGTTTAAAAACCGATTTTAATTCGATTAAAAAATACAATGATTTTACCATTATAGATCCTGAAAATTTATTCAAACCACGAATTTTTGATCGGGTGCTGTATTTCAAAAAAGAAGATTTATACAATCGTACCAATCATAATTTATCTTTGAACCGATTAGTCAATTTGGGTACTTTCAAATTCGTAAAAAATCAGTTCAGGGTTTCTGATACGATCGGAAATTATCTGGATGCCTATTATTATCTCACTCCATTGCCCAAAAAATCAATTCGGATGGAAGTGCTGGCGAAAACCAATTCTGCTAATTATACCGGAACTGAACTGAATTTAAACTGGAGTAATCGCAATACTTTTAGAGGTGCGGAATTACTTACCATTTCTGCATTTGGAGGTGTCGAAGTACAAGTTTCCGGACAAAATAATGGTTTTAATGTGTATCGCGTTGGTACTGAAGCTAATTTAGTCTGGCCAAGATTTGTATCTCCTTTTAAACTAAACCCTTCAAGTGGTTTTGTGCCAAAAACAAAAGCTACATTAGGATATGAATTCCAAAACAGAACCAAATTATATTCGTTACAAACATTCAAAGGCTCCTTTGGTTATTTATGGAAAGAAAATGAGCGAAAAGAACACGTATTGAATGTTACAGAGATTACGTATGCCAGTCCGCAAAATGTAACTCCTTTATACCAAGAACAAATTTTAGCTAATGCTTCTTTGGGGAAAGTAATCGAAAAACAATTAATCTTTGGACCATCGTATTCCTATACCTATACCAATACATTACAAAGAAGAAAGAAAAATACATTTTACTACAAAGGTACTATAGATCTGGCAGGAAACATTGCCGGATTAGTTACAGGAGCGAATATTCAAAAAGGCGATACTATTAAACTATTTGATGTTCCGTTTAGCCAATTTGTTAAAATAGAAAACGATTTTAGACATTATTTAAAATTAGGACCGGACTCACAACTGGCCAGTAGAATTATTGTTGGAGCCGGATTTGCTTACGGAAATTCGCGTGAAATGCCATTTATAAAACAGTTCTTCATTGGTGGAACCAATAGTTTAAGAGCGTTCCGTGCACGTTCCATAGGTCCTGGAAGTTTTGATGGTTCTGCTACTACCAGTTCTTTTTTGGCAGATCAATCAGGCGATTTAAAACTGGAATTTAACACGGAATACCGAGCCAAAATTTACGACTTTGTAAAAGGTGCGTTATTTGTAGATGCAGGAAATATATGGCTATTGAAAGATAATCCCGAAAAACCGGGTGCTCAATTTTCTAAAAAATTTCTGAATGAAATAGCTGTTGGAACGGGAGCCGGACTCCGTTTTGATTTCTCTTTTCTTATTCTTAGAACGGACTTCGCCTTCCCTATTCGGAAACCGTATTTGCCAGATGGCGAACGTTGGGTTTTAGATAAAATAAGTTTTGGAAATGGCTCATGGAGAAAAGAAAATTTAGTTTTTAATTTGGCTATTGGATATCCGTTTTAATCCAGAATTTAGCAAATCAACTCTTATTCAAAATATTGGTAATCTGTTGATAATCAGAATTTTAATGCTTTTCGTAAATTTTATACCTAACCAAAAATAAGATAGAACGTAAAACAACATAAATAGAGTTACGAATAAAAACTAATTTAAACTACTGATTAAATGAATATTGGATGAAAATTCATTGAAAATAAATGGTATAGTTGTACTTTTACGAATCACAATTGTGTTATCAGTTACTAACTCAAAAGCAGTTAAAAAATGGTTGCCAAGAAAAGAATATTAACCAAGTTTATGCGTTTTTGGAAACTCCTAGGACCCGGTTTAATAACTGGCGCCAGTGACGACGATCCTTCCGGAATTGCTACTTATTCTCAGGCAGGTGCTGCATTTGGACTTTCAACATTATGGACCGCACTTATTGCTTTTCCTTTAATGGCTTCGATTCAACAAATGTGTGCCAGAATTGGTTTGGTCACTTCGCAAGGTTTAACAGGAACACTTAAAAAAAATTATCCAAGATCTGTTTTGTATCTAATGTTACTCTTTAGTTTCCCCGCTATCATAATGAACATTGGTGCTGATATTGCAGGAATGGGTGCAGTAGGCAATCTATTATTCCCAGCTATCGAAGCCACTTTTTTCAGTGTTGTTTTCACAATCATTCTGCTCGTATTAATTGTGTATTTACCTTATCAAAAAATTGCTTCAACTCTTAAATACCTCTGCGTAGTTCTTTTGGTGTATCTAATAGTTCCCTTCTTATATGAACAGGATTTAACTGAAATACTCAAGGCAACATTTATTCCTACCATACAATTCAATAAAGAGTACATCGGCATTCTTGTTGGTATCCTTGGGACGACCATTTCACCTTATTTGTTCTTTTGGCAAGCATCTATGGAAGTGGAAGAAATGAAACACAAGAAAAAGCATTTAATGGTAAATAAAAAAATAATTAATGAGATGAAAGAAGATGTCGATTTTGGGATGTCCTTTTCTGGTTTGGTCATGTTTTTTATTATTCTTACCACCGGAACCGTTTTATTTAAAAGTGGAATTCATCAAATTGAAACTGTGGAGCAAGCGGCAATGGCATTAAAACCATTAGCAGGTAATTCCGCATACCTTCTTTTTGCAATTGGGGTTATTGGTACAGGCCTTTTGGCTATTCCCGTTTTAAGCGGCTCCCTTTCTTATATTATCACCGAAACTTTTGGTTGGGAACAGGGGCTAGACAAAAAATTTCATGAAGCAAAAGCATTTTATATTGTTATTGCGATTTCACTGATATTAGGTTTATCCTTAAATTATATTGGTATTTCACCAATAAAAGCACTGCTATATACTGCAATTCTTTATGGCTTGACCGCACCTGTATTAATTGCTATTATTCTTCATATTTCAAACAACAAAAATGTGATGGGAGAATATACAAACGGGAGAACCGCAAATATTCTTGGGATTACGGCATTTCTTATTATGACAACTGCAGCACTCACTTTAATTTACCTGCAAGTAACTGATAATTAGAAATAAATTTATGCTTTTCAATTCTTCATTGCATTACTCCAAAAAAATCACAACAAATAAGAAAATTACAATTTCTGTTCTATTTTTTTTTCCTTTCTTTACGAACATAAATTGCAAATTCGATATCCGTTTAAATTGATAAATTTGCTTTCTGAAAACTGATTGAATTAGATAATTATAATAACCCTTTCGCATGAACCAAGTTTTCCATTCTTTTTATTTTCATTTTAGTAAACAAATGGAAAAGCATAGCATAGACATTATGCGAATCGCTATTGCCATTGTTTTTATTTGGTTTGGAACTTTAAAAGTTATAGGAATGAGCCCTGCAGAAGAACTCGTTGAAAAGACGGTTTATTGGTTCCGCCCTGAAATATTCATCCCTATTCTTGGTTTAGCTGAAGTAATTATAGGACTAGGATTACTTATAAAACGTTTTATTCCTTTTACAATTATTTTACTGTTGCTACATATGGCAGTTACTTTTTTCCCTCTATTCATCTTACCTAGAATTTGTTTTGATGCTTTTCCCTATTGTCCTACAATGGCGGGGCAATACATTATTAAAAATCTAGTTCTTATAGCCGGAGCACTTGTCGTAGGTGGGAAATACAATGTGAAGTATTATGATGACAAAGAACTTGCAAACACAGAAATATAATTTAATAAATTAAGATCAATTTATTTCATCTCTTCCATTTTAGCGCCACATTTTGAGCATTTCCCCGTTGTTTTACTTTCATCTTGCCAACACATACAAACATATTCTTTTTTAGAAAGTCCATTCTCTTCGTATTCTGTAATTTGCTTACCACATTTAATGCATTTACCATCTTTCATTGTAGTTTTTTCTTTGCACATTGGGCAATCGGTTTTAGTAACATTTTCAGCTTTAACTAAATCCATTCCACATTTAGTACATTTTTCGGGATGATCTTCCATAACATTGGGCGCAGCATATTAAATTATTTAAATATCTTTTGTATTCTGTTTTAACTTTAATCAATTTGTTATGATTTGCTATTTTAATGAACTGGCCATAGAAATGAAAAAAATCATAATCTGTTAAAGAATAATTAAAATCCAATAGAAATTTTATTAAATATCCATCATTTATCCTCTTTAAGTCTCAATCGTTATTACATTCGATTATATTTGCATTAAATAAAACCTACTATAAATATGGAAGAATGTATCTCTGTTTTTGATATGCTTAAAATTGGTATCGGACCTTCGAGTTCGCATACACTTGGGCCTTGGCGTGCAGCGGAACGTTTTCTTGGAGAATTGCGAAACGAAAACTTAATTCATACTGTAAACAGAGTAAAAATTGATTTATACGGTTCCCTTTCGCTTACAGGCAAAGGCCACGCAACTGATTTGGCGATTGTGCTGGGTTTAAGCGGACAGGATCCTGAATATATTCCAGTTTCAAGTATCGATGGAATTATAAAATCAATCAAGGATAAAAATGAAATCAATTTTGGGAATGAAAACCAAATTCCTTTCCATTTTTCAGAAGACATTATTTTCAATAAAAACTTCCTTCCTTTTCATGCTAATGGTTTGACTTTTACAGTTTATACAACTGATGATAAAGAATATATTTCTACCTTCTACTCCATTGGCGGTGGATTTGTAGTGAAAGAAGAACGCATCAATGCCAAGAAAAAAATTGCTATAAAATGTGCTTTTCCTTTCCCAATCGATAAGGCTACTGAACTTTTGGACTACTGCACAAAAGAGAATAAGAAGATTTCTGAAATCGTTTATGAGAATGAAAAGTCAATGCGTTCCGAAGAAAAAATTCATCATGAATTAATGCGCATTTGGAATACCATGTTGGAATGCATGTATATCGGTTGTCATTCTGAAGGAATTTTACCCGGAGGATTACATGTCCGCCGTCGTGCGTTTGATATGCACCAAAACCTCATTGGCTTAGCAAACTATAATTCGCCACAAACTTGGTTAGAACAAATCAGAATGACCGAAGTGAAATTCCGTCAAATATTAAAATGGGTGAGCTGTTTTGCCTTGGCCGTAAATGAAGTTAATGCCGCTTTAGGGCGTGTGGTTACTGCTCCAACAAACGGAAGTGCGGGCGTAATTCCATCTGTATTAATGTATTATTTAGTTATCGAAAACCATGATGCGGGAGAAAAAGAAATCAAACAATTCCTGATGGTAGCCAGCGAAATAGGAAGTATTTTCAAAAAAGGGTCTACTATTTCTGCTGCAATGGGCGGTTGTCAGGCAGAAATTGGCGTTTCGTCATCAATGGCTGCTGCTGCTTTGTGTGAATTAATGGGCGGAACTCCGGAGCAGGTTTTAATGGCTGCCGAAATTGCCATGGAACATCATTTGGGAATGACTTGTGACCCAATTGGAGGATTAGTCCAGATTCCGTGTATCGAAAGAAATACGATGGGTGCCATAAAAGCCATTAATGCGGCTGAACTAGCCTTAGAAACTGACCCAAAAAACGCAAAAGTACCTTTAGACAAAGTGGTGGATACCATGTGGCAAACCGCCAAAGACATGAACAATAAATACAAAGAAACTTCCGAAGGTGGTTTAGCCATTGCAGTGAATATGGCGGATTGTTAAGCGGTTCATTTTTATCCAAAACTTAAAAATAGTATCGTTAATTTAAAATAAAAGCAATGGAAATCAATTGGATAATAGTGGGTATTGTAGCCGTTTGTGTAGTTATTTTGATCGTATTTCTTATTAAAAAAAATCAGAAGGATAAAAAAGAGTATACCAATTTTTTAAATAATGATTATAAAAAAGCAAATGAAGAGAAGTCTGACTTGGATAATGATGACTATTAAATTGTATTCATGGATTAGTGATTGCCGTGAATATTTCAGACTGCAAAAAAATTGATCAGTCGCAGTTTGCGATTCAGATATTTAATAATCTGGATACTGCAAACTGCGACTGAATACTGGAATTTACTTCCTTTTCAATTCCAATTTTAGAATAGGTTGATATACAAAAGGGACCTCCTCAATTTCAACATCACTTTTATTCAATCCAAATGCTCTTGTGTCCGAAAGTGACCAGTTTTTCAACATGTAGTAAGAATTTAATAAAAGACTGTCTTTAACTGTAAACTCATTTTCGACAGATAAAAATTTTTCTAAAATAATAAATTTAAAATCGGGTTCAGCATTGTATTTTGTAGAACCATCTGGACGAATGTGTAAGTTCAATTCTTTGTTTTGGACCAAATCTTGAACAATTTTCTTAAAATATAATTCCACTTTGGGTTGAATTCTGAAACCAATATTCAGCACAATTTTGATGACCTTATCATCCAATAACTCAATAACTTCATAATTTAAGGTAAAAGGATCATTGGTTCTGTTGATGTGAAAAAACCAATACACATCAGCTCTTTTTGGCTTTTTGGAAAATATAGATTTCAGTATCTTTTCTTCAACTTCATAATTTCTATCTGCCTTAGACAGATAAATTAAATGGGTTGAATACTTTGAAATACTGATATCATTACTCAATTCCTCCAGTTGTTGCGTATGCTCAGCTAAATTAGTGAACTTTAGAAATTTATTATTGATTTTTCTTGCAAAAAACCAAGCATACATGGTCAAGAAAATAAAAAGTTCAAAGAACAAGAACATCCAACGTTCTTTGATTTTTACAATATTAGCAATGAAAAATGCGATTTCAACAACAACAAAAATTGTAATAATTAAGGCTATCAAAATTCTATTCATTTTTCTTATATAAATCAAATAATAATTTAAAAGAACAGTTGTCATAAGCATGGCAATAGTTACGGAAAAACCATAAGCCGCTTCCATATTTGAGGAATTTTTAAAATATAAAATCATCAAAATACAGCCTACCCAAAGAATTGTATTCACCGATGGAATGTAAATTTGGCCCTTTAAATTTGTTGGATTTCTCATGGCTACTCGTGGCCAAAAGTTGAGAGACATCGCTTCATTTATTAACGTATAAGAACCGCTTATCAAAGCTTGAGATGCAATAATGGCTGCAAAAGTGGCAATGATTACACCTGGAAATAAAAACCATTGCGGCATAATGGTATAAAAAGGATTTCTTCCGTCAAGAAGCGTATTTCCTTGATTCATAAGCCATGCGGCTTGACCTAAATAATTCACAATCAATGCGATTTTAACAAAAATCCATGTAATTCTGATATTCTTTTTTCCGCAATGTCCTAAATCTGAATACAACGCCTCTGCACCCGTTGTACACAAAAAAACAGCTCCCAATAACCAAAATCCATGTGGATATTCTACTAATAATTCATACGCATACATGGGGTTTAAAGCAGTTAAAATAGCTGGATGTTCTAATATTTGAACAAATCCTAATACAAAAAGCATCGAAAACCAAATTACCATAGCCGGTCCAAAAAAGAAACCTACTTTTTGCGTTCCAAATCGTTGAAAAAAGAACAGTCCTGATAAAATTACAATTACAATTGGTATCGTTGGAATATTGGGAACCACATCTCTTAAACCTTCTACTGCTGAAGCTACAGAAATAGGAGGCGTAATAATTCCATCTGCCAAAAGTGTTGTTGCACCAAGTATTGTGGGAATAACTAATTTTCCTTTTCCAAAACGTTTTACAAGTGCATAAAGAGAGAAAACGCCACCTTCACCATGATTATCCGCCGAAAGTGTCAATAAAATATACTTGAAGGTCGTTTGAAATGTAAGAGTCCAAAAAACACAAGAAATACCGCCATAAACAAGTAATTCTGATATTTCTCTTTGTCCGATAATGGCTTTCATTACATACAGAGGACTCGTTCCTATGTCGCCATAAATAATTCCTAGTGCAACCAGAAGTGATGCGGCACTGACTTTTTGAATCGTTGATTTATTCATTTTAAATTTAATTTTTAGATTGTAGTACGTATTAATTATTAGACAATAGAAATTCTTATCGTGATGTTTTTAACATACAATAGTGATGCATTTTTATTATTTTTTTGATTATTGCTTAAAGCTGATTACTTTAAGTAGTGAATATTAACTGGTGTTAAAGCGATAACCTACTCCAGATTCTGTGATGATATATTTAGGTCGGTTTGGGTCTTCTTCTATTTTTTTGCGAAGTTGAGCCACAAAAACACGCAAGTATTGGGTTTGATCAGAATAGCTGTTGCCCCAAACTTGTTTGAGTAAATACTGATGCGTGAGTACTCTGCCTTCATTTTTTACCAAAATAGAAAGCAAATTATATTCAGTGGTTGTTAATTTTAGGATTTCATTTTTTAACTTGACAATTCTAGAAGTAAAATCAATCGAAATTTCTCCAAACTCTATTATTGGTTCATTTTCATTTTGGCTTAAATTTCTTAAAGCGGTGCGAATTCTAGCCAATAATTCTTGGGTTCTGAATGGTTTTGCTAAATAATCGTTGGCACCATTATCAAGCGCTTTTACAATTTCTTCTTCGGTATTTTTTACAGTTAAAATTAGGATGGGCTTTTTATACCATTCTCTCAATCTTTTTAAAACAATCTGTCCATCTTCGTCTGGCAAACCTAAATCCAAGATGATTAAATCCGGTTGATGATTTGCTGCAAGGGATATACCCTCCTTTCCATTTACAGCGAAAACAGTTTTATATCCATTTGAATCTAATGCGATTTCAAGTAATTTCCTAATTTGGATTTCATCGTCTATGATTAATATTTCGGCTGAATTATTCATTTGAAATGGCTGCTGTATTTATTACTAATGCTGGGAAATATATTTTAAAAACTGAACCACCTTCTTCTTTATTTTCTAAGGTAATTTTACCATTTTGGGCTTCAACAAAACCTTTTACGATAGATAATCCTAATCCAGTTCCTCCCGTTTTTAAATTTTGCAATCTGTAAAATTTATCAAAGACTTTATCAATTTCGGCTTCTGGAAAACCGTTTCCATCATCGGAAATGGTGATTACACAGGGCATCAATTTATCTGGATTATATTCAAAGTCGACAGCTGCATTATATTCAACTTTGATTTCAATTTTAGCACCTTTTGGAGTGTATTGTGAGGCATTAAAAACCAAATTGTAAATAATTTGTTCCGTCAAACCATAATCCAACTTGAAAAGGGGTAAGTTTTCATCGGCAACAACTGCAATTTTATGAAAATGCAAATCATCTTTCAAACTATCTAAAACATTATAAACCAATTCTTTTAAATCACACCAATCCATTTTTGGTTGTATTACCCCCGATTCTAATCTTGACATATTCAATAAATTCTCCACTTGATGATTTAGTCGTAAAGATGCTTTTTCGATTTCTGAATATAATTTTTGTTTATTTTCCTCAGAAATAGTTAACGTTTTACTTTGTATCGTATCAATTGAACCCATAATTGTAGAAATAGGCGTGCGTAATTCATGTGATAATGAATCTAATAAAGCATTGTACAACTTCATTGTATTTACCCTGACTTCTTTTATTTGCAATATTTTTTCGGCTTTTCTAATTTTATGGGTTAAAACTCCATTAATAAGTGCAATCAGAAAGAACAAAAACAATAATAAAGAATCTTCCGCACTGCTAATATGAAAAGTATAATATGGTTCTATGAACAAAAAATTCAGGACTAAAGCACTTAAAATAGCACTCAATAATACGGGCAAAATATCTAAAAATGTAGCTAATAAAGAAACTACAACCAACAATAAATAACCTACAATTTTATAATCCAAATAATCTCTGGTGAACAAACATAGTGAAGCAACTATGCTTACAGACAATACACATATCAGGTATTGGTTTTCTCTTTTTATTTGGTTTAAAATACTTTTCACAACTATCTTTCTTATTAACACTACAAAGTTAAATGATATGTTGTAAGTATTTTATAATATATCTGAACAAGACATAAAGATTTTATAAAGATCTCTTTTGCTGATTTCCTAAAACGATTCTAGCAAGAAGAAAGCGTAATTTTTCTTCATCGTCAATAATGAAAATATAAATTCACTCATTTAGCAATTTAAAAACTATTACCAACCTTCATTCAATCCATTTTTGAGCGCTAATTGGTATTTTTCTATATCAAATTTATACAAATCTGGAGCTTTGTGTGCACCGCCTTTTCTGCTTTCATCCAGTTTTTGAAGTATATCATAACGCAACATTTTTCTGTAAAAATTGCCGCGATTTAGTTTCTTTGCTAAAATAATTTCATACAATTTTTGAAGTTCAGGCATGGTGAATTTTTCTGGTAATAAATTATATCCAATGGGTTTGTGATTCAACTGTTTTCTAAGTGTAATCAAAGCTTTGTCAAAAATACTGCGGTGATCCATCATAAAATCTGGTAATTCTTCAATAGATTTCCATTCGCACGCATCAGAAAAATCATCCATAACTAAATTTACATGATGAAAATCGACTAAGGCATAAAATCCAACGGATAGAAATCGCTGTTTGTTCCATAGCGTGTCCGGAAACTTATCAAAAATTCCATCAGATCGATTTAAATCACTAAAAACTTTAAATTCTTGTAAATAAATATTTTCTGCACCCGTTCTATTAAATAAAATTCTATTGGCCGCCTCTTTAAGATTTTCTGTTTTTAAAACATAACCTCCGGGAAGAGCCCAAAGATCTACCTCCTTTAGTCTTGTAACCAATACTTTTAAGGTGGTGTCGTGAAATCCAAAAACGACACAATCCACGGATAAATTTGGAATGTATTTATCCCAAGCTTCAGCTGATTTTTCCTCTATTATTTTATTAAATCCCATTGTTATAAATTGATTGCAAAAATATGAAATAGATTATAATTTTTACTTTAAAAACTGATAATCAAAATATAAACTGCTTTTTTTGCAAATATTAAAAAAAATAATTAATATTGCTTCATAATGAAGCAATAAAAAACTATTTACTAAATAAACCAAATGAAAAACAATTCAATTTCAAAAATCGCAAAGACTTCGCTTCTTTCAGCGCTACTCATTTCTGGAATTTCTTGGGCAAAAAACCCAGAAATAAAAGAGACTAAAATTAATCCAATAATTACCCTTAATGGTTTTACCTTTTCTGATTTAAATAAAAATGGAAAGTTAGACCGATACGAAGATTACCGTCTTTCTATTCAAGACAGAATCCAAGATTTAATCAATCAGATGACTGATGACGAAAAAGCGAGTATGCTTATTGGAATTGGAATGCCTGGTTTTGACTGGGCTAAAATGCAGTTTACTGCTGGAAAAGATACCGCAAAAGTTCCTGGTTCTGCAGGAGGAACAACAGCCATTTCCCGTTTAGGAATTCCTTCAGTAATTGTATCAGATGGTCCTGCTGGTTTACGTATCAAATCCATTAGAGAAGAGGATTCGAATACGTATTATGCTACCGCATTCCCTGTGGGAACAGCATTAGCTTCTACTTGGAATGTAGCACTTATCAATACTGTTGGTAAAGCAATGGGTAATGAGGTAAAAGAATATGGAGTAGATGTTTTATTAGGCCCGGGAATGAATATTCACAGAAACCCATTATGTGGAAGAAATTTTGAATACTATTCTGAAGATCCATTAATAGCAGGAAAAATTGCAGCTGCAATGGTAAATGGTGTACAATCTAATGGTGTAGGAACTTCAATAAAACACTTTGCTGCCAATAATCAGGAAAGAAACAGAATGGGTGTTAATGCACATGTTAGCGAAAGAGCGTTACGCGAAATATACCTTAGAGGATTTGAAATTACAGTTAAAGAATCACAGCCATGGACGGTAATGTCGTCTTATAACTTATTAAATGGTACTTACACATCAGCACGTAAAGATTTATTAACTACTGTACTTCGTGATGAATGGGGTTTTAAAGGATTAGTGATGACAGACTGGTTTGGAGGTTATAATGGATTTGGAGCCATTATGGCTAAAGACGTTGTTAGTGATGTTGCCAAACAACTTACAGCAGGAAATGATTTATTGATGCCAGGTTTACCTGCACAACAAAATGCAATTGTTGAAAATATAAAAAGCGGAAAATTATCTAAAGAAGAAATCAATATCAATTTAAGAAGAGTCCTTGAATTAGTAATGAGATCTCCGGCAATGAGTAATTACAAATATTCTAACAAACCAAACTTAAAAGAAAATGCAGAAGTTACAAGACAAGCTGCTGCAGAAGGGGTTGTTTTATTAAAAAACAATAACAATGTATTGCCTTTTACTTCAAAATCAGCTCCGTTAGCCGTTTTTGGTGTAACCTCTTATGATTTTATCTCTGGCGGAACTGGTAGTGGTGATGTTAACGAAGCCTATTCTGTTTCATTAATTGAAGGATTAACCAACTCCGGATTTTCTATTGATACCGAATTAGAAGGATTATACAAGCCTTTTATGGCTGCTCAAAAAGAGATTGAAACAAAAAGACGTGAAAAAGAAGGTTTATTGGCAACTCCAAAAAGGCTTCCTGAATTAGAATTAAACCAAGAAGTTATTAAAAATAAAGCAAATACTTCTGAATTGGCATTAATCACAATTGGCAGAAATGCTGGTGAAGGTGATGACCGTAAAGTAGATGAAGATTTTAATTTGGCTCAAGATGAAATCAACTTAATCAATGTTGTTTCAGCAGCTTTTCATGCTCAAGGCAAAAAAGTGGTTGTAGTTTTAAACATTGGTGGTGTAATCGAAACGGCAAGCTGGAAAGATAAAGTAGATGCTATACTTTTACCTTGGCAACCGGGTCAAGAAGGTGGAAATTCTGTTGCGGATGTTTTCTCTGGAAAAGTAACTCCTTCTGGAAAATTAACAATGACTTTCCCAGTAAAATATGAAGATACACCATCAGCTAAAAACTGGATTGGAACACCTGCTGAAAATCCTACAAGTGTGACTTATGAAGAAGGAATTTATGTTGGGTACCGTTACTTCAATACATTCCATGTAAAACCATCTTACGAATTTGGTTACGGATTATCTTATACTACATTTGATGTATCTAATTTAAAATTGAGTTCAAGCGCATTTGCAGACAAAATGAATGTTACCGTAACCGTAAAAAATACCGGTAAAATAGCAGGTAAAGAAGTAGTAGAACTATATCTTTCTGCTCCTGCAAAAACAATTGATAAACCAACAGAAGAACTAAAAGCTTTTGGTAAAACTAATTTATTACAACCTGGAGAAAGTCAAACGATTGTATTGACACTAAATCCAAAAGATTTGGCTTCATTTATTCCAAACAAAAAAGCTTGGATTGCCGAAGCAGGTTCTTATAAAGTAGCAATTGGAACATCATCATTAAATATTAAGCAAACAGCAAATTTTACTTTAGCAAAAGAAAAAATTGTTGAAAAAATAAATTCAGCGTTTGCGGCTGACTCAGAATTCACTGATTTGAAGCATTAGTATACTATTTATAAGAATTACTCAAAAATGGGTTCGATTTTTCGGATCCATTTTTTTGTTTCTAAAGAATTTGTTTTACTACTTTTACATTTTATAACCTGTCACCTAAAATTGTGGCAAAAAGTAACAATCCATGTCTGTAGCAAAAAAAGATTACAAAAGAATTACAACAAAGTCATTAATTGAAATGAAAGCCAATGGAGAGAAAATTTCCATGCTGACCGCTTATGATTATACGATGGCTAAAATTGTTGATACTGCTGGAATCGATGTAATCCTTGTTGGTGATTCGGCTTCGAATGTAATGGCTGGACACGAAACGACTTTACCCATTACTTTGGACCAAATGATATACCACGCTTCTTCTGTAGTTAGAGCGATAGAAAGAGCCTTGGTTGTGGTTGATTTACCTTTTGGAAGTTACCAATCAGACCCAAAAGAAGCGTTGCGTTCTGCCATCAGAATTATGAAGGAAAGCGGTGGACATGCCGTAAAACTGGAAGGCGGAAAAGAAATTAAAGATTCTATCAAGAAAATATTAAACGCAGGAATTCCGGTTATGGGACATTTGGGTTTAACCCCGCAATCTATCTATAAATTTGGAACCTATACGGTTCGTGCCAAAGAAGAGGAAGAAGCGCATAAATTAATGGAAGATGCCAAATTGCTTGAAAAACTAGGTTGTTTTGCCTTGGTTGTTGAAAAAATTCCGGCACATTTAGCCGAGAAAGTGGCGCAAAGTATTTCGATTCCAGTTATTGGTATTGGTGCTGGTGGCGGCGTTGACGGACAAGTTTTGGTTATTCACGATATGCTTGGAATGAACAATGAATTCAGTCCGCGTTTCTTGAGAAGATACATGAATTTATATGAAGGAATGACAACTGCAATCAGTCAATATGTTGCTGATGTGAAATCAAGTGATTTTCCTAATGCTAATGAGCAATATTAGTATTTAGTATTTAGTGTTCAGTAGCAGTATTCAGTTTACAAAAAAAGCCTAAAAAGTGTCTAACAAAATAGTTTCCAATAAAAATAATCTACAAATTCTTCACGAAGACAACCACCTAATTGTTGTCAATAAACGTGTAGGTGATATTGTGCAAGGCGATAAAACCGGAGATAAACCTTTGAGCGAGGTTGTCAAAGAATATATCAAAGATAAATATAATAAACCCGGTGAAGTATTCCTTGGAGTGGTACATCGTTTAGACCGACCTACAACAGGCATTGTCGTTTTTGCCAGAACAAGCAAGGCTTTGACCAGAATGAATGAATTGTTCAGCAATCGTGAAACTCAAAAAACATATTGGGCAATAGTCAAAAACAAACCTTCAAAAGAGGAAGATAAGCTCGTTCATTATATAAAAAGAAACGAAAAAAACAACACTTCAAAAGCACATATTAAAGAAGTTCCAGAAAGTAAATTAGCCAGTTTAGATTATAAAATATTCAAGGAACTCAATAACTATTTTGCATTAGAAATTAATCTTCATACTGGAAGGCATCATCAAATAAGAGCACAACTTTCTGCCATAGGTTCGCCTATAAAAGGGGATTTAAAATACGGTTTTGACCGCAGTAATCCTGATGGCGGCATTCATTTACACGCCCGAAAATTAACATTCATCCATCCTGTTACAAAAGAAGCCTTAACCATAACTGCTCCTACTCCATCTGATTCCATCTGGGACGCACTATAATTTTTTTAAAGAATAATTCATTATGTAAATTATAAAAATTAACTTGCATAGCACTAAATAAATTGTGCGTGCCTAATGAATTACAAAACTACTATAGGATTTAGAAAAGAAACTTTAATAAAGTTACTGAATGTAATTATTACTCATGAAAATGAAATTATTCAGGCTTTATACGATGATTTCAGGAAACCGGCTTTTGAAGCGGTACTCACAGAAACCTATTATGTTATTTCTGAATTAAAAGACACTATAAAGAATTTACATAAATGGGCTAAACCAAAAAAGGTATTTCCTTCCATTCTCAATTTCCCTTCCACCGATTATATTTACAAAGAACCTTACGGCAAAGTATTAATTATAGCACCTTGGAACTATCCGTTTCAACTGGCTCTTTGTCCTTTAATTTCAGCAGTTGCTGCCGGGAATCAAGTGGTCCTAAAACCTTCTGAACTAACACCAAAAACATCCGAAATAATTACAAAAATTATTGAACGAACATTTCACAACAATCATGTTGAAGTTATAGAAGGCGGAGTTGAAATCACCCAGAACCTGCTTTCACAACGTTGGGATTATATCTTTTTTACGGGAAGTGTTCCGGTAGGCAAAATTGTTGCAAAAGCGGCTGCCGAAAACTTAACGCCCGTAACATTGGAACTTGGAGGAAAAAACCCTTGTATTATTGATGAAACTGCCAATTTAAAACTAGCAGCCAAAAGAATCGTTTGGGGAAAATTTATAAACGCTGGTCAAACTTGCATTGCACCGGATTATATTTTGATTCAAAAAAACATGAAAAGTCATTTCTTGGAATTCATGAAACTGGAAATCACCAAAGCATACGGTGAAAATCCTAAACTATCACCCGATTATGCCCGAATTATAAATCAAAAAAACTGGCTGCGATTAGTCAATATGATTGAGGAAGACAAAGTTATTTTTGGAGGCCAAACAGAAATTGAAAATTGCTACATCGCTCCTACGCTTATCGATGAATCCGGTACTGATAGTCTGATTATGAAAGAAGAGATTTTCGGCCCTTTACTCCCTATTCTTTCCTATGAAAATGAGGCCGAAATAAATGGTATCATCTCTAAATACGAGAAACCTCTAGCTTTATATGTTTTTACTGAAAATCATTCCTTTGCACAAAAAATCATATACAAATATTCTTTTGGAGGGGGCTGTATCAATGATACCGTAGTCCATTTTGCTAACAAAAGGCTTCCATTTGGAGGTGTTGGCCATAGTGGCATAGGCGCGTATCATGGCCGCTTGAGTTTTGATACTTTTTCGCATAAAAAAGGAATCGTAAAAAAAGCAAATTGGTTGGATTTACCTATGCGTTATGCCCCTTACAATGATAAATTAAAAACAATTAAAAAATTATTAAAATGGTTGTAACCAATGAAAAATCGGTAAGTGAGGCCATTAAATACCGACGGTCCGTTCGGGTTTTTAAAAACGAACCCATTGATGCGCAAAAAGTAACAGAATGTATTGAATTAGCAACACTTGCTGCTACAAGCAGTAATATGCAGCTTTGGGAATTTTATCATATTGTATCTCCTGAAACTATACAAAAATTAACTGCGGCAAGTTTTGATCAAAATGCAGCAAAAACAGCACAACAAATGGTTATTGTTGTGGCCAGAAAAGATTTATGGAGAAAAAGAGTGCAATCAAATATTGACTACTTAAAATCACTCTATGGAGACAAACCTGAATCTTCATACTCAAAAAGAGAAAAATTTGCTTTAAATTATTATCAAAAAATCATTCCTACGCTTTACTTTGATTTCCTGGGAATCTTTGGAATGATCAAATTTATTGCTTTTCAAATTATAGGATTATTCAAACCCATTTACAGAGAAGCCAGACAAAGTGATATGCGCATTGTTGCCCATAAAAGTGCCGGACTTGCAGCTCAAAATTTTATGATTAGCATGGCTGCAATAAACTATGACACTTGTCCTATGGAAGGTTTTGATTCGTTAAGAATAAAAAAAATATTACATTTACCTGCTTCATCCGAAATAAATATGATTATAGGATGCGGTCTTCGGGAGGAACAAGGCGTTTATGGAGAACGTTTTAGAATTCCTTTTGAAGATGTCTATTTTAAAATATAAATACATTCAATTCACCCAATAAAACAAAGAAACTAAATGATTAAAACTACTAAAGAAAAGATAGAAGAAATAAAGAATAATGGATATCAATTAGATTTTGGAAATGTGTTTAATCATGCCTTTGAAAACTATAAAAAAATTGCCTTATATGCAGGTTTAATGATTTTTGTTTTCTCAATACTAATAGGCATTCTAATAGCTGGAATAGTAATTTTTACTTTTGGAGTTTCCGTATTAAACGAAAAATCATTAGAAAATTTAAAAAACGAAAATTTTTCAAGCGCATTTATGTTAGTCTACATAATAGGTGCGATAGTGCTATCTTGTCTTTTAAGTCCTTTCCCTGCCGGATTAATTAAAATGGCACATTGTGGTGAAAAAGATGAGGAATTTCATGTTTCAACTATTTTAGAATATTACAAAGCCCCTTATTTTAAGGAACTGGTTATCGCTACACTACTAATTTCATTATTTAGTACCGGTTTATCAGCATTGGTCGATTATACCGAAATTAAAATAGTTGGATCATTGATTAGCATGACAGTTTCTTTTTTTACTTTCCTAACAATTCCTCTTATTATTTTTGGTGATTTAAAAGCTTTTGATGCCATAAAATCTAGTATGATAATCGTATCAAAACAACCCTTAGTCCTTTTAGGACTAGTTATTGTATCCATAATAGCGTCAATGGTAGGATTCATAGGATGTTGCATCGGAATATTTTTTACAATTCCGTTTATGTATTCCATGTATTATGCCATTTATGTTGCAATTATTGGAATCGATTCTGAAAATGAGTTTGAATAAATCGCTCTAAATCTGGAATATACTTTTTTATAAAACACAATTAAAATATTTTTAGTTGTGTTTTTTTTTGAAAAAATAATGATTGTTGAGGATAATAAAGTCAATATGTTATTACTTAAAACAATCCTCAAAAATTTATAT
This sequence comes from Flavobacterium sp. ZB4R12, assembly GCF_048276375.1. Classification (NCBI taxonomy): domain Bacteria; kingdom Pseudomonadati; phylum Bacteroidota; class Flavobacteriia; order Flavobacteriales; family Flavobacteriaceae; genus Flavobacterium; species Flavobacterium sp. ZB4R12. Next base: position 1,527 of record NZ_JBLNKS010000026.1, on the reverse strand, counting down.
TCAGATGCTACAATTTCTGAAATACCAAATGGCAAAGATGCTGTTGATCAATTTGAAATCCTAAATCCTGATATTATTTTAATGGACATCCAGATGCCAATAATGAATGGATATGAAGCAACTAAAGAGATTCGTAACTTAAAAACTGGTCAAAATATTCCTATTATTGCAATAACTGCAGGTACTGAAAAAGAAGAAAAAGACAAATGCATTGAGGCCGGGATGAATGATTACATCTCAAAACCAATAATAAAAGGAATTATTGAAGAAACACTTTCTAAATGGACCAACTACCACCTTTAAAAAAAGGATGTTTAGTGTTTAAAATTATTAATTTTGTGTAAATTCATTGTTTAATAACTACTAAAAATAAGACAATTATGAAATGGATGGGCAGACGTCAAAGTGAAAATATGGAGGACAGAAGAGGAATGTCATCTGGAGGAAAAACAATTGTAGGAGGTGGAATTATTGGTGGAATTATTGGTATTATTATCTTGTTATTAAATCTTTTTGGTGGAGAGAATGCCCAAATGCTTACTCCAATATTAGAACAAATGAATCAAGGACAAAGTGCTTCTGCCGAACAAAGGGACTTAACTGCCAAAGAAATAGAAGAGCAACAATTTGTAAAAACCATTCTTGCAGATAATGAAGATGTCTGGTCAACCATTTTCCAAGAAAATAATATGCAATATAAAAAACCAAATTTGGTATTGTTTAGCGATGCAGTGGAAACTGCTTGTGGAAATGCAACATCTGCTTCAGGACCTTTTTATTGCCCAAGCGATCAAAAAGTGTATATGGACTTGGCTTTTTTTGAAGAACTAAAGACAAAATTTGGCGCTCAAGGAGGTGATTTTGCTACCGCTTATGTAATTGCTCACGAGATAGGTCACCATGTACAAACGCTATTAGGGACTTCCAGTAAAATGAGACAGATGCAAGAAGGTAAAAGTGAAGCCGAAGCCAATAAATTATCTGTAGCCTTAGAATTACAAGCTGATTTTTATGCTGGGGTTTGGACACATTACAATCAAAAAATGAACGATATATTAGAAGAAGGTGATCTTGATGAAGCTTTAAGTGCAGCACATGCTGTGGGTGATGATGCCATACAATCAAAAATACAAGGACATATTGTTCCGGAATCATTTACTCATGGTACTTCAGAACAACGTAAATATTGGTTTATGAAAGGATATCAAACCGGCGATATCAAACAAGGTAATACATTTGAAGAAATACAATAAAACTTTATTTTAGAATATTTCAGGACATTAGTTACATAAAAAAATCGGATATGAAACCTACCGTATGAACATAAATATTTAGACGAAATTTCAGCCACGAATTTCACTAATTTACTCGAATTAATTAGTGAAATTTGTGGCTAACTTTTTTATAATATGTCTCGTCCTGAAAAAAGTTTACACTTTTTGTTATTAATCCTGATATAAATTTACATTAATTCTTAATCCTAAAATGGGTTTATTTTTCATTGTAAATTTTATTAACTTTATATTG
>NZ_JBLNKS010000025.1:0-31127 GCF_048276375.1 Flavobacterium sp. ZB4R12 | reverse complement strand
ATTTCAGCCTTTGCAAAATCTTTCAAAATTCCACATATTTCCTTTGATGCTAAGAATCATACTTTTGATAAAGAGTATCACGTACAGCACATTAACAGTATTGCTGAACGATTTGATCTTATGGTAAACCGAGTCTTGAAAGGTGTTTCTACAAAATATTTGCAAGGATATGCCAATTGGTTCAAAGAATTAGAAGTGCTAAAAAACGATAAAAGTAAAAACGAATTGTCTATGGATGATTTATTAAAAAGCAATCATACTTGGGATGTATTTATAAACATTGAAAATCAATATGAGAAATTCATCAATACATATTCTTCCAGAACATACAGATGCCCAGTAAAAAGAGTTAGAAAATCTCAAAATTGGACAAAAGATGTATTAAACAAATACGCAACTTATTAAATATAACAAAATTATTTCAACAACATTCTTTTAGACTACAGCCAAAAATATTAACAATGAAAATCTTAACAAAAATTATCTTTATTATTTTCTTATCAATATTTATATTTTCTTGCAACAAAAAACAAGAAACAAAAATAATCACAAGACATATTAAAGTAAAAGATAGCACTAAAGAAAAATCAGATAGCATTCCAAATAAATTTGACTGTTATGATGGTTCTCAAACGGAAATGAATGTTTGCTCAGCAAATGAATTAATCTACTATGATAGTATTTTAAATGTTAGATATAAATATTTAATAAAAAAAATAGATACAGAAATCAAAGACGATTATGAAAATTATAATTTAAGATTAAAAACAAGTATAATAAATTCACAAAAAAACTGGATAATTTCTAAAGAAAAAAATAGAGAGGTATTTGATATTGAATATGAAGGAGGCTCTATTTTACCTTTAGCTAAAAACACACAAACTATTAGAGATACAAAAGAAAGAATAATATTCCTTGAATATTTTATACATGAAGATTAAAAGACAACTAAAAAACGGTCGTCTTTTTTTTATCTTAGCAATACCTTAACAATTGTTATACCCCAATTAATATTCTGTTTAGTGAAATTTGCATTTCTTCATTTAGAAAATTCAAACAATGATTATAAAGAAAATTATTCCCTTTCTTGTTGTATTATTATCTTCTCTTTCTTCTTTTTCTCAAGACACGAGCTTTAGCGATCAGGCGAAGCAAAAATTTACCCTTAGCGGAACTATTATTGACGCCAACAGCAATGAAACTTTAATTGGTGTTAACATTGTTATCCCAGAATTAAAAACAGGTGTAACTACCAATGAATATGGATTCTACTCTATTACTGTTCCAAAAAGAAATTACACTGTTCAAATAACCTATTTAGGATATCAAACCATAGAAGAATCGATAAATTTAGACCAAAACATAAAAAATAATTTTAAATTAATAAGCAATGAAACTGTTTTAAAAGAAGTGGTCATCATTGATACTAAAACCAAAATTGACATTCGGAAACCTGAGATGAGCGTTAATAAACTCTCTATTTCGGCTATTAAGAAAATGCCGGTTGTACTCGGCGAAGTTGATGTTCTCAAATCTATTTTATTGCTTCCAGGAGTTACTAATGCTGGCGAAGGCGCATCCGGTTTTAATGTACGTGGCGGTGGTGCAGACCAGAATTTAATTCTGTTGGACGAAGCAACCATATTTAATTCCTCACATGTTTTTGGCTTTTTCTCAGTTTTCAACCCCGATGCGATAAAGGATTTAAAGCTATACAAAGGTGGAATTCCAGCTCGTTTTGGCGGAAGGGCTTCTTCGGTTTTAGACATTTATCAAAAAGACGGTAACAGTAAAGGATTCAACGTAAATGGAGGAATCGGATTAATCTCGAGTAGAATTTTGGTCGAAGGACCAATAGTAAAAGACAAAGGTTCTTTCCTTATTGGTGGAAGAAGTTCGTATGCCCATTTATTTTTAAAACTCTCTGAAGAACAAAAAAACAACTCCGCTTACTTTTATGATTTGAATACCAAGTTGAGTTATAAATTGAACCCAAATAACAATCTGTATTTGTCGGGATATTTTGGAAGAGACGTTTTTAGCCTGAATAAAAGCTTCACTAATATTTATGGAAACTCCACTTTAAACTTGCGTTGGAATCATTTATTTTCAGATAAATTATTTTCGAATTTATCGCTAATCTACAGCGACTATTATTATGGATTGGATTTGGATTTTGTAGGTTTCAAATGGGATTCCGGCATCAAGAATTACAATATCAAATACGATTTCAAGAATTATATTTCAAATAAATTCAAATTGAATTACGGCGTAAGCGCTATTTATTACGATTTTAATCCGGGAACTATAAAACCATCTGATGTAGATTCCGGAATTAATTTTGATCAATTGGATAAAAAACACGCTTTCGAACCTGCCCTATACATCAATGGAGATCATGAAATTTCGAATAAAATTTCTCTTTCTTATGGTTTACGATACAGTATATTTTACCGTTTAGGACAATCTACCGTAAATATTTATGAGAATGACAATCCGGTAACTTTCAATCCGGATTTACAGATTTATGAAAAAGCGACGCCTATTGGAACTAAATTTTATGAGAAAAATAAAGTGATTGAAAGCTTCAATAATTTAGAACCACGTTTTTCTTTTGCCTATCAAATCAACGATGACCAATCTGTAAAAGCCAGCTACAACCGAATGGTCCAATATCTACAATTGATTTCCAATACTTCCTCTCCTACTCCGCTTGATGTCTGGACGCCAAGTGATAATTTCATCAAGCCCCAAATTGCAGATCAAGTGGCTTTGGGCTACTTTAAAAATCTTAAAGATGGCGTCTATTCCTTAGAAGTTGAAACGTATTATAAAAAAGTAAAAAACAGATTGGATTATATCGATGGTGCTAATTTGATTGCGAATAAAGCGATTGAACAAGTGATTTTGAATGGTGAATTAAGATCCTACGGTTTGGAAATAATGTTCCGAAAAAACGAAGGTAAATTTAACGGCTGGATTTCCTATACTTTATCTAAATCTGAACAACAAACTCCGGGAAGAACATCTATTGAAACAGGAATTAATAATGGAAATTGGTACAACTCTGTTTATGATAAATTGCACAATATTACCATCACCACTTCCTATAATTCAAACGAGAAATGGTCTTTTGGAGCTAATTTTGCGTTACAAACCGGGCAACCCGTAACCTATCCGACAGGACAATACGAATACCTTGGAATAGCCGTTCCCAGTTATGATTTAAGAAACGAAAACCGGCTTCCGGCTTACCATCATCTCGACATTGCTGCAACATTAACCCCACGCAAAAATAATGACAGAAACTGGAAAGGAGAATGGGTTTTTAGTATTTACAATTTGTACAATAGAAAAAATGCAGCTTCAATCAATTTTAGACAAAATATGGATACCGGTACTAATGAGGCCGTAAAAACTTCCATTTTTGGTATTGTTCCTGCGATTAGTTATAACTTCAAATTTTAATTATATGAAAAAAACAACACTATTTTTAGCAATTATAGCAGCATTATTTTTCAACAGTTGTGAGGATGTTATTCCGTTAGATTTGAACACTGCACTGCCAAAACTGGTTATAGAAGCTTCCATAAATTGGAAAAAAGGAACCGCTGGAAATCAACAAAAAATAAAATTAACTACAACGACAGATTACTACAGTACCATAATTCCAAAAATTTCCGGAGCCACTATTTATATTAAAAACAGTTCCAATATCATTTTTAATTTTGCCGAATCTGCTAATAAAGGGGAATACATTTGCACTAATTTTATTCCTGTCATAAACGAATCCTACACTTTAACTGTTATTAGTGATGGTGCAACTTACACTGCCTCCGAAACATTAAAATCAGTAGCACCAATAACTGAAACTACTCAAAATAACGAAGGAGGCTTTACCGGAAAAAACATAGAAATCAAATCCTATTATACAGATCCTGCGAACGAACCTAATTATTATTTATACAAATACATCTATTCCAATCAGGTAAAATCTAATTTTTATGTAGATGAAGATGAGTTTTTTGACGGAAATAAATTCTTTAGCATTTCCCAAAATGACGATTTAAAAGCGGGCAACGCAATAGAAGTCAGCCATTACGGAATTTCAAAAGCCTATTACAATTACCTCCGCGTTTTAGTAAGCATCGCAGGAAATAATGGCGGCGGACCGTTTCAATCTCCTCCGGCAACAGTAAGAGGAAACATCATCAACAACACAAATTCAGCTAATTTTCCTTTGGGTTATTTTTCTCTTAGTGAAGTCGATATTAAAAATTACACGATACAATAAGGAGCAAAAACCAGCTATACATTACAAACAAAACAGGCTCTAAACAGTTTTCTAGCTAGTATAAGGAGCTTCCTTTGGTCGCTCTTCTACTAGCACAAAACTAAAGTTTGGAACCTATTTTGTTTTTCATTTCTATCTGGGCTAAAAAATCACGAATTACAAATTACGAATTATGAATCACTATCTTTGCATTAGTAATTTTCAATTCGTAATTCATAATTAACCATGTCCTCACATCACATCGTTCGCGACGACCAAGAACCTGCCTTAATAATTGCCAATGGCGCATCCTGTAATCCAGAATTATTAGGACAATTATTAGAATGGTCTCCTTTGGTAATTGTTTTAGATTCGGCTATAGAAAGAGTCATGCAATTAGACATAAAAGTAGATGTTCTTTTAGGTGATTTCGATAGAGGATTTGATCCTGAAGAATATCAAACTTCACAATATCCTATTGAGATTATTCATACTCCAGACCAAAATAAAACCGATTTAGAGAAAGCATTTGATTATTTAATTCATCGAAAAATCCCGGCCGTAAATGTCGTTTGGGCAACAGGAAAAAGAGCCGATCATACCATTACCAATCTTACAAACATTGTTCGATACCGCAATCTATTGAAAATTGTAATTTTAGACGACCATTCAAAAATATTTTTGTTGCCGAACAAATTCGAAAAATGGTATACTGCCAATACCCCAATTTCGTTAATTCCCATCGGTCATGTTACCGGAATTCATTCAGATAATTTATATTATCCTTTAAAAGACGATAGTCTAACCATTGGCTACAGAACCGGAAGCAGCAATCATGTCATCAAAGACGGCATAGTCACAATTGAACACAGTGAAGGCGATTTATTACTGATGGAATGCATCGATTAGTGACTAAAAATCTATTTATAATCTCTTCCTTTAATTTGACAAGAAGAGATTGACTATCTTTGCGCGGAAATGGAAAAAATAAAACCAAAAACGATTACCGAAAAGACCAATTTGCATCCTAGAAATCTGGATCGATTTGGATATGATTTTGAACAATTAATCAAAAATTGTCCTGAATTAAAGAATTTTGTTGCTGTCAATGAGCACCATATAAAAACTCTTGACTTTAGTAATCCCGAAGCGGTAAAATCGCTAAACAAAGCCCTACTGGTAACTCATTATGATATACAGGATTGGGACATTCCTAAAAACTACCTTTGCCCACCCATTCCTGGCAGAGCTGATTACATTCATTATATAGCTGATTTATTGGCTTCCACTAATAACGGAATCATCCCGGAAGGCGAAACCGTTCAAGGTTTGGATATTGGTATTGGTGCCAATTGCATTTACCCAATAATAGGTAATTCTGCTTACGGATGGAGTTTTGTGGGAACCGATATCGATTTAAAAGCAATTGAAAACTGCAGTAAAATCATCGAATCCAATCCAAAATTAATCGATGCCATTAGTTTACAACAACAAACAGAAGCACGTTTTATTTTTAAAAACATAATTACACCCGAAGACAAATTTACTTTCACAATATGCAATCCGCCTTTTCATGCCTCACAGCAAGAGGCTACTAAAAGCACGTTGAGAAAAATCAATAATTTAGAGCAAACAAAAACCACAAAACCTGTTTTAAATTTTGGGGGTCATAATGCTGAATTATGGTGTGAAGGTGGCGAATTAGGTTTCGTAACCCAAATGATTTACGAAAGTGCCAAATACCCAATGCAATGCTTATGGTTCACTACATTGGTTTCAAAAAAAGAAAATCTTTCCAGTCTTTATAAAACCTTAAACAAAGTAAGTGCTGTTGAAGTAAAAACGATTGATATGGCTCAAGGCCAAAAAACGAGCCGCATCGTAGCTTGGACTTTTTTGAGTGAAGCACAGCAAAAAGCTTGGAAGTTTTAGAAATAAAAATATTTCGTTAAGGTCTTGAAATACTACCACAAAATCATTCCAAACAGTAGTGCTTTCCAACCTTTTTCTTTATTTATAAGAATTATTTATTTAAAGGAATTATAACGAAAAAGGTATGATTATTAAATCAATAATTAAACTTCTAAAAATTTAGTTTTCTAAAAAAAATATACAACTATTCCTAAGTAGTTGTATTTCTTTATATTTTTAAGCCAAAAAACACGTTTTAACATATAATTATGTAAATTTGTGGCTCTTCGCCAAAAGTAGTGGAATTCAAAAAAAACATTAATTTACCAATGAATAAATTTCGTAATTATCGCAAAATATCCTTTAAAAATAAGTGTTTATTTAAAGTTTAATTTCCATTCCTAAACGACCTAACTTAGTTTTCCACTACTTTTGGCGAAGAACCAAATTCATTTGTTTATGAAATCTTAAATAATCTAAAAAATATTCTTTTGCGGTTCATAAAACCATTAGCAAAAAAAACACTAATACTTAAACACAAGAATACCACTACTATCCTTTTTTATTGTAATTTATTCGTATTCAATAAAAATTATATGCTCATCAAAAATTTGCATTGAAAAGAATCAACTAATCCTAACTAAATTGTGAAAAGGCAAATACTACATACCGATACACTAGATGACTCCACCCTTTGGAGCAACCTAAAAAAAGGTAATGAAAAGGCTTTTTCAACACTTTTTAAAAAGCATTATGCTCATTTAGTACGTTATGGAAATTCGTTTATTCCTTTTCCTGAAAAAGTGCAAGACTGCGTACAAGATGTTTTTACAGATATTTGGGTTTATAGAAATAAACTAAATGAAGATGTGGTAGTAAAAGCCTATTTATTGTCAAGTGTTCGTAAACGTATTGCGCGATTACAAGAACGAGATCATATTTTTCGCCTAAGCACTTCAATGGATTCTGTTAAATTTCTGTTTGATTTCTCCATAGAACATCACCTCATTGCCGATGAGACAACCGCGGCCAAAGTCTCACATCTCAATCGACTAATTAATGATTTGCCTTCTCGACAAAAAGAGGCCTTGTATCTACGTTACAACCAAGACCTCACTGTAGACCAAATTGCAAATATGCTTGAAGTCAACTATCAATCGGCAAATAATCTTTTACACCGTGCTTTATTGAGTCTGCGCAAAGAGTGGAAAGGAAACATTTTACTAATTTTACTACTGTTTCAAAGTGTTTTTTAGTTTTTTTAAAAATAAATTTAAAAAATTCATAATTTAATGAGTATCAAATAAAAAAACTGTCCTTTATATAATTGTAATCCATTTTTTTGATGCAACAACGTAACAATTATACAGAGATAGAACACTTTTTAGCCGATGAATCATTCCAATTATGGGTCTGTTTCAAAGACGACCAACAAGACTGGGAAGAATGGACTTTAGAGAATTCCTGTCGTGCCAAATTAGTTGAAGAAGCGCGACTATGGTTGTTAGCAATGAAAGTTCCTAATACCAACCTATCAACTGAGGACGTTCAATATGCCTTGGAAGCTACTTGGGAAAAAATTGAAAGAGCAGAAGAAAATAAAAATGGAACAAGCAGACCAATAATAAAACTTTGGAGAAATAATTGGTTTAGTGGAGTTGCGGCCGTTTTGATTTTAAGTCTTTTATCCGGTTGGCTTTACAACCACTATATTGCTCCTGAAAATTCAGTGCTTACCTACAATGAACTAATCAATAAAAATGAGGAGGGTCTAGTTGAACAAACTAATAATTCTGACAAACCTCAGATAATAACCTTATCCGATGGCAGTTCCGTATTGCTACAACCCAATAGTAAGTTGAGTTACCCTAAAATCTTTGTTGGGAATGAACGAAAAGTTTACCTATCCGGTGAAGGCTTTTTTGAAATCAGTAAAAACCCGAAAAAACCATTTTTTGTCTTTGCTAATGAAATTGTTACTAAAGTAGTAGGAACAAGTTTTAGAATAAAAGCATACGCTAATCAGCCAAATGTAGAAGTGGTGGTTCGTACTGGTAAAGTAAAGGTAAGATCCAACCAATTAATTGCAAACTCAAAAGATGAATTGATTGTTCTATTACCGAATCAAGCCCTACGATTCGTACGTCAAAATCTAACTTTTAATAAAATTACGGACATAACTCAAGATGAATCTTTAAGTCATTCAGCAAGTAATATAGAACAATTGGGATTTGAATTTACAGATATTCCTGTTGCTCAAATTTTTAAAACAATTGAGCAAGCTTATTTGGTAAAAATTGATTTTCCTCAAGCAAAATTAAAAGACTGTTATCTCACCACATCTTTAAGTGACCAGCCGCTACCGGAAAAACTCAAAATTATTTGTAAAAGTCTTGGGAACAATACCAGTTATGAAATGAATGGAAATCAAATTATTATTATATCAGATGGATGCAACTAACTTTATTTTGCCTATGAATTAAAGCACATAAACGAAAAAGCGCCGAAAATGCTGTAACATTCCCGACGCCTTGAATTAAATCAATTACCTCTCTGTAAAGAGTAATTGGTCCGTTCTCTCAATAACCAAACTAAAGAATATTAATAAAACAAACCAAAATTATGAAAAAAACTGTCCTTAAACAACGACTACTCTTTCGAATCATGAAAATAACCTTATTTCAATTTGTTTTAGCCCTTGTTTTTTCAAGTGTTACAATAGCGAATAATATCAGAGGACAAAGAAAATTGGATACAAAGGTAACTGTTACCCTAACCGATTTGAACTTAGATACGGCGTTAACCAAACTTGAAAAGTTGGCACATGTTAAATTTTCGTATAATTCGAGAATGACACAATTGAACCAAAAAGTGAGTGTTTATGCCAATAACGAAGCATTATCAAGTGTACTTACCCGTATTTTAAAACCACTAAAAATTAATTACACTGAAGTAAGCAATCAAATTATTTTACAAAAGGAAGGAATTCTCAAAGTGGGAATTAATGGAGAAGTTTTCTCGACTTTAAATGAAAACGCAATAGCTGATATTATTAAAGGTCGCGTAGTTGATGACAACGGCGAACCTTTACCCGGCGTAACGATTCTTGTAAAAGGAACCACAAAAGGAACTACAACAGATGCAGATGGAAGTTATACTATCAGTGCTCAAATAGGAGACGTTTTGCAATTTTCTTATGTGGGATTAGAAACTAAATCGGTAACTGTAACAGGAAGCATTGTAAATGTTACTTTAACAGGAAGTGGCGAAACACTACAAGATGTTGTTGTAATCGGTTCTCGTAATCCTACCAGAACAGTTACAGAATCTGCTGTTCCTATTGATGTGATTAGCATGAAAGAAATTGCTTCACAAGGAGCTCAAGTAAACTTAAATCAAATTTTAAACATGGTTGCGCCATCGTTTACATCAAATACTCAAACGGTTGCTGATGGAACGGATCATATTGATCCTGCACAATTAAGAGGTTTAGGACCAGACCAAGTATTGGTTTTGATAAACGGAAAAAGAAGACATACTTCTTCTTTAGTAAATATTAACGGGTCACCGGGAAGAGGATCTGTAGGAACGGATTTGAATGCAATTCCTGCATTTGCCATCGAAAAAATTGAAGTATTAAGAGATGGTGCTTCCGCACAATATGGCTCTGATGCTATTGCAGGTGTAATCAATATTAATGTTAAGAAAAACACGAATAAATTAGAGGTAAACCTTTTTGGAGGAGGAAATCTTTCAAAAGGGGCCAATGACCATGACGGTGGTTTTGACGGTGGTAATTACCAATTAGACTTAAACTACGGAACGAGTTTAGGTAAAGAGAAAAGTTTCATCAATGCAACAGCAAGTTTTCAATTAAGAGATGCTACAAACAGAGCAAAAGATGTGACCGGTACTTTATTTAATGCGTATAATGCGGTTGAACAAAGAGCTGCAGAAGCTGGGACTAATATTAATGCACTTTTTGGAAACATAACTAATACTCCAAATACTACACAAATTCTTTCCAATATAAAAACGTATGCTCCGCAAGTAGGCTATTTCACATCGGCTCAACAAACAGCAATAAGTGATGCTTCTGACATCTCGCAGATGCAAACCGCATTGAATTTTGATGCCACAGCAGGAGAATTAGCGTATAGAGGTCTTGAAAGAAAAGATTTCAATATGAGAGTGGGACAATCTTCTTTGAAAAGTGCTCAATTCTTTTTGAATGCTGCTTATCCAATCAATGATAAACTGGAAGCGTATGCTTTTGGTGGAACCAGTTATAGAAACGGTGAAGCTGCAGGTTTTTACAGAAGACCTAATCAAGCCAGATCATACACGGGATTGTATCCAAACGGATTTTTACCGGAAATACATTCTACAATCAACGACGTCTCAGTTGCTGCTGGTCTTAGAGGTCTTATATTCGAAAATTGGAATTTTGACTTAAGTAACACTTTTGGAAGAAATGCTTTTGATTATGGCGTTGAAAATACGGTAAATGCCTCTTTAAGAGAAAATTCTCCTACTGAATTTGATGCTGGTGGTTTGGCTTTCGCCCAAAACACAACAAATTTTGACGTGAACAGAAAATTTGATGTTCTGGAAGGATTGAATGTTGCTTTTGGTGCGGAATACCGTCATGAAAACTATTCCATCAATGCTGGAGAGCCGGATTCTTACAATCAATATGATATTAATGGTGGTGTGGTAACTGGAACTACAGCAACTAACATTAGAGTTACTGACTTTTTTGGTGCAGCAAGACCAGGCGGTTCTCAAGTATTTCCAGGTTTCAGACCTGCAAATGCAATTGATAAAGACCGTAACAGTGTAGCGCTTTATACCGATTTAGAATTAGATGTTACTGACAAATGGTTGTTAAACGGTGCGGTTCGTTTTGAGAATTATTCTGATTTTGGAAATACTACCAATTTCAAATTAGCGACTCGTTATAAATTAACTGATAATATCAATTTACGTGGTGCCATTTCTACTGGATTTAGAGCACCATCGTTACACCAAATCTATTTCAATTCAACAGCTACACAATTCGTAGGTGGCGTACCATTTGAAGTAGGAACTTTCAGTAATGATTCACAAGCGGCACAATTATTAGGAATTCCAACATTAAAACAAGAGGAATCTCAAAGTGCAAGTATTGGTTTTACGGCAAAAATACCTGATGCCAATTTAACTTTGACGGCTGATGCTTATATTGTAAAAATAGACGACAGGGTGGTTCTTACGGATCAATTTTCAAGACCGGGTGGAACTCCTGCAGCAGGAACTCCAAATGCCATTTTAAATGCATTATTTGATACTGCCGGAGCAACTGCAGCTACTTTCTTTGCTAATGCAATTGACACGGAATCAAAAGGAATCGACGTTGTAATTAGTCATAAAACAAGTTTTGGAAATAACGTTTCTCTAAAAACAGATTTATCAGGAACTTTCTCTAAAACATATAGAGTGGGAGAAATTCATGCTTCTCCAGTATTAGAAGCTGCCGGTCAGGTAAACAGATACTATTCTGAAGCAAGTAGAGTATATTTACAAGAAGCGATACCAAGAGTAAAAGCAAACTTAACCAATTCTGTTACCTATAAAAAATTCGATTTCTTCTTGAGAAATGTTTATTTTGGTAAAGTGACTGATCCAAATACCGCTGATGTAAACGGAGACGGAAGAGTTGAAGGAGTTATAATAAACGGTCAAGCGGTAGAAATTGAGCACCCAATTTGGGGAGCAAAAATTATTACTGATTTGTCTGTGGGTTTCAAAATTACCGAGGCTGCAAAAATTGTTATTGGAGCTAATAATATTTTTGATATTTATCCAGATTTAAATCTTGGTACACAAACAGCAATCAGACCTAGATTAGTGTCTGGAGCTATTGATTACACAGCTGCTCCAGCAACTATCGATTTATCAAATGCAAACCAATTTGTATATTCAAGAAACGTATCTCAGTTTGGACAAAACGGCCGTTTTGTTTTTGCCAGATTAAACTTCAGCTTCTAAAAGATATTTTTTGTTTAGGAAAGCCATCAACTTTTTGTTGATGGCTTTTTTTTGCTCTGATTCCAATGATGTACTACTAACCTATTGAAAGTTATATCATTTTAATGAAAGATTGTTATAACGTTTCATAAACAATTGCACTCCTAAATTAACATCTTCTAAATACTTAAACGATTAAAAATGAATTAACTTTGCAAACTGATATTTTGTCCCAATCTAATGAATTTCCAAGTTGTATCTGATTACCAGCCCAAAGGCGACCAACCCCAAGCGATTGAAAAATTAGCTCAAGGGATTATTGATGGTGAAAAATTCCAAACTTTATTAGGAGTTACCGGATCCGGAAAAACATTTACCGTGGCCAATGTAATTCAGCAAGTCCAAAGACCAACTTTAGTTTTGGCACACAACAAAACTTTGGCAGCACAATTATACTCGGAATTCAAACAATTTTTCCCAAATAATGCCGTGGAATATTTCGTTTCCTATTACGATTATTACCAACCCGAAGCTTTTATGCCTGTAACTGGTGTTTTCATTGAAAAGGATTTATCTATCAATGAAGAATTAGAAAAAATGCGAATGTCAACCACTGCTTCGTTGCTTTCCGGACGAAGAGATATTTTGGTAGTAGCATCGGTTTCGTGTTTGTATGGTATTGGAAATCCTATAGAATTTCAGAAAAACTTGATTCCAATTGAGAAAGGACAAATCATTTCTCGAACCAAATTATTGCATCAACTGGTGCAAAGTTTATACTCTAGAACCGAAGCTGATTTTAATCCCGGAAGTTTCAGAATAAAAGGCGATACAGTAGATGTTTATCCTAGTTATGCGGATGAAGCTTACCGAATCCATTTCTTTGGTGATGAAATCGAGGAAATTGAAAGTTTCGATGTCACGAATTCTAAAGTCCTTGAAAAATTTGATAAACTAACGATTTATCCTGCCAATATGTTTGTGACTTCTCCAGATGTTTTGCAAAATGCAATTTGGGAAATCCAACAGGATTTGGTAAAACAGGTCGATTATTTCAAGGAAATCGGCAAACATTTAGAAGCCAAACGATTGGAAGAACGTACCAATTTTGATTTGGAAATGATTCGCGAACTCGGTTATTGCTCCGGAATTGAAAATTACTCCCGTTATCTCGATGGCCGTTTACCAGGAACAAGACCTTTTTGTTTGTTGGATTATTTCCCAAGTGACTTCTTAATGGTTGTAGACGAAAGTCACGTGACCCTTTCCCAAGTTAGCGCCATGTATGGTGGAGACAGAAGCCGAAAAGAAAATCTAGTAGAATATGGTTTCCGACTTCCAGCAGCAATGGATAATCGCCCTTTGAAGTTTGAGGAATTTGAAGCGATGCAAAACCAAGTAATTTATGTTTCGGCAACACCAGCCGATTATGAATTGCAAAAAACAGATGGTGTTGTTATTGAACAAGTAATTCGTCCGACTGGATTATTGGATCCAATTATTGAAATCCGACCAAGTTTAAACCAAATTGATGATTTAATTGAAGAAATTCAGGTTCGAGCCGAAATTGACGAACGTGTTTTGGTGACGACTTTAACCAAAAGAATGGCAGAAGAATTGGCTAAATATTTGACAAAAGTCAATATTCGTTGCCGTTATATACACTCTGAAGTAGATACATTGGAACGAATAGAAATCATGCAAGATTTGCGAAAAGGAATTTTTGATGTGTTAATTGGCGTGAATTTACTTCGTGAAGGATTAGATTTACCCGAAGTTTCTTTGGTCGCAATTTTAGATGCAGACAAAGAAGGTTTTTTACGAAGTCATCGTTCGCTTACGCAAACAATTGGTCGTGCTGCAAGAAACCTGAACGGAAAAGCAATTATGTACGCTGATAAAATTACAGCAAGCATGCAAAAAACCATTGACGAAACTAATTATCGCAGAACCAAACAAATCAATTACAATACTGCAAATAATTTGATCCCTCAAGCCTTAAATAAAAAAATCGAGAACGCATTTACCAAAAATCCTTTGGCAGATTATGAATTAGGTTATACTATTTTAACTGCTGCCGAACCAGTTACAGAATATTTATCAAAACCAGATATTGAAAAACGCATTCGTGAAAAACGAAAAAACATGGAAAAAGCCGCAAAAGAATTAGATTTTATGCAAGCAGCAAAATTACGTGATGAAATAAAAGCGTTGCAAGGACAATTAACTTAATTATGCTGCTCCTGAAAAACATTCAATAAAACTTCTGGATCAATAATTGCATTTGGCGCCTCCTTCATTAACTTTAGAATACGTTTAGTTGCTGTGGGATTTAAACCCATATCGATTGCTATTTGCTGGATAGCGGCAGCTTCTTTTTTATGCAAAATTCCATCACTATGCATCAACAAAGCCAGTCTATAAAATTGTTGAATGCGTTGAAACTCGGATTTAATGGGCAATTGTGGCAATTCCTGATGAAACAAATCATTGAACCCTCCTTTTTCTATATTTAATTCATTGGCAACAATAAACAAAAAATCGTATTCTCTCTTATGTAATTGTCCGTCAACAGTAGAAAAAGCGATCATCTCTAAAAGTAAGCTTCTTTTTTTCTCGTAAGTATTCATGAAATTATTATTTTTAGCTAAAATATTGATTTTTTTAAATAAAAACACAAAATACCAGTAATGATTCAAAAGCTTAAGTTAATTCTTATTATAATACTTTTTGCGACAGCAAAAATTACAGCTCAAGAGAGTACAGCTTCAAAACAAGTTTCCACTTTTACCATTGAGGCGCCACAACTTCAAACTTCTAAGAAAATTTGGATTTATTTACCGAAAAATTATTTAACCTCAAAAAAGAAATATTCCGTTATATACATGCAGGATGCCCAAAATTTATTTGACACTAAAACTTCCTATTCTGGTGAATGGAATGTCGATGAAAAACTGGACAGTCTCAATGCACAAGTTATTGCAATAGGAATCGAACATGGAAATGACAAACGTTTAGAAGAATTAACTCCCTTTAAAAACGAAAAATATGGTGGCGGAAAAGCAGCTAATTATTTAGAATTCATTGTAAATACGCTAAAACCGCAAATTGACAAAACGTATAGAACCAAACCCGAGAAGAAAAACACTATTATTATGGGAAGTTCTTTGGGTGGTTTGACTTCCTTTTACGCTACTTTAAAATATCCTGAAGTGTTTGGTAAAGCAGCTGTTTTTTCACCCGCTTTTTGGATAAACCGCAAAGAAATTTTTGAATTAGAAGAAAAAAATAAAAAGCAAAAAACGAAATATTATTTTCTTTGTGGAGATAAAGAAGGAGATGATGACTCTGTGGTTCGCGACCTTAACAAAATGGAATATCTAATTAATACTAAAAGATGCTATTGTTTAAATTTGAATGAAAAGAAAATTGTAAAAGGTGGACAGCACAACGAAAAATTATGGCGTGACAGTTTTGTAAAAGCAATTTTATGGCTTGGTTATTAAAATAAAATCCTTCTGCATTTAAAGATAAATACATTAATTTTAAGTGCTAAAATCAGATTCAAATGGAACTAATCTTAAGAAAATACAACCTCAAATTAAAACATACGTTTACGATTTCAAGAGAGTCAATAGACTTTCAACCTTCTTTAATTGTAGAATTAAAAAGTGAAGGATTTTCAGGTTTTGGCGAAGCAACATCAAATCCATACTACCGTACAACCGTTCCAATGATGATGCTGGATTTAGAAAAAATTCGCACTCTAATTGAAGCAACGACAAATGAAACACCTGAAGAATTTTGGGTAAAAATTCATCCTTATTTAAAAGATGACATGTTTGCATTGTGCGCTTTGGATATGGCTTATACAGATTTGTATGCTCGCAAAAAAGGAAAAAAATTGTACGAATTATGGAATTATACCATCAACAAAAATCCATTGACAGATTACACAATTGGAATTGCTTCCATTGAAAAAATGGTTTCTAAAATGAAGGAATTACCTTGGCCGATTTACAAAATAAAATTGGGAACTAAAGAAGATATTGCCATTGTAGCAGCACTTCGAAAACATACCAATGCCATCTTTAGAATTGATGCTAATTGCGGTTGGGGTGTCGAAGAAACCATAAATAATGCAATCGAGTTAAAAAAACTGGGAGTGGAATTCTTGGAACAACCCATGAAAGCAGACAATTGGGAAGGACATAAGGAAGTTTTTAAACATTCGGTTTTACCAATAATAGCCGACGAAAGTTGCATTATAGAAGAAGATGTAGCCAAATGTCACCATTATTTTCATGGCGTAAATGTCAAATTAGTGAAATGTGGCGGTTTAACTCCCGGAAGACGAATGATTCAGGAAGCCAAGAAATTAGGTTTAAAAACGATGGTCGGTTGTATGACAGAATCTACCGTGGGAATATCTGCGATTGCACATTTATTGCCGCAACTGGACTATGTAGATATGGATGGCGCGCTGCTTTTGGCAGAAGATATTGCTACCGGTGTAACCATAGATTTTGGAAAAATAAGCTATTCAGAAATCAATGGAACTGGAGTAACTTTAATTTAATTCTAAATGAAAGTCAACCAATTTCCAGATCGAATAATAGAAATCGACAATGAGACCTATTTGTATTTTGGAGGAACTGCCTATTTGGGTTTACCCACAAATAAGAAATTCCAAAAGCTGCTCATCAAAAATATTTTACAATGGGGAACAGCTTATGGAAGTTCGAGAAATGCAAATATTCAACTAACTGCTTACGAAAATGGAGAACGTTTTTTAGCTAATTACATCGAAGCGGATGCTACTCTTACAGTTTCTTCCGGCATGCTGGCGGGGAAATTAGTAATTGAGGTATTAACACCTCAAACCGATTGCTTTTTTCATTTTCCTGATACGCATCCTGCCATTAAAGCGCCAAATAGCCTCCCCTTTTTTATTGGTAACCAATTAAATCCTCGCTTACTGGATAACGTAACTGAAAAAATTACGATTCTAACCGATGCAGTTCCTTCTTTTCATGTAAAACCAATCGATTTTTCAGTCCTAAATTTAATTCCTTCCAATAAAGAAATAACTTTAGTTATTGACGAATCGCATTCGCTTGGTATTTTAGGTACAAATGGTTGTGGAATTTATTCGACAATCGATCTTCCTTCTATTAAAAGAAAAATCATGATAGCGTCTTTAGGGAAAGCCTTTGGGTTGACAGGTGGCGTAATTGCCAGCGATATCGATTTTATTAATCAAATGGCAAATCACGACACTTTTGTTTCCAGTGCGGGAATGAATGCGGCATTTGTCCAAACCATCGCTGATGCTGAAAAAATTTATTTTACTCAACATCAAAAATTAAAAGACAATTTGAACTATATAGATACTCATTTAATTAAAAGTAAAGCAGTTCTTTTTAATCCGAATTATCCGCTAATTTATCCAGAAATCGAAGGAATAAATGAAATTTTCACTACGAATAAAATCATCGTAACTAATTTTAAATACCCAACAGACAGCAAGGATTTAAATCGAATTGTAGCTACTGCCAATCACAAAAAAGAAGATTTGGATAAAATAATTCACATTCTAAACCAAAACCAATTCTAAATCTAAAATTGCGGTCTAATTGCTTTTTAACCGTACCTTTGTAAAAAATAAAAATGATGACTAACAACGATATCTTTAAAAAACTTCGCGTAGCTTTAATGTTGCGTGACGATCAAATAGTTGAAATATTAGAATTGGTAGATTTTAGAATCACTAAATCAGAATTGGGTGCTTTTTTCCGTGATGAAAAACATGAAAATTATATGGAATGTGGCGACCAAGTGTTGCGTAATTTCTTGAATGGATTGGTAATTCACTTGCGTGGAACAAAAGAAAATCCAAAAAACCCAAATGATGTTTTAGCCAAACACAAAGCTCAAATTCCTGTAAAAGAAGGAGCTTCAGAAAGAGCTGAATTCAAAGCAAAACCAAAAGACGAAGACAGAGCCAGAGGCGACCAAAAACCGGGTAAATCACCAGCGGCTAAGAAACCTTTCAAAAAACAAAATTCAAAAGGCACTCCAAAAATTCAAGTAGTGGAGAAAGTGAAATATAATTTCGGTAAGAATAAAAAATCATAAGTAGTGCAGATCTGTGCTCCTCTACTAAATTAAACTAAAAAATCCTGAGTTACACTTAGGATTTTTTTATATCTTTAAAAGTGTTTTATCAAAAACACTTTAAGAGCTACAGCTTAACATAGAACATCCCACTTTATCTCTGGCCCAATCGGGTCTTTTGGCAAACCATTTTTGAAAATTCGGTTGTTCATCGTAGGGCTTTTTAAGCATTTCAAATAATTCGTTTAGCAAAGAATAGTCTCCCTTATCAGCGTCATCAATACACAATTGTGCCATATAATTTCGCAATACATATTTTGGATTTACGCTATTCATTTGCTCTTTTCTTTCAGTATCTGACAGCGTTTCTTCATTGATTCGAATAGTATAATTCTTAAACCAGTCGTGCCAATCTTTCAAGATAGTTTCATTCAAATCCTTTTCGTTATAAAAGGCATCTTTTATTTTATTGAAAGCTGTTATTGCTGTATCCTCTTTAGTAACAGTACTCAGATTTCTAAAGAAAATGGTCATATCAGTTTCTACCAATTGAAGCAGTTGGGTTAAACTTTCAATTAAAATTGCATCAGCCTCTTTTTTGATTTGGAAACCGAGTTTATTTTGCATCATATTCAAATACTCCTTTTCGTAATCAAGACTAAAAGCATCCAAAATAGTTTCAAGAGGTTTGACATCCTGAATCAAAGGATACAAAGCATTGGCCAATTGATACAAATTCCACAGCGCAATTTCAGGTTGATTGCCAAACCGGTATCTTTTATACTGTCTATCAGTTGTATTGGGTGTCCAGTTGGAGTTGTAATCTTCCAACCAACCGTACGGCCCATAATCAATAGTGATGCCGTGAATGGACATGTTGTCGGTATTCATAACGCCATGAACAAAACCAACGCGTTGCCAGTGCACAATCATATTCAGTGTAGTTTGGGTTACTTCATGAAAAAAGTCTAGATATTTCCCGACACCTTCTCCTTGAATATGAGGAAAATGATGTTTGATGGTGAAATCAGCTAATAATTTGAGATTAACATAGTCTTTTCGAGAAGAAAACAATTCAAAGCTACCAAAACGGATAAAAGAAGGAGCTACTCTACAAACAATTGCCCCTTTTTCGTAGGCAGGATTTCCATTATACAATACATCACGTAATACTTGATCACCGGAAAGCATTAACGAAAGCGAACGTGTTGTTGGAACACCTAAATAATGCATCGCTTCGGCACACAAATACTCTCGAATGGAAGAACGTAAAACTGCAAAACCATCTGCTGTTCGGGAATATGGTGTAGGCCCTGCTCCTTTTAACTGCAAAGTATACGTTGCATTGTCGTGAACAACTTCGGTTAAATTGATGGCACGACCGTCTCCTAATTGCCCAGCCCAATTCCCAAATTGATGTCCGGCATAACACAATGCAAAGGGTTTTGTTTCTGGATAAAC
This sequence comes from Flavobacterium sp. ZB4R12, assembly GCF_048276375.1. NCBI lineage: Bacteria > Pseudomonadati > Bacteroidota > Flavobacteriia > Flavobacteriales > Flavobacteriaceae > Flavobacterium > Flavobacterium sp. ZB4R12. The sequence continues at coordinate 11,356 of NZ_JBLNKS010000025.1, read as the reverse complement.
GGTGCTTCCTGAAAAAGTATTTAAAAAATCAGTTGAAAGAATATCTTCCTGAGAAAGACCAATAGCATTTGCTACTTCATTTGAGGCATGAATTAGTGAAGGATTTGAAGGCTTTTTAGGTAATACAAACGAATAACAAGCTTGCTGTACCTGTCTCGGCGTATTGCTTTCACTTGGATCAGCAGGCAACTCGCTTATAAAACTATTTTGCAAATGAAGTTTCATATCTTTAAAAAGAATTAAATAAAAATCAGTAGGTATTATAATGTAAAGGTATTCGATACTCTACATTAAATATAACTCTTTTGATAATTTTAATTTATAACTAAAATCGTTTAGCTTATAACATTAAAACTCAATTTATAGTATCATCCACAAAGTGTACTGCATAAAAAAATCCTGAGCTTTCACTCAGGATTTTTAAAAATATATAACAATTTTTTAATTTAAGAAAGTGCGGCTTTTACTTGGTCAGCTGCTTCTTGGAATTCAACAGCAGATAAAATTGGCATTCCTGAATTATCAATTAATTCTTTTGCGATAGCTGCATTTGTACCTTGTAAACGAACAATGATTGGTACTTTAATAGCATCCCCCATATTTTTGTAAGCATCAACAACTCCTTGTGCCACACGGTCACAACGAACGATTCCTCCAAAAATATTAATCAAAATTGCTTTTACGTTTTGATCTTTTAAGATAATACGAAAAGCAGTTTCAACACGTTTTGCATCAGCAGTTCCACCTACGTCAAGGAAGTTAGCAGGCTCAAAACCAGCATACTTAATTAAATCCATAGTTGCCATAGCTAAACCAGCTCCGTTCACCATACATCCAACTGTACCGTCAAGATCAACATAGTTTAAACCTACTTCTTTTGCTTCAACTTCGATTGGGTTTTCCTCACGAACGTCACGCATATCAGCATATTTTTTTTGTCTGTATAAAGCATTATCATCGATATTTACTTTAGCATCTACAGCCATAATTTTATTGTCAGATGTTTTCAAAACCGGGTTGATTTCAAACATTGAAGCATCAGATCCAATATAAGCATTGTACAAAGAATCGATAAATTTCACCATTTCTTTAAAAGCATTACCTGAAAGACCTAAGTTAAAAGCAATTCTTCTTGCTTGAAAACCTTGTAATCCCACAGAAGGATCAACTTCTTCCGTGAAAATTAAATGTGGTGTGTGTTCCGCAACTTCTTCAATATCCATTCCACCTTCAGTAGAATACATAATCATGTTACGACCAGTAGCTCTATTCAATAAAACAGAAACATAAAACTCAGAAGTTTCACTTTCGCCAGGATAATAAACATCTTCAGCGATTAAAACTTTATGTACTTTTTTACCTTCAGCAGAAGTTTGAGGTGTTACCAATTGCATTCCTATGATTTGTTCTGCAATTTCTTCTACTTGTTGTAAGTTTTTGGCAAGCTTAACCCCACCACCTTTACCACGTCCGCCTGCATGAACTTGGGCTTTTACTACATACCAACTTGTACCAGTTTCTGTAGTTAATTGTTTTGCAGCAGCAACGGCTTCTACTGGACTATTAGCAACGATTCCGCGTTGTATGCGAACCCCGTAGCTAGCTAAAATCTCTTTTCCTTGATATTCGTGTATGTTCATAATATAGAATTTGTCTGGATTCTGAATTTATTTCAGAATAAAAGTGGCACAAAAATAGCAAAATTAAACTTAACTGCTATTTTTTTTTATTAAATGTAGTGCCTAAATTTGTATATTTAAAGCTAATCATTAAGCGAAGCAAGAAATATAAAAAATAACAAACATTTTGTTATAATTCTAAAACAGAATTCTTCGGTAAAATAATTCTTTCAAAATAATTGACTTAAGTCCTTTTAATCGGTTTTCTTTTTATAGAAAAATCAATTGAATTGTATTTAAATACAATTATTGTGATTTATCGTACCTTTTTCTACTATTACTGTAAAAATACACCCAATTTGGCTTTTACACTCATTATATGTTACTAAATCTTTAATTTTGTAAAAAAAATATTAAGCATGAAAGTTAAAGAACAAGGCCTTTATTTGCCCGAATTTGAACATGATAATTGTGGCGCAGGATTTATTTGTAATTTGAATGGAATTAAGTCTAATGATATTATCCATAAAGCACTCGATATCTTAATAAAGCTAGAGCATCGTGGAGCTGTAAGTGCAGATGGAAGAACCGGAGATGGAGCAGGAATCTTATTTGATATCCCTCATATATTTTTTAAGAAAGTATGTGATTTTGAAATCCCAGAAGCAAGACAATATGCAGTAGGAATGGTTTTTATGCCAAAAAGCATAAACCAAGTAGCTTTTTGTAAAACAACTTTTGAGAATTCTATACGCAATCAAAATTTAGAAATTCTAGGATGGAGAGACGTTCCTGTAGATGTTTCTAATTTAGGACAAATTGCAGCTGAAAAGGAACCAACCGTAAAACAAGTATTTGTTGGTAAAAATGGATTGGACCTTACGGAACAACAATTTAACGCCAAAATGTTTGCTGCAAGAAAAATTGCAGAGCATATTATAATAAATTCAAGAACTTCAGAAAGTCATATGTTCTATTTTTCTAGTTTTTCAACAACTACCATTATATATAAAGGTTTGTTGATGCCAGAAGACATTAGCCGCTACTATACTGATTTATCTGACACTGATTTAGTTACCAGATTAGCTTTGGTTCACCAACGCTTTTCAACAAATACGTTTCCTTCTTGGGAATTAGCACAACCATTTAGATACATGTGTCATAATGGAGAAATCAATACACTTCGTGGTAACATTAGCAGAATGCGTGCTCGTGAAGAATTGATGCAAAGTGATGTATTTGGTGATGATTTGAAAAAATTATTCCCTATTATATTAGAAGGAAAATCAGATTCAGCTTCTATGGATATGGTTGTCGAGTTGTTATTGATGACTGGGCGTTCTTTACCTGAAGCAATGATGATGGTAGTTCCTGAAGCTTGGGAAAAACACCAGACCATGTCGGAAGACAAAAAAGCATTTTACGAATATAATGCTTGTATCATGGAACCTTGGGATGGTCCAGCTTCTATTCCTTTTACAGATGGTAACGTTATTGGTGCTTTATTAGATAGAAATGGTTTGAGACCATCTCGTTATACTTTGACAAAAAGTGGTTTCGTAATTATGTCTTCAGAAATTGGTGTTCTTGATATCAAACCGGAAGATGTAGTGCAACATGGTCGTTTAGAGCCGGGAAAAATGTTTTTGGTTGACATGAACGAAGGTCGAATCATTGAAGATGATGAGATAAAGAATGCTGTCGTTACCAAACGTCCATACAAAAAATGGTTAGATGAGAATTTATTGCAATTAGCTCAAATTCCTTATACTAATAATCCAATACCAACCGAAAAAATAGACTTTGAAACAAGGCAACGTCTATTTGGTTATACTATTGAGGATTTAAAAACAATAATAAACCCAATGGGAGCTCAAGGTAATGAAGCTTTAAGTTCTATGGGTAATGATACTCCGCTAGCGGTTTTATCAGATCAACCACAATTATTATATAACTATTTCAAACAATTATTTGCACAAGTTACCAACCCACCATTGGATGGTATCCGTGAAGAGATTATTACTGATATCAGTTTAGCAATTGGTGGTGATTTTAATATTTTTGATATTGAGCCTAAGCATTGTAAAAAATTAAAAATCCAAAATCCAGTTATTTCGAATGAGGATTTAGATAAAATAAGAAATGTTGATCATGCTGATTTCAAATCGGTGACTATTTCTACTTTATATGATATAGAAAAAGGAGTAAATGGATTGGAACGCGCTTTGGAAAGAGCTGTACAAGCCACTTTTAAAGCGGTCTCAGAAGGTTGTAATATCGTAATCATTTCTGATAGGGGTGTAAGCGAAAAAATGGCTCCAATACCAATGTTATTGGCTTGTTCTTACATTCATCATTCACTAAATATTTTAAAAGCTCGTTCGAAATTTGGAATCATAATCGAATCTGCAGAACCACGTGAACCACATCATTTCGCATTATTATTTGGTTACGGCGCAAGTGCAATAAATCCTTATATGGTCAATGAAATCATTCATGATCAAGTTAACGAAGGCTTTATTACTGGGGTAAAAGCAGATTATGCGATTAAAAATTATAATAAAGCGATTGCAAAAGGAATCCTTAAAATCATGAACAAGATCGGTATCTCTACTTTACATTCGTATAGAGCTGCTCAAATTTTTGAAATTTTAGGATTAAATAAAACATTCACTTCTAAATATTTCCCTTACACACCTTCTAGAATTGAAGGAATTGGTCTAATGGAAGTGGAAAAAGAAATCAAAAAAAGATATCAAAAAGCTTTCCCAAATTCAAAAGTGGCTAATTTATTATCCCTTGAAATTGGAGGAATCTATAGATGGAGAAGAACTGGGGAAAAACACATGTTCAACCCTACAACCATTTCTAAATTACAACAAGCTGTACGATTAAATAGCCCAGAAAGTTATAAGGAATACTCCAATATGGTCAATGACCAAAGTAAAAACCTAATGACAATTAGAGGTTTATTTGAATTTAATAATTTAGATCCAATTTCTATTGACGAAGTAGAACCTTGGACAGAAATTGTAAAAAAATTCAAAACTGGCGCCATGTCTTATGGATCTATCAGTCAGGAAGCCCATGAAAACTTGGCAATTGCCATGAATAGAATTGGTGGAAAAAGTAATTCTGGAGAAGGTGGGGAAGATTCTAAACGTTTCCAAAAAGACTTAAATGGTGATTCTAGAAATAGTGCCATTAAACAAGTTGCTTCAGGAAGATTTGGTGTATCTATCAACTATTTGACAAATGCCAAAGAGATTCAAATAAAAATGGCTCAAGGCGCAAAACCTGGAGAAGGTGGGCAATTACCTGGAGAGAAAGTAGTGCCTTGGATTGCAAAAGTTAGAAATTCAACTCCTTATGTTGGTCTAATTTCTCCGCCGCCGCATCACGATATTTACTCCATTGAAGATTTATCTCAATTGATTTTTGATTTAAAAAATGCCAATCGTGAAGCACGTATTAACGTTAAGTTAGTTTCTGAAGTTGGTGTTGGAACAATTGCCGCCGGTGTTGCTAAAGCTAAAGCCGATGTGATCTTGATTTCAGGATACGATGGAGGAACCGGTGCTGCACCATTAACTTCACTACAACATACAGGTATTCCTTGGGAACTTGGACTTGCCGAAGCACAACAAACTTTAATCTTAAATGATTTAAGAAGTCGTGTAGTTTTAGAATGTGATGGACAATTGAAAACAGGACGTGATGTAGCTATTGCTGCTTTACTTGGAGCTGAAGAATTTGGTTTTGCAACAGCGCCGTTAGTAGCGTCTGGTTGTATTATGATGAGAGCTTGTCACTTGAACACATGTCCAGTTGGTATCGCTACTCAAGATCCAGAATTGAGAAAAAATTTCAAAGGAACTCCAGAGCACATCATCAACTTCATGTATTTTATTGCCGAAGAGTTAAGAGAAATCATGGCTCAATTAGGATTTAGAACACTAAAAGAAATGGTGGGACAATCTCAAAAATTGAATGTCAACAAAGCCATCAAACATTATAAAGCAAGTGGATTAGATTTATCTACCATTTTGTATAAACCAGAAAAAGCTAAAGTAGTTCCAAATCATAATACGACTACACAAGATCATGCTTTAGATAATGTACTTGATTTTGAAATTATAAAAGCAGCTATTCCTTCTATTTATAGAAAAGAGAAAACAAGAGTTACTTTTAATATCAAAAACACAGATCGTTCTGTTGGTGCGATTTTAAGTAATGAGATTTCAAAAATATATGGTGCACAAGGTTTACCCGAAGACACGATATTAGTTGATTTTGAAGGTTCTGCCGGACAAAGTTTTGGTGCTTTTGCAACAAATGGTCTGTCATTTAAAATTCATGGAAACTGTAATGATTATTTAGGAAAAGGACTTTCAGGTGGTAAATTAATTATCAAAGTCCCTCCTACTGCAACATTCAAACCAGAAGAAAACATTATCATTGGTAACGTTGCACTTTACGGAGCAATTACTGGCGAAGCCTACATCAACGGTATGGCTGGAGAACGTTTTTGCGTTAGAAATTCTGGAGCAACAGCAGTTGTTGAAGGAATTGGAGATCATGGATGCGAATATATGACTGGAGGAACTGTAGTAGTTTTAGGAAAAACCGGAAGGAATTTCGCTGCAGGTATGAGTGGTGGTATTGCTTATGTTTTTGATCCAAATAAAAAATTCGATGCTACTGTATGTAATATGGAAATGGTTGCTTTTGAAACATTAGAAGAAGATGACATAACTAAACTGAGACGTTTAATAAGAAATCATTCTATGTATACGAATAGTCCATTGGCAAAAAGAATTTTGGGTGATTGGGAAAATCAACAAAAACACTTTATTAAAGTGATGCCAACAGATTACAAAAAAGCATTGAAAAGATTAGCAGAAGAAAAGCAAATAGAAGAACTAATAGCATAGTCATGGGTAAGATAGGTGGATTTAAAGAATATAGTAGAACTGACGAAAATAATATAGCTGTTGTAGAACGTGTATCAAACTATAATGAGTTTACAATTCCGTTAGCAAAAGATAAAATAAAAGAACAAGGATCTAGATGTATGGATTGTGGTATTCCTTTTTGCCATAGTGCTTGTCCGTTAGGAAATTTGATTCCTGATTTTAATGACATGGTGCATCAAGAGGAATGGGAAAGTGCATTGGAGATTTTGCAATCAACAAACAATTTCCCTGAATTCACAGGAAGATTATGTCCAGCTCCATGCGAAAAATCATGTGTTTTAGGTATAATCAGTGAACCAGTAGCTATTGAAAATATTGAAAAAAACATTGCCGAAAGAGGTTTCGCGGAAGGATGGATAAAACCACAAGTTCCAGCGACAAGAACAGGCAAAACCGTAGCCGTCATAGGCTCTGGTCCTGCTGGTTTAGCGGCTGCACAACAATTAAATCGTGCAGGACATACCGTGACCGTTTTTGAAAGAGACAATGCAATTGGTGGATTACTACGTTATGGAATTCCAAATTTTAAATTAGAAAAAGGAATTATTGACAGACGTGTTGCAATTTTAGAAGCAGAAGGGATTGTTTTTAAAACCAATGTAAACGTTGGTATAAATTTCAGTATTGAAGAATTAAATTCTTTTGATTCAATCGTATTATGTGGTGGTGCAACTGAAAGAAGAAGCTTACCTACAAAAGGGATTGAAAGTAAAGGAGTTGTTCAGGCAATGGACTTTTTAACACAACAAACTAAAGTATTATACGGGGAATCTATACCAGATCAAATCAAAGCAACTGGTAAAGATGTTATCGTTATTGGTGGTGGAGATACTGGTTCAGATTGTGTTGGTACATCAAACAGACACGGTGCTAAATCAGTTACTAATTTTGAGATTTTACCAAAACCACCTGTTGGAAGAAGTGAAACTACTCCTTGGCCTTTCTGGCCACTACAATTAAAAACTTCATCTTCTCATGAGGAAGGTTGTGATAGAAACTGGTTAATCAATACAAAAGAATTCATTTCTAATGAAAAAGGTGAATTAACGGGATTGAAAACCGTTGAAGTAGCTTGGAAAATGACTCCGGGGCAAAGACCTGAATTGATAGAAAAGGAAGGATCTGAAAAAATATGGCCTTGTAATTTAGCTTTATTAGCCCTTGGATTTACAGGTCCAGAAAAAACATTAAGCGATCAATTAGGATTAGAGGTGGATTTCAGAAGCAACTATAAAGCGACTAATTACCAAACTAATGTTCCGCATATATTTACTGCCGGTGATATGAGAAGAGGACAATCGTTAATCGTTTGGGCAATATCTGAAGGTCGTGAAGCCGCTAGAGAAGTAGATAATTATTTAATGGGTTTCACAAATTTACCAACTAAAGGTAACGGTGATCTACCTAGTTTATAATAAAAAATAATTTCACGAGAATCCCTTGATAAAAACAATTATCAAGGGATTTTTATTTTCAGAATAGTTATAAAAATATTAAAAATAACACTAATTGTTATATTAAAAACATTTTGTTATAATTTGTTAAAATATGTGTTTTTATTTGTTTGTATTAATAAAGAATAATAAATTTGCCTAAAAATAGAATCAAAATGCAAGGAAAAGACTTATTACAATTAGCAGAACAATTTGGTAGCCCCATATATGTATATGATGCCGAAAAAATACAATCTCAATACAACAGATTAACAAAGGCTTTTTCTAAGGTAGATAAGTTACGCATTAATTACGCTATGAAAGCCTTGTCGAATGTTGCAATACTCCAATTACTAAAAGAAATGGGATCTGGTTTAGACACTGTATCTATTCAAGAAGTATTGTTGGGGCTTCATGCAGGATATGAGCCTGAAAAAATATTTTACACTCCCAATGGAGTTTCTCTGGAAGAAATTGAAGAAGTTTCAGCCATGGGTGTCCAAATAAATATTGATAACTTATCTATACTAGAGCAGTTTGGTACAAAATACCCATCAGTTCCTGTTTGTATCCGTATAAATCCTCACGTAATGGCAGGCGGAAATGCAAATATATCAGTCGGTCATATTGATAGTAAATTTGGTATTTCTGTTCACCAATTACCTCATTTGGTTCGTATTGTTGAAAATACAAAAATGAATATCGTAGGTATTCACATGCATACTGGTTCCGATATTCTTGACATAGAAGTATTTTTATATGCGGCGGAGATCTTATTTGATGCAGCAAAAAACTTCAAGAATCTTGAATTTCTAGATTTTGGAAGCGGATTTAAAGTACCATACAAAAAAGATGATATCGAAACTGATATTGAAGAATTAGGAAAAAAACTTTCGAAAAGATTCAATGCTTTTTGTGCAGAATACGGTAAAGAATTGACATTAATATTTGAACCTGGTAAATTTTTAGTAAGTGAAGCTGGTTTCTTTTTAGCCAAAGTTAATGTGGTAAAACAAACTACATCGACAGTTTTTGCAGGGATAGACAGTGGTTTCAATCACTTAATACGACCAATGTTTTATGGTTCACAACATCATATTGAAAACATTTCACATCCAAAAGGGAAAGAACGTTTTTATTCCGTTGTTGGATACATTTGTGAAACGGATACTTTTGCAAATAATAGAAGAATATCCGAAATAAAAGAAGGTGATATTTTATGTTTTAGAAATGCGGGAGCCTATTGTTTTTCTATGGCATCTAATTATAATTCAAGATACAAACCAGCAGAAGTATTGTGGATGAAAGGCGAAGGGCACTTAATACGAGCACATGAAACCTTTGAAGATTTATTAAAAAATCAAATTCCATTGCCAATAATTGCAACTGTTTAGGTAAAATAAAAATCCCATCTCAAGTATAAACGAGATGGGATTTTTTATTAAAACACAATAAATAAAGTTTATTTATTTTCTAAAATTTCTTCCAAAACATTAGCTTCAGTTCCATTTGGAAAAGGAATTTTTATTTTTTGAGCAATCGTAGGTGCAATTTGTGTGATATATTTCTTAGTAAATGATTCTCCCTTTTTTACATGCCATCCGTAGAATATTACTGGCACATGCGTATCGTAACTATAAGGAGTTCCGTGAGAAGTTCCTGTTCCTTGATATTCTATATAAGCAGCTTTGTCAAGAATAACAAGATCACCATCTTGTGTTGGATCATAACCTTTAGCAATAAAATTAAGGTAATAATCATTTCCGGTAGACCCTAGAATTTCTTCTTCAGTATAGACTCTTTTGACCTGTTCCTGTGTCATCAAATAGTCTTTGAAAGCCTGTTTTACTTTTGTCAAATCAAACCCTTTAGACTTAATAATTTCTTTATTAAAGAAAAGATTAAAATTAGAATAATTTAAAATTAAATCTTGTCCAAAAGTAGCTATAGAAAAGCCTCTCAATCCCTTTACAACATCGTTAGGATTAATACTTTTTACGTTGTATTTATTATCTCTAAGATAGTTTGCATTTTCAGCACCTGCATGATCGGCAGTTAAGAAAAGCAAATAATTATCTTTACCTACCGTTTTGTCCAAATAAGCTAAAAACTCAGCGATTGTCTGATCTAAACGTAAATAAGTATCTTGTAACTCTATAGATCTTGGTCCAAGTAAATGTCCAACATAATCTGTCGAAGAAAAACTAACAGTCAAGAAATCTGTAATATTATCTTTCCCTAATTCTTCTTTTTCAATTGCTTTCATTGCAAATTCTGCCAAAAGATTATTTCCAAATGGTGTACCACGTATTACACTTACATCATTTTTATCGTACATATCTTTTAAATTATATGGAAATACAGGTGCTGTACTATTGTACAATTTTCCTTCATAAGGATTATCATCCGGGAGACTTTCGTTATAAGTTGCCGCAGGTTTAAATAAATCCCAACCTTTAGTGATATACGGCATGTATCTTTTTTCCAGATTGAATTGTGTGACCCAATCCGGTAAGGTTGAACCATAAAAAGAGCTAGAAATAAAAGCTCCGGTTTTACTAAACCAAAAAGCCCAATTAGCAAAATGTCCTGCTGGTAAAATAGCTCCACGATCTTTTAGGCTCATCCCAATGACTTTTCCTTTAAAGTTTGTAGCTAATCGCAATTCATCAGTAATAGTTGTGCTTTGCAAATTCTTAGGAGACATTTCACCTTCTTTGGCTGTCCCATCTCCTAGTGTTTTTACTGATGCGTCATCTGTACAATACATCTCTTTACCCAAACTTCTGCTAAACCATTCATTTCCTACAATTCCATGTGTCGAGGGAGTTGTCCCCGTGTAAATGGAAGCATGACCAGGTCCAGTATAAGTAGGCATATAATTAAAATGCATGTTTTGGAAAGTATATCCATTACCCATTAATCTTTTAAAACCCTTAGGCGAAAAATCATCTGAAAAACGATATAAATATTCCATCTTCATTTGATCTATAACAATTCCAACAACCAATTTTGGTCGCTCTTGAGCTTGTATGTTTAAAGTAATAATAAATCCCAAAAGTAAAATATTTTTTTTCATATCATATTTTTATATACTTCAACAAAAATACAATTTAATGTTTTAAAATAAGTCTGTACAAAAACTTAAGCATGCTAAATTGATTTTTTCTTAACCCGGCTAATCCTTTACAGTACTAAAAAAACTATTCAACAAAAAAAATCCTCATCAAATTCATGATGAGGATTTATAGAATCTGAAACGGGTTCAGATTAAAGAAAGGCGACGACATACTCTCCCACATAACTGCAGTACCATCTGCGCAGGCGG
>NZ_JBLNKS010000024.1:0-36103 GCF_048276375.1 Flavobacterium sp. ZB4R12 | reverse complement strand
CAATATAAAGTTAATAAAATTTACAATGAAAAATAAACCCATTTTAGGATTAAGAATTAATGTAAATTTATATCAGGATTAATAACAAAAAGTGTAAACTTTTTTCAGGACGAGACAGTTCTTTTCTAATTAAAAAAGTCGTGTCCCGAAGTGTCATAATCATGTTGGATTTTTCATGTTATAATCAAAAAAATTTGTGACAATCCGTCAAATCTGTCAAATCTGTGTTCTATTCTAATGTATAAAAATTTGTGTCCACGGTAGGGTTGTAGAGCGTTTTTATTTATAACCACAAGATATGAATTGCCGTTGGTTTTAACCAACGGATAGGAAATTTTAGAGCAAATTGGCTTTAGCCAAAATAGTTTTATAATTTCGGCTAAAGCCAATTTTCATTTCTCATTTTAATCCATTGGTTAAAACCAACGGCAATTGAAAAAATAAAAAAAACAATATAAATAATCGTATTATCTTTTATTCTGAATGATTTCCGCCAGAAGTTTTTTGGCGCGAAGCAATTTAATTTTCACATTGCTCAACGGTTCGTCAATTTTGTTGGCGATTTCCTGATAACTCATTTCCTGAAAATAGCGCAATTGGATGACTTCTTGATAATGTGGTTTTAATTCTTTTATGAATTGCAGTAATTGCGAAAGGTTTTGTTCCGTAATCAATTCATCTTCTGCCGATGGAGTAGTGTCGGCAATGTTGTAGGCTTGTTGGTCTTCTTCCTCAGTAATTTCCACAAAAAGGCTCGATTTTTTTTTTCGTAATAAATCGATGTGAACATTTTTTGCAATAGCGATAAGCCAAGTGTTAAACTGGAATTCGGAGTTGTAAGTGGCTATTTTGTCAAAAGCTTTCGAGAAGGTTTCGATGGTAATATCTTCTGCATTGGTTTCGTTTTCAGTACGTTTCAGCATAAAACCATATACTTCATTCCAATAATAATCCAATAGAAAAGTAAAGGCAACCTGATCGCCTTGTTTTGCTTTTTCTATTTGTTTGTTTATTTCCAATGTACCGGTTTTGAGAATATATTTGTTATAAAGATATTGATTTGTGTGAATATAAGTACTATCTCAACGATAGGAAACCAGAATTTTATATCGTTTTCTTTTAATTTTCCTGCAGAAAATCCAACAACAATCCAAGCGACAAGGTATCTGAGAATAATTAAACTCAAAACTAATATCCATTGAAATTGGAAAGCTAATAAGATAACAGGCAATAAAATAAATAGCAATTGAGAGCAATAGAAAACTCCTAGTTGTAATTTATCGAAAGGTTTATAATAATTTGCCGTAGCTACGTGTCTTCTTTTTTGGGTAAACCAGTCTTTGTATGTAGTTTTTGGTTTAGAAAGTGTAAAACTTTCCGGTGTGTAAGCGATAGTTGTATTTTTAGCTTTTGCCGCTTGGTTTACAAATAAATCATCATCACCAGAACGAATTTGCATGTGTTCTATGAAACCATTTACATTAAAAAATTCTTCTTTTTTATAAGCTAAATTTCTCCCTACACCCATATACGGATGTCCTATTTTTGCCCAAGAAAAATATTGAATTGCCGTAAGTAAAGTTTCAAAACGAATTATTTTATTCAGGAATGAATTAGCAATTTTTTCATATTTTCCATAACCTAAAACAATTGTTTTTTGCATCGTAAATTGAGAACTCATTGCAATTATCCAATCTTTTGAAGTTGGGTAACAATCCGCATCAGTGAATAATAAATACTCTTTTTTAGCCGCTTTTATTCCTAAAGTCAGTGCGTATTTTTTGTTTCCCCAAAAGGCTTCGTTGTTCTCCACTTTTACCAAGCGAACATTTGGGTATTGCTTTTCAAAACCTTCAAAAATAGCCAAAGTATTATCACTTGAAGCATCGTCAATCAAGACAATTTCAAAATCAGGATAGTTTTGTTCCGCAAGTAGCGGGATAAAATTCGCTACATTTTCTTCTTCGTTTTTGGCACAAACAATAACCGAAATCGGGATTCTTTTTGGCATTATTTTCTGTGCTTTGACGAAAGCAAATTTCCCAAAAACACCCAGATAATACGAAATTTGAACAACGACAATAAAAATAAAAAAGTAAAGAATTAGTATAAGCATCTGAGTTTAATGAGTTTTAATACCCAATCCCGAAGCTTCGGGACGGGAGAGTGCAAAGGTATGAATAGAATTATGAATTGTAAATTATAAAGTATGAATTTTGAAAGAATTTATCTGGGGCATTTCTTCATTTCATTTGCTACAGCGATGGACTGATTTGTGTTGGTTTTTTCCAACTCTGAAATGATGTTTTGGTAGTTTTTATCATCTCGGTTTTGTGACATTTTTTTCGTGGCCTGAATTGCTGTAATTTCTATTTCGAATGCTACAATGCCTCGTGTTTGCATCATGGTTTTTTCTGACAAATCTTCCACACGAATAGGGTTTTCAGAATTTTGTTCGTATTTATCCACTAATTTTTTTAGGGATTCTATTACCGCGTCGCCTTCGATAATTTTAATTTTCCCGTAAACATGAACTGCAATATAGTTCCATGTTGGCACATTTTCATGATCATACCAAGAGGAAGAAATATAAGAATGCGGTCCGGAAAAAATAGCTAAAACTTGGTCATTATCGGCAAAACCTTTCCATTGTGGATTTTCCTTGGCAATGTGTCCATGTAAAATTTCCTTTCCGTCTTTATTAGTGTCCAATTCTAATGGGATATGAGTTGCCCATAATTTCCCATTGGTTTGATTGATTAGAATACCAAAACTATTCTCTTGCAGAAATTTTCTGATTTCTTCTTGATTTTCGTTTTTATAAATATCTGGAGTGTACATGAATGAGTTATGAGTTAAGGGTTAGGAGTGATAGGCTGTCATTGTGATTGTTTACTTTAAAGTATAATCGCATAACGTGTTTCGTCTCTCTAAATGATATTCACTTCTGCTTCAATAGTAATGCCGAAAGTTTTGAAAATTGTTTCTTGGATATTTTTTGAAATATTCAAAATTTCCTGTCCGGTGGCATTACCATAATTCACTAAAACCAAAGCTTGGTTTTTATGGATTCCGGCGTCACCAAAACGTTTTCCCTTGAAACCTGCTTGCTCAATCAGCCATCCTGCAGGAACTTTTACTTCGGTTTCAGAAACGTCATAATATTTCATTTCTGGAAATTGCTGATGAATTTTCTCGAAATCCGATTTCAACAGAATAGGATTTTTAAAGAAACTGCCGCTGTTTCCCACTGTTGCCGGATCTGGTAGTTTACTTTGGCGAATAGCAATTACGGCATTACTAACGTCTTTTAGTGTAGGATTGGAGATGCTGTTTTTTGTTAATTCAGTTGTGATATCTCCGTATGAAGTGTTGATTTTATGATTGCGTTTTGTCAATTTAAAAACAACGGATGTAATCACATATTGGTCTTTTACTTCGTTCTTGAAAACGCTTTCTCGGTAGCCAAAATGACATTCCTCTTTTGCAAACGTTTTAATTTCCTGATTTTCTCTGGTCATCGCTTCACAGGAAACAAAAGTGTCTTTAATCTCAGCGCCATAAGCGCCAATATTTTGTACTGGAGTGGTTCCCACATTTCCGGGAATTAACGACATGTTTTCCAGACCTCCAAAATTTTGGTTGATGGTCCAAAGCACAAATTCATGCCAGTTTTCGCCAGCCTGACTTTCGACCCAGACAAAATCATCGTTTTCTGCTATAATTTTTTTGCCTTTCAAATCGATATGAATCACAAGGGCGTCAACATCTTTTGTCAAAAGCATATTGCTTCCGCCGCCCAAAATAAATTTTCTCTGGGATTTGTTTTCTTGTAAAATAGTTTTCAAATCGGCTGCCGAATGTACCGCAACGAACTGTTTTGCTTTGGCTTCAATGCTAAATGTATTGTATTTTTTTAAAGAGAAATTATGTAGTATTTCCATAAAAGAAAGTGCTTTTTGAATTTTTTAATTCCAGGTCAAAAGTAAGAATTAAAATTTAGTTGCATACGTTTTCATCCAGATATGCATCATAAATAAAGGCATGATGTAAGAAGTCATTCGACTGTCTCCTTTTTGTAAATTCTGAACGAGTTTCTCAATGTTTATATGTTCAAAATAAGGAATTTGGAACAAATCACTTTTAGAAAAAGATTCTAACTCTTCTTTAAAAGCGGGGCTTTTTGTGATGTAATCTCCCCAAGGAGCACTCAATCCTACTTTCCTGAATTTTAGAATTTCGTCTGGCAAACGTTTCTCCATTGCTTTTTTTAGAATGAATTTCCATTTTTTACCTGCAAATAGCCATTTGTCTTCCAATGAACCTAATCCAACAATTAATCTTGGATCTAAAAATGGTTCCCGACATTCAATGGATGCGCCCATTGTGCAACGGTCATTCCTGTCCAGAAGCGAGCATAAATAGGTATGTTGGTCAAAATAAAGTGCTTGTCGGCGTAAATTATTCGGATATAAAGATTTCGCTTCTTTGTAAATTTGTTTCCTGTATTCGTTTTTTGGAGGCGTATTAATTCCAAAGGTTTCCGCAATATCATTGGGATAAATATTAGAGCCGTTATATATTACTAAATCAGATTTTTTAATGATTTGTGCGTAACGTGTTAACTTTTCGTACCGTGGTTTTTTTGTAAAAACATCTAAATTACCAATGGTTGCTATGGAATTCAATAACGATGGATATTGCAAGGCTTTGTATCGCACATAACCTCCCATTAATTCATCAGCGCCTTCACCGGAAAGCACTACTTTTACCGATGGTTTTGCCATTTGTGAAACTGCCAAAAGATGTGGTTCACTCAAATGCATAATTGGTTCGTCCTGAAAATAAGTCGAACTTATTAATTTATCATACAGATTTGTATCCTCCAATTGCATCGTATGAAAACCATAATCGAATTTCTCAGCCATCATTTTAGCTAAATGTGCTTCGTTATGTTCTTTTTCTTTGAAACCAATATTAAAAGTTTGTATGTCTTTGTAATTTTGGTGGTGTAATGAAGCTAAAATGGAGGAAGAATCCAGTCCGCCACTCAATAATACACCAACAGGAACGTCACTTACCATTCGCAATTTTATGGAATCGTCAAAAGTTTCTCGAAACCATTCTACCGGATTTTGAATTTTGGGTTGATTTTGAATTTCCTTTTTTAAATTCCACCATTTTTCGGTAGTGGTTTTTCCATCTTCATGAATGGTCATGATATGTCCGGGCAATATTTTTTTTACATTTTGATACAATGTATTTTCACCGGCTACAAATCGGTTAAAAATGTATTCTTCCAGTCCGTCTTGTGCCATTTTTAAAGGAACTCCAGCCGTGAAAAGCGCTTTTTGCTCGGATGCAAAATAAAAAGTTTCGTTGTAAAAAGAATAATATAAAGGTTTAACGCCCATTCTGTCCCGAACAACAATTAACTTTTTTTCCATTTTATCCCAAATAGCAAAAGCAAACATTCCGTTGAGGCGGTTGAGCATTTTTAAACCATGCAATTGAAATAACTTCATCAAAACTTCGGTATCCGAAGTTGTTCTAATATCAAATCCATTGCTTTTTAATTCAGGATAAAATTCTTTGTAATTATAGATTTCACCATTATAAACGAGCACATATCTCCCATCATCCGACAGAAAAGGTTGGTGTCCTGCTGAGGAAACATCCAGAATTGAAAGTCTTCTGTGTCCAAAACCAATATTATTTTCGATGAATAATCCTTTATCATCAGGCCCGCGATGTTCCAGCGAATCGCGCATCTTTGTAAGAACGCGTTCGTCAACTTTTTTTTGTGATTGTAAATGCAAGATTCCATTAATTCCACACATAGTTAGTTGGGGCTGTTTGTGTTGATTAATTCGTGGTATTTTTGGGCAATAATTTTCATGTTTATATTGTAATCTGCATTTTGTTCTACAAACGTTCTGTTTTTCAAAACGACATTATTTCGATATTCGCTATTTTCAAATGCCCATATTAATTCTTCTGCGAGCATTTCAAAATCATCAACGGTGACTAATTGTCCATTTTCTCGGTGTTTAATCCAACTTTGATTTCCTGCAATATCGGTTACAATCGGATAACAATTAGTAGCCATCGCTTCAAATAAAGAGGCCGAAACACCTTCAGTTATTGGCATACTAATGTAAATATTAGATTGCTGCAATAGTTTAGGTAATGCTGTATTTGGAATTCTTCCGGTAAAGTTGACTTTGTTTTCAATGCCTAAATCTTTTGCTAAATCTTTCAATTTAGAAAGTTGTGTTCCGTCCCCTATAATGGTAAGTACGAAATCCATTCCTTTTTGGTTTAAAATGGCAAAGGATTTTAAAATAATATCGTGACGGTATTCCGGCAATAAAGAGCGCGTTACGATAGCGCAAATTTTTTCTGGATTGGCATTGTTTTTATTCCCGAATTTCTCCAAATCAATTCCCTTTGGTAAAACCAAAACTTTATTCATATCAACATTGACCTTGATCATAGAAATAGTCATTACAGGTCCCCAAGCATGAATTAAATCCGCTTTTTGAAAGGCATAGTGCTGAATAAGTTTTTTTAAAGGTAATAGAATGGATTTTTCAGGCCATAAATCGGTTCTGCCTTGTTGTGCAATCGCCACTGGTTTTACACCGCATAATGCAGCAAGAAAACCATAACTGGTGGTTCTCTCCGCAATTACCATATCCGGCTGTTGGGATTTGATAATTTTTTTAATTTTAAAAAATGCTAATTCAAATTCGAAAATCCTTAAAATTCGGTTTTTAAGATTATTGTTGGATGTTTTTAATTCCCAAGTGATAATTTCAAAATTACCAAATTCCCTGAGACCGTTCATCCAAGTGATGGCATCAGCTCTATAGGATTCTCCAAGAAAAAGTATTTTCTTTTTTTTCATCGGTATAAATTGAAATTACTCAGAAGTTAAGGCGCGATTTATAAAATCATTTAGTGGTTTTAGCGCAATTAATTTTTTGCTCATTGTAGCAACAAAATCTTTTTTTGTCACTTCTGAAATATCAATTTTTTGAGAGGACTCAAAGCTTTTTAATTTTAAAAATTCAATAGCTGGATGTTCTTTTTCGTAACCTCGTGGTGGGTTTTTTAGCGTATTTTTTTCATTCCGATCAAAGGCGTTAAATTCTTTTTTGAAATGTTTCTCGTCAAGAATTGCTTCTAAATCATCATGGAAATAAGCAATTTCCTTTCGCATTTTTTTCAAATCCTCCGCTTCGGGACAATACAATCCACCGGCAATAAAACTGGCTCCTTTTTCTAAATGAATGTAATAACCGGAGCGATTCTGACCTTTGGCACCAGAAGAAAGCCAAACGCCCAAATGTGATTTATAGGGAGACTTGTCTTTAGAAAATCGGATATCACGATTGATTCTGAAAGTACAATTAGTGACTTCCAGCATTTCCAGCGATGAGTCTAATGGTTTCATGGCATCAAGGAAATCACTAACTAATTGATGATAGTCTTTCTTGAAAGCTTCGTAACGTTTTTTATTTTCCAAAAACCAATCCCTATTGTTATTGGCTTGTAAATCATCCAGAAATTGTAGTGTATCTTTTGAAAGCATCTTGAAGCTATTGTAATTGTTTTCTTAAATCGTTTTCACTTATAAAACCAGAATGTTTCCATTTTACTTCTTTGTTTTCATATAATAATAAGGTAGGAAGTTCACTGATTTTCATTTCTGAAAGCAGGGTTTTATTTTCGTCGGCATTTAATCGAATTATGGTCACTTTGTCCGCTAATTCTTTTTGCATTTGCAAAATATATGGTGTCATTTTTTTGCATGGTGCACACCATTCAGCATAAAAATTAATCAGTACTTTTTTATCTGAGTTTAATAGTTTGTTGTATTTCTGAACTGATAGGCCTATGATTTTATTACTTGGTTTAGAAAGTTCCGCAGCATCCCATTTTAATATTCCGCCTTCTAATTGGTATATGGTTGTAAAACCTAATTCGTTTAGTTTTTCAGCAGCTTTTTGACTTCTTCCTCCGCTTTTGCAATACACAAAAACAGGTTTTGATTTGTCGAATTTTTCGGCATTTGTAACAAAATCATTGCTAAGCCAATTTACATTTTTTGCATTGTCAATATGATCCGATGCAAATTCTTCAGGAGTTCGTACATCAAGGATTTGTGGATTTGGAGTTGCTGCAATTTTTTCTGCAAAAGCTTCGGCTTCAATAGTTTTTACGTTTTTTGAAGTTTGTCCATTACAGGATAAAACTATAAAAGATAGGATTAACAGAAATATAGAATGAAATTTCATTGATGTGATTTTAAATTGGAATAGGCTAAATTAGGTAATTTTTAAATTTTTGAACCTTTTAAATTATTAAATAAAAGTTATAAGTTGAAAATTTTATACGTCTGATGTGTCGATTTTACAATGGCTTCCGTGCGCTCCGGATGTGTGTCTGAAATAAAAAGTTGTCCAAAAGTATCGCTGTTGACCATTTCGATTATTTTGGCTACGCGACTTTCATCCAGTTTATCAAAGATGTCATCAAAAAGTAAAATCGGTTTCACACCACTTTGCTTTTTTAGAAATTCAAATTGTGCTAATTTTAAAGCGATTAAAAACGATTTTTGTTGACCCTGAGAGCCAAATTTTTTGATAGGATGTTGGTCAATTTCAAATGCTAAATCGTCTTTATGAATCCCCACACTTGTATAATGTAAAGAGCGATCCTTGTTGATGTTTTCCTGTAAAAGGGTCAGCAAATCTTTTTCGAATAAATGACTTTCATATACGAGTTGAACGGTTTCCTGCGAACCGGTTATAGCTTGATGGTGAACATTGAAAATAGGAATGAACTGGTCGATAAATTGTTTTCTTTTTTCGAAAATATAATTCCCAAAACTGTTGAGCTGCTCATTATATATAGAGAGCGTATCGTTTTCGAAAACATGGTTCAGTGCAAAATATTTCAGCAATGCATTACGCTGGCTCATTACTTTTTGGTATTGAATGAGTTGTTGCAAATAATGGGAGTCCAGTTGCGAAATGACGCTATCCATGAATTTTCTTCTGGTTTCGCTGCCTTCTACAATCAAATCCCTGTCGGCTGGTGAAATGATAACCAAAGGAATAAAACCGATATGATCTGAAAATTTATCGTACGCTTTCCCGTTGCGTTTCAATATTTTTTTTTGGCCTTTCTTTAAACTGCAAAGGATTTGTTCATTTCTTTCGTTTTTTTCAAATTCAGCATCAATTACAAAGAACTCTTCTCCGTGTTTTATATTCTGAACGGCTAATGGGTTGAAATAGCTTTTTCCATAAGACAAATGGTAGATCGCATCCAGCACATTAGTCTTTCCAATACCATTTTTACCTACAAAACAATTTATTTTGCTGTCAAAATCGAAATTTGCTTCCGAAAAATTCTTATAATTGAATAATGAAATCTTTTTTAAATACATGGGTAAGGCTTGCTGGTATTGAGAACTTTGATGTTTTTGAACGGGTTTTTCAAAGTGGGTGCAAATTATTGAAAAATATCGATAAAAATGGCTTTTCCATTTTTTCTATGGTAATTATTTTGTCTTTGGAAAGAAAGAACCTCTTAGGATATTTTTTTTAAATATAAAAGCATATTTTTTATGTCGGTTTGAATAAAAATTTTATTTTTGCGACTCACTAAATTAAAATTAAATGGCTACTTACAGTAAAAGAGGATATAAAGCACCAAAAGAAAAAGAAGTAAAAGATACAGTTGAAGAGGTAAAGGTTGACGAAAAAGATAGCACAACTGCAGGTGTTTTTTCTAAATTAGATGAAACAGCTTCGTTAACGGAGAATTGGGTAGCCAGAAATCAAAAAATCATTATTGGATTAGTTGCAGGTGTTGCGATATTAACTGTTGGTTATTTAGCCTACCAAAAATTTATTGCTGCTCCACAACAAGACGAGGCTGCAAATGAAATGTTTGTTGCTCAACAAAATTTTCAAAAAGCTACCGATGGAGTGGCGAGTGATTCATTATATAAGTTGTCTTTGAATGGTTCAGAAGGGAAATTCGGATTTTTAAAAATTGCTGATGAATATTCTGGAACAGATGCAGGAAATTTAGCTAATTATTATGCAGGTATTGCTTATTTGAATACAGGAAAATACACTGAAGCGATTGAGTATTTAGGTAAATTCAAGTCTGAAGATATTGTTTTGGGTGCTTTGGCAAAAGGAGCAATAGGAGATGCCTATTCTCAAAAAAATCAACCGAAAGAAGCTTTGGAAAATTACGTAAAAGCTGCTGAGTCAAATAAAAATGATTTTACAACACCACGTTTCTTGCTAAAAGCTGGAAAAACTGCTTTAGGATTAGGAAATAAAGAAGACGCCTTAAAATATTTCACAGATATTAAAGATAATTTTGATGCAACTCCAGAAGCGGCTTCAATTGACGTTTTGATAGGATTAGCACAATAATAAATAAGTATTCAGTTATCAGTTTGAAGTAAGCAGTTTATTCTGCACACTGAAAACGGAAAACTGTACACTAAAAACTAAAAAAAATGGCTACCGTAAATAAAAATTTATCCGACTACGATAAAAATTCAGTCCCAAATGCGAAAGATTTTCGCTTTGGGATTGTTGTTTCAGAATGGAATGATTCTATAACTGAAGGACTTTATAAAGGTGCTATAGAAGCCCTTTTGGAAAACCAAGTTCCATCCCAGCATATTATTCGCTGGAATGTCCCTGGAAGCTTTGAGCTTATATATGGATCAAAGAAAATGTTGCAAACGCAGAATGTTGATGCTGTTATTGCTATTGGATGTGTAATTCAGGGGCAAACCAAGCATTTTGATTTTGTGTGTGAAGGAGTAACTCAAGGAATTAAAGATTTGAATGTACAAACGGACATTCCGGTTATTTTTTGTGTTTTGACTGATAATACCATGCAACAATCCATTGATAGAAGTGGAGGAATTCACGGTAACAAAGGTACTGAAGCCGCTATTGCGGCTATAAAAATGGCCTATATTCGTCAACAAGCTTCGTTATCCCATCAAATAGATAATCAACATTTATTGTCTGCAGGGGCTATCCAAATAGAAGAAGGATCGCCTTTAGAGTTAAAGGAATAAATAATAAAAATACTAATTATTAAAGCCTATACTGTTTCATGAATAGTATAGGTTTTTTGTTTTTTTTATGATTAAATAAGCTACCATTCCCAATAGAATTTCATTAAATTTGTACTTCTTGGTTCTGAAAATCTAAAAACATAAACTTTAAACCTAAATTTTTTAATGTCGAGTATTATTCAATTACTTCCTGATCACGTTGCCAATCAAATTGCCGCTGGAGAAGTTGTTCAAAGACCCGCTTCTGTGGTCAAAGAATTGCTCGAAAATGCCGTAGATGCCAGAGCAACGGATATAAAATTAATTATTAAAGATGCAGGGAAGGCATTGGTTCAAGTTGTTGACAATGGCTTAGGTATGAGTGTGACTGATGCACGTTTGTGTTTTGAACGTCATGCCACTTCCAAAATTCGTCAGGCCGAAGATTTATTTTCTTTGCATACCAAAGGTTTTCGTGGAGAAGCATTGGCATCTATTGCGGCTATTGCCCATGTAGAAATGAAAACCAAGCAAGATCAAGAAGAACTTGGAACGCACATCATCATTGAAGGCAGTAAATTTATATCTCAAGATGTTGCTGTTTTGCCCAAAGGCACTTCATTTGCAGTCAAAAACTTATTCTTTAATATTCCTGCACGGCGCAATTTCTTGAAGTCGGATACGGTGGAATACCGCCACATTATTGATGAGTTTCAACGTGTGGCTTTGGCTCACCCAAAAATTCATTTTACGTTTTATCACAACGGCGGTGAAATGTTCAATTTGCCGCCTTCCACTTTACGACAACGAATTGTTACTATTTTTTCGGGTAAAACCAATGAGAAATTAGTACCGGTTCAGGAAGAAACCGAAATAGTGATTATTCAAGGATTTGTAAGTAAACCTGAATTTGCCAAAAAAAATCGTGGCGAACAATTTTTCTTCGTGAACGACCGTTTTATAAAAAGCGGTTATTTGCACCATGCGGTTATGGCTGCTTATGACGGGATTTTGAAAGA
This sequence comes from Flavobacterium sp. ZB4R12, assembly GCF_048276375.1. NCBI lineage: Bacteria > Pseudomonadati > Bacteroidota > Flavobacteriia > Flavobacteriales > Flavobacteriaceae > Flavobacterium > Flavobacterium sp. ZB4R12. Next base: position 23,977 of record NZ_JBLNKS010000024.1, on the reverse strand, counting down.
CGGTGCACAACCCAGTTATTTTTTATATTTATCTGTGCCTCCCAATACAATTGATATCAATATTCATCCTACTAAAACGGAGATCAAGTTTGACGATGAACATGCGTTATATGCTATTTTAAGAGCTTCCATAAAACATAGTTTAGGTCAGTTTAATGTAGCTCCCGTTTTGGATTTTGATAGGGATTCTAATTTAGACACGCCATATCATTACAAAGATTTAGAAGGGGCAACACCTACGATTCAGGTTGATGGAAACTTCAATCCGTTCTCTGATGATAAACCCAACAAACATTTTTCAAATTACAAGAAGCCTGAACCAACGGCAAATTGGGAAAGTTTGTACGTGGGCTTAAAACAGGATACAGATGAAATTGGGCATATTACTTTTGAAAACGAAGAAGTAACTTCGTCTTTATTCAATGACGAAGAAGTGGAGCATGCGGTTCATAAAACCTATCAAATTCATAAAAAATACATTGTTTCCTCCATCAAATCAGGAATGGTTATTGTGGATCAGCAGCGGGCACATCAACGCGTTTTGTATGAGCAGTTTTTGGTAAATATGACGGTTAATCAAGCTTCAAGCCAGCAGTTATTATTTCCATTGAATTTGTTCTTTTCGACAAGCGAGATGGATCTCATCGCTGAATTACAATTGTCATTAAGGAATACTGGATTTGTTTTCGAAGAAAATAACATAGATCATATCGTCATTTCGGGAATTCCAGTGAATGTGACAGAGAGTGAAGTTTCACTGGTTTTAGAACAATTGTTAAGCGATTTGCAGGATGGAATTCCAGAAAGCAGTTTTAGCCAGAACGATACAATTGCCAAATCTATGGCGAAAAGTTTGGCTGTAAAAACGGGAACGCACCTTACAGAAAAAGAACAGGAGAACTTGGTAAACGGGCTTTTTGCCTGTAAAGATCCCAATGTTTCTCCATTTCATAAACCCACTTTCATCACGATGCGTGTGGAAGATTTAGATAAAAAATTTGCACTATGAGAAACGTAACGGAGACGGTTAAGCAATTAATCATTATAAATATATTATTTTTTGTTGGAACGCTTGCATTAGGAGATCCAGCCTATAAAATGCTTTCCATGTATTTTCCTGAAAATCCAAATTTCCAGGTTTGGCAGCCTATTTCACACATGTTTATGCATGGTGGATTTATGCATATTTTCTTCAATATGTTTGCCTTATACTCTTTTGGTTCTGCATTGGAAAGCATTTGGGGGAGCAAAAAATTTCTGTTTTTTTATATTTCCTGTGGTTTAGGTGCAGCATTGCTCCATACAGGGATTAACTATTATTATTTTCAGGATGGAGTAAATATTTTGATAGAACAGGGATTTTCTAAAACGGAAATTTTAGCTGTTTTAAATGGAAAAGGCAATGATCAGATTGTACCGCTTTTAAACAGTCCTAGTTTTCAAAATTTCGTAAGTGCTTATTTTGGAACTGTAGTTGGAGCTTCAGGAGCTATATATGGTGTAATTGTTGCTTTTGCTTTTATGTTTCCTAATGCTGAATTGGCTTTGATGTTTATTCCTGTTCCAATAAAAGCAAAATATTTTGTACCAGGGTTAGTTTTAGTAGATTTGTATTTAGGAGTATCCGGTCAATCAATTTTTGGAGGCGGTGGCGGAATAGCACATTTTGCCCATGTAGGAGGCGCTTTATTTGGTTTTATAATTATGTGGTACTGGAAGAAAAATCAGTTTAATAAAAACCGTTGGAATTAAAAAAAGTAATCTGTTTCTAGTAGTAGTCTTCAGTATTATGGCTAAAACATCTGATATTAAATCCTAATTAAATTATGAATATTATTGATGACCTGAAATTACAATACAAGATGGGAGGAATAGCAATTAAGCTAATTTTCTGGAACGTGGTTTGCTTTTTGGTTTCATTATTGTTTTTCTACCAATTTAAGGTTGGCGCATTTGATTTTCCAACCTGGATTGCCCTTTCTTCGGAACCTTCTAATTTTATTGTGAAACCTTGGACTTTTCTAACTTATGCCTTTTTTCACGATGGATTTTGGCATTTGTTATTTAATATGGTGGTTTTAAACTTTTCAAGCACTTTGTTTTTGACCTTTTTTACACCGAAGCAATATTTAGGGTTGTATGTATTGAGCGCTATATTTGCCGGAATAGCTTTTGTCGCCGGTTATTATTTTTTGAGTTTAAGTTCTTCCATTGTTGGTGCTTCTGCAGCAATTATGGCTGTTTTAGTAGCCACAACAACCTATCATCCATTGATGAATTTACGATTGTTGTTAATTGGGAATGTAAAACTGTGGCATATCACTTTTGTGATTATTTTAATTGATTTAATGCAATTTAGATTAGGAAATACTGGCGGACATATTTCTCATCTTTCCGGTGCGTTTTTTGGTTTTATTTTTATTAAATTGCTTAAAAATGGAATTGATTTGAGTAAAATAGTATCACGTGTTTTTGATTTTTTCACAAATTTGTTCAAAAAAAGTGCATCAACGCCATTCAAAAGGGTTCATAAAAATTATAGTAAACCAGTTGAGAAAAGTAGTTCAAGAATAATTACAAAGGACAAAGCACAGCAACAGATTGATGAAATTTTAGATAAAATTAGTCAGTCGGGTTATGATAGTTTGACAAAAGAAGAAAAAGAATTTTTGTTCAAAGCGGGTAAGTAAGTTAGCAGTGTTCCGTTTTCAGTCTGCAGAAAAAAATGAAAAAATGAAAAACCTTTCATGGTTCAATAAAGTAATGTTTGTATTAAATATAGCACTCGCTGTAATGACTTTCATTGCCTACGTTTTGCCTTTTTTAGCGCCAAAATCCTTTCCTCTTTTGTCGGTGTTGACGCTTTTTATGCCTCTTTTTTTTATTATAAATGGGTTGTTTTTTGCGTATTGGGCAATTCAATTCAAAAAACGAATGATTGTTTCCGGTCTGGTACTTTTGATAGGAATTACTTTTATAAATAAATTCTATAAATTTTCTTCAGTCGAATTGCCCAAAGCAGAGAATGATTTTACTATAATGAGCTACAATGTTCACCTATTCAATGTGTTCAAATGGATTGATAGGGACGATGTCCCTTCTGAGATTCTAACCTTTATAAATGATAAAAATCCAGATATATTGTGCATTCAGGAATATTCTTCTTCAGCCAACATTGATCTGAAAGTATATCCGCATCGGTATATTTTTACAGATGGAAACAATATTAAAAGTGGGCAGGCTATTTTTTCTAAATTCCCCATTATTGACCAAGGAAATATTATTTTTCCTAACTCCACTAATAATGTTGTTTTTGCAGATATTAAAAAAGGAAAAGATGTTATCAGGGTTTATAATATGCATTTACAATCCTTAAAAATATCTCCTGATGTTAATGAAATTGATGAGAATATTGAAGCAATTAATCAGGATAAATCTCAAATGATGTTTAAAAGAATTAGTATTGCTTTTAAACAACAACAAGAGCAAGCCGAGATTTTTATGGAGCATAAAAAGGATTGTAAATATCCTATTATAATTTGTGGAGACATGAATAATAGTGCTTTTTCTTATGTTTACCGCAGTATTAAAGGAAAGCTGAAAGACAGTTTTGAAGAAGCTGGAAAAGGTTTTGGCGCCACTTATAAATTTAGATACTATCCTGCCCGTATCGATTATATATTTGCTGACGAAAAAATGAAAGTCAAGAAATTTGAAAGTTTCCCGGAATTTATAAATTCCGATCATTTTCCTATAATGGCCAGATTGTCTTTCGAATAAAACTTTGGAATCTATTTTATTATAAGTTTTTGTTTCTTCAAATAATCCATTGTATATTTCCCTTCATTAAATAATAAATCCAGAATGCTTAAATTATTTGATGAAACCATATTTGTCATCAAAAAATTGGGTGTAAATTTTCTAGAAATTTAAACTAAGTTATGTTCTGCTTTTACTATTGTGTTTTTTATTTCATTCCAATCAACCTCTTCAAACATAATTGGCATTTCTTCATTTTCAGCATCGTCGAAATAAGTTAAACTTTTTAAAACCATAAATTCAGAACCATCTGCATATTTTTTATTGTAAAATGAAAACAGTTCTTTTAGGGAGTATTTTTTTAGAAGAAAATACAAATCAATGAAGTCCTTCCGGCTTCCCCTTCCTGCAATAGCATTGAGTTTCATAGCCGCAACATCCTTGTCTGAAACCATTCTTATGTTTTTAATACTATTTGGGCTTTCGATCAAAGGATATTTATAATTTACAAAATCAACTTTAATGCCATCTACGGAGAAAATAATGATACTTTTGCTTTTTTTTAGAGTAATAACTTTTCCGAAATTAGATAGTTCTTCAGTGAATTCGACTTCGTTTATTTCGGAATTCCCAAACATATCGATATCTACCGAAAAGCGATGTCCAATTTGTAATGCTAACGAAGTTCCTCCAACGAGATTAAATCCTTCAAATATTTCCGAAGTCATTATCTTGTTTAATAATTCCAGGAGTTTTGGTTCGATTGTTTGAGTTTGTAACATCTGAAATTGGATTTTTCTATTTGAAATAGGTTGGCTAAAAAAGAAAGTGTAACAACATCCAAGCTTCTGAATTGAAGAGAAATATTTTTTATTACTTCTAAACCGTAAACTTTTTTGATGATGTTCCAATCGTTCATAACGCCAAATTCGAGTACCTTATAGATGATTTGTTCTTTTGATTTTTCAAAATCCAAAGACATTGTATTAACATCCCAAAAAATATGAGGAGATAATTGAGATATGGTGTATTTGGTTTTCATTTAAACAAAGATATAAAATTGTTTTCAGTCTCATTCTATTTTCTGTTTCTTCAAATAGTCCATTGCATATTTTCCTTCATTAAATAATAAATCCAGAATACTTAGATTGTTGATAAATCCATGTTTATCATCAAAAACCTGGGTGTAGCTCTCAAATAAAGAACTGTCTTTTTTTCCATCTACCAAAAATCTAAAGTCTTTTATGGTATTTGTATTCACTTCATGAAAATACTCCGTTGTGGTGTCAAATTCTAATTTCATTCGCAAACACTTAGTTAGAACAGCTAAAGATTCAAAATTTAAATCTAAAAGGAAGGTGTGTTTTTTTTCGAATATTGGACGTAAATCATCTTCGAAAAATTCAAAAAAGGGAGAGCTTCTGTATGCCGCTTCCAGTGATTTGAAATGTTGTTTTTGCCAGTCAAAATCAGTTTCTATTTTGATATCTTTTGTCTTTTGATGACTTTCTTTCGAATGTTTTACAGGGATATTCAATAACTGAATTCCATTTGGACTATAAATATAAGTGCGATTTCGATTGGTTTGTTTTTGGAAATTATCTTCAATTTCAAACGTAATACTTTCAGCCTGAGCCATTGCTGCAAAATGGCTAATCGATGGGAAATAGGTGGGATGGAGTAGAATGTCCATTTGGTTATTCGTTAATTTGGTTATTTGGTTTTTTCCGTTGATTTGTCTATTTGATAATTTCGAAGACCATTTAATTTGTTTGTTATACTTTCGATATCTTGCCTTAATTTTAAATAATCATCTTCGTTAATAATATTTAACTCAAAAGATAATATCAATTGATTTAAGACTTCAATTGCTGAACTAAATGCCATTGTTGTGAAATGTGCCTTGTCTTTGTATGAATTTCTTGCAGAACCTTCGGCAATATTTGAACATATAGAAACTGATGCTCTTCTTAATTGTGAAATTAATCCAAATTTTTCTGAATCAGGAAAAGTTGAAGTCAATATATAAATTGATTTAGCAAATTCTTTTGCTTCATTCCAAACCTCTAGTTTCTCAAATGAATAAGTGTACATTTTATTTGATCATTTGTTAAGTAAATTGCTAAGTTATTTGAAACTCAAATTTCATATTTATCTAATGACTAAGATATTGTTTCAGTCTATGCGATCAAATAACCAAATTAACGAATAACCGAATTAACCTTTTTTCTCTTTCCTTTTTTTCCAGAAATATTCTCCAACGAAGAAGGCTACTAAAGCAAGTAGAAAAAGTTTAAAATAGGATTGTGGCTGTCCTTCACCACTAACAGTTGTAAAAACTCTGTCCCAACGTATTTTATTTAAACCTTTACCATTTGGGTCGATACTCAACCATATAAAGATAGGTTTTCCTACGATATGATCTTCAGGAACATAACCCCAATAACGGCTGTCTTCGGAGTTATGGCGATTGTCTCCCATCATCCAATAATAATTTTGCTGAAAAGTATATTTGTCAACAACCTGACCATTTAGCCTGATTTCGTTTCCTGTTACCTTAAGGTCATTCTTCTCTCCATTTTTATTCGTCTCATAATCAGTAATTATAGCTTTGTAAAATGGTAATGATTCTGTTGTTAAAGCGACTGTTTTTCCTTTTTCCGGAATGTATATCGGACCGTAATTATCGCGGTTCCATTTGTTAATATGAGGGAATATGCCGTTATCAGATTCTTTTGAAATCTCTCTGGTCACAGCAGTAATGCCAGGTACATTTTCTAATCTTTTGGCTCCAGCTTCAGTCAAAGCACCCATAAACAGCGTATCCCTTTTAGTCTGGTCCATAAATCCAGCCGGATCAGTCACATCCATATCTTTAAACAGATATTCAAAATCGATGGGTGTTTTTCCGTCTAAGGTTATTTTATAGGAGAATTGTGGTTTTGCTCTTTCCGGCAATTGTAATATTTTGCCATTAATATAAATAATACCATCTTTTATAGACAGGCTATCGCCAGGAATCCCAACGCATCTTTTTACATAATTCGATTTTTTATCTACTGGTTTGTAAGCGCGTCTTTTAGATGTGTCAAAAAACTTATAAACGGTATCAACAGGCCAGTTGAACACTACAATATCAGTGCGATCAATATTTTGAATTCCCGGTAATCTTAAATAGGGTAATTGTGGCCAAGTCAAATAAGATTTCCTTTTGGTTAAAGGAATTGAATCATGAACCATAGGCAATGCTACAGTGGTCATAGGAACTCTGGCTCCATAATTCATTTTACTCACAAATAAAAAATCACCAATTAACAACGATTTCTCCAATGATGATGTAGGAATGGTGTACGGTTGGATAAAATAGGTATGAACTAATGTAGCCACGATAACAGCAAAAAGTAAAGAACTAACAGTATCTGCCGTTTTATTTTCAGGGTGTAAACTTCTGTCAGCTATGTACTCTACTTTTTGAGTATAGTTGATATAATAGATGTAGAATCCAAAAGTAATAATTCCTAAAAAAGTATCTAAAGAAGATCTTTTTCCGAAACTTCTCAGTGTTTCAACCCAAATCACCGGAAACATAATTAGGTTAATAATAGGAATGAAAAGTAAAATCGTCCACCAAGTAGGGCGGCCTATTATTTTCATTAATACAATAGCATTATAAACAGGAATGGCGGCTTCCCAACGTTTTCTTCCCGCGCTTTCGTATAGTTTCCAAGTTCCTAAAAAGTGAACTACCTGAATAATTAGGAAAAATACAAACCATTGATATGGAGTCATAATTTTTTTTGTTTAAAGTTCAAAGTTTAAGGTTGTTCAATTTAGAACTTTAAACCTTAAGTTTGAAACAAGTTTATTCTAAATTTAAAACATCTTTCATTGTAAAAACACCTTGTTTGCCTACAATCCATTCAGCAGCAATTACAGCTCCAAGGGCAAAACCTTCACGACTGTGTGCAGTGTGTTTTATTTCTATAGCATCAACTGATGAATTGTAGGTTACTGTATGAGTTCCTGGAACCGATCCAATTCTTTTGGCTTCAATATGGATTTCATTTGCTTTAGGACTCTCTAATGTCCAATTCGTGTAGAAACTATTTTCAATTACTCCTTTTGCTAATGAAATGGCAGTTCCACTTGGTGCATCCAGTTTTTGGGTATGATGAATTTCTTCCATGTCAACCGTGTAGCTGTCGAATTTTGACATTATTTTAGCCAAATACTCATTGAGTTCAAAGAAAATATTCACGCCTAAACTAAAATTAGAACTGGATATAAATCCTCCGTTTTTTGCTGCGCAAAGTGCTAACATTTCATCATAATGTTCTAACCAGCCGGTTGTTCCGGAAATCACAGGAACATTAGCATGGAAACAATTGGAAATATTACTGACAGCTGCTGTTGGAACACTGAAATCGATAGCCACATCAGCATTTGAAAGGCCTTCATAAGTGTTGAATTCATCTTTTTTCAAAACAATTTCATGACCTCTTTCAAGAGCAATTCTTTCTATTACCTGACCCATTTTTCCGTATCCTAAAAGCGCAATTTTCATTTGTTTTAATTTTTTAAATTTAAATAAACATTAACCTGACGGGTTGTATCGTCCTGAAGTTAAAAGTTATAATTAAGAGTTAGTCCGAAGTTTGTTTTGAATGTTACATCATTGGGATAAATATTTGGTCTTACGGATAAGTTTTCGTCAACATTAAACTGCAACAAGGCAGCATCAACATTGGCGTCAACAATATTTAGAACATAAAATCCCAAAGTTACCAAAGCAGATAAGTCCCGATTTCTTTGATAAAATTTTTGTCCGGCAATTAATCGGTTATTGTCTAAGAAAGCAAAATCATCCGTAGTATATCCTTCTAATCTGCTTTTATAGGCATCTCTATATTGATGGTATTTTTTATTATTGCTAATGTAAAAATAAAGACTAGTTCCTATAGCACCGTAAACAAGAGGTATTTTCCAGTATTTTTTGTTGTAAGCTTGACCCAGTCCCGGTAAAACTGCCGAATAAAAGGCTGCTTTTGCAGGTGTCAAAGGATCTATATCATTCGATTTCAAAGTATCTTTTGCTATCAGAATCGCTTCCTCAGTTTTCGATTGCCCAAAAACAGTAGCGTTTCCTACTATAAAGAGGAATAGACCCATGAAAATGATTTTATGCACTACTCGTTTATTAGTTTAATAATTCTGTTGAAATCTTCTTCAGAGTGAAATGGAATAGTGATTTTTCCTTTACCGTTTCCGGCTACTTTTACATCGACTTTGGTTCCGAAATAATTTGTAAAAGTGCTTTTGTGAGCATCTGCGATTTCAAACGACGCTGTTTTAGGTTTGCCGGCAGGTTTTGGTTTTAAACTTTCCTGATAGTTTTTTACTAAAGCTTCGGTATCACGAACGGATAGATTTTGACTAACAATTTTTTGATAAATATCAGTTTGAATATCTTGGTCTTCAATATTGATTATCGCACGACCATGCCCCATACTAATGAAACCATCACGAATCCCGGTTTGGATTATCGGGTCTAATTTCAAAAGTCTCAAATAATTGGCAATTGTAGAACGTTTTTTTCCCACACGCTCACTCATTTGTTCTTGAGTCAATTGAATTTCATCAATTAAACGTTGGTACGAAAGTGCAATCTCAATTGGATCCAAATCATGGCGCTGAATATTTTCAACCAATGCCATCACTAGTGATTCATTGTCATTTGCAATACGAATGTAAGCAGGAACAGTAGTCAATCCCACAAGAGTTGACGCACGAAGACGGCGTTCACCCGAAATCAACTGGTATTTATTGAAGTCTAATTTACGTACGGTAATAGGCTGAATAACGCCTAACTCTTTAATGGAAGTTGCTAATTCTCTCAGCGATTCTTCATTGAAATTGCTTCTTGGCTGGAACGGATTTATTTCAATCGCATTTATTTCAAGCTCAATAATATTTCCTACAACTTTATCGGCATTTTTATCATCAACGGATTTTATATCGTTTTCCGGATCTTTCAATAATGCAGATAATCCTCTTCCTAAGGCTTGTTTTTTTAGTGCTTTTGCCATAAAACTATTTACTGTTTTTCTTTATAACTTCTTGAGCAAGATGTAAGTAATTGGTAGCTCCTTTGCTTGTCGCATCGTAGTTTATTATACTTTCTCCAAAGCTTGGTGCTTCGCTCAGTTTTACATTTCTTTGAATAATGGTATCAAAAACCATGTCGTTGAAATGTTTTTGAACCTCTTCAACTACCTGGTTTGATAAACGCAATCTGGAGTCAAACATGGTCAATAATAACCCTTCAATATCTAAATCTGGATTGTGAATTTTTTGGATACTTTTTATCGTATTTAATAATTTTCCTAAACCTTCCAAGGCGAAATATTCACATTGAATTGGAATAATCACGGAGTCAGCAGCAGTCAAAGCATTCAATGTAAGTAATCCTAGTGATGGTGCACAATCTATGATGATATAATCGTACTCGTCTTTGACACTTTCCAATGCTTTTTTAAGCATATATTCCCTATTTTCTTTATCAACCAATTCGATTTCGATGGCAACAAGATCAATATGAGATGGAATCACATCCACATTTGGAGCGGAACATTTTATGATGGCCTCTTTCGGGGTATGACTGTGTTCTAAAATTTGATAGGTTCCTATTTCAACGTTTTCTACATCAATACCTAAGCCAGAACTGGCATTTGCTTGAGGATCTGCATCTATTAGTAAAACTCTTTTTTCTAAAACACCTAATGAAGCAGCAAGATTTACAGACGTTGTAGTCTTTCCAACTCCACCTTTTTGATTAGCAATCGCGATGATTTTGCCCATTTATTTTTCTAAATTTTGAACCGTAAAAATACAATTATTTATGGTTTCTAAAAATCTATTTTGTTAACATTTGTTAAAGCTTGATTCCTTGCTATTTGACCTATTATCATTTTTTTAATTGAGGTCGTTTTTTGGAGCTATTCCAGCTGTCCGTTTCAATCCCGATGCTTCGGGACTTGAGCTACTCCCTTTTTTTTCTAAAGCCATAAAAGGAGCTTCCTTTGGTCGCTCTTTTCTGTCAAGAAAAAATCGAGAGCAGCCCGTCGAAGCTTTTCACTGCCATCTGGGCTAGAGGAGTTGTGGCTGAATAATGCTTTAGAAAAACAAATTTATTTTAGATTTTCACATTGATTTTCGAACCAAATAAATTTAGTCCTTAATTTCTGAAATAGTTTTGCATAAGCCAAAAATAGTACTATATTTGCACCCGATTTCGGGGTGTAGCGTAGCTCGGTTATCGCGCCTGCTTTGGGAGCAGGAGGCCGCAGGTTCGAATCCTGCCACCCCGACTAAAAATCCTTTCTGTCTCAACAGAAGGGATTTTTTTATTGTAGAATAATAAAAACTGATTATTCAGGTTCTATAATACAGTAATTATGACTTATTTTTGCACTGTTAAAAATTATAATATAATCGTACTATGTCAGATACAATCGAAAAAATTAAATGTCTTATTATAGGTTCTGGTCCAGCGGGTTATACTGCAGCTATTTATGCCGCCAGAGCTAACATGAATCCCGTTTTATACCAAGGAATCCAACCTGGAGGCCAATTAACAACAACAAATGAAGTAGAGAACTTTCCTGGTTATGTTGATGGTGTTACAGGACCTGAGATGATGGTTCAATTGCAAACGCAAGCACAACGTTTTGGTACTGATGTACGTGATGGTTGGGCAACTAAAGTTGATTTCACGGGTGATATTCATAAAGTTTGGATCAATGGCACTAAAGAATTGCATTGTGAAACCGTAATTATTTCTACAGGTGCAACGGCAAAATATTTAGGTTTATCATCAGAGCAACATTATTTAAAAATGGGCGGTGGAGTTTCTGCATGTGCTGTTTGTGACGGTTTTTTCTACAGAAATCAAGAAGTAGTAATTGTTGGGGCAGGAGATTCAGCTTGTGAAGAAGCACACTATTTATCAAAACTTTGTAAAAAAGTAACGATGTTGGTGCGAAGCGAAAAATTCAGAGCTTCAAAAATAATGGAAGAACGCGTTCGTAAAACGGAGAACATAACCATATTGATGAATCACGATACTATTGAAGTACTAGGAGATGAACAAGTGGTTACTGGTGTAAAGGCTTTAAATAAAACTACAAATGAAGTTTTTGATATTGAAGCTACCGGTTTCTTTGTAGCTATTGGTCACAAACCAAATACAGATATTTTTAAAGAATATATCACATTAGACGAAACCGGATATATTGTCAATACCCCAGGGACTTCAAAAACGAATGTTGGAGGTGTTTTCGTTGCTGGTGATGCTGCGGATCATGTATATCGTCAAGCAATAACTGCTGCAGGAACAGGCTGTATGGCTGCTTTGGATGCCGAAAGATATTTGGCTGCTAAAGAATAAAGTCAATTAGATTTTTTTTTAAGATAAAAGATAATAGACAGATAGATAATAGATTTGTTAGATTGTTTTTTAATCTTGCTAACTTTTCAAAATGAAAAAGTCCCATTTGCCTTAGCAAGTGGGACTTTTTGTTGGTTAGATATGAGTTAATTAATTCCAATTTTTATTCCCCCTCCTTTGGAGGGGTTGGGGGAGGAAGGGGTTGGGGAGAGGATTTTCTATTTCAATTTTTTAATCAATTTAGCTTCATCAGCAAATTGTCGCATTTCAATTTTCGGGCTGCCTACAAGCTGAATTTCTGATTTTTCTGCGGCATCGATAATAGCCGCTGTTGTCACATTTAAGCTGCAAGTGGAATAACTTTCGGTGGTTACATCGGCATTTTTTATGGTAAGTTTATTTCCTGTTAAGGTTGAATTATTATCCAATCGGATTATCGCATTAGTCGCGTCACCTTCTATAGTCGCGTTTGATTTTTGGTAGATATCAACTTTCAAATCAATAGTAGTAACTAATGCTTTTAGAGATGAATTTTTACTCAATTCGATGATTGCATTTTCTGATTTTAAATTCAGTTCCGTTTTTGATTTGTCATCAGCTTGTAATATGAAATTCTTGGTATTGACATTCAAATAAAGTTGGGAAAAATCATGGGCTTTAAATGTTAAATTGTCTAATTGAATTTCTTGTATTGCGTTTATAGTTGATTCATTTTTTGAAGTTACCAGATTTAAATCATTGGTATAGGTAACTCTTACAATTAGGTTTTTGTAATTCACCGCTTCTTTAGTGGTATAAATGCGCAGTATATTGTCTCTTAAATCGAATGAAATAATATCGTGTAAATTGTCATCGGCTTCAATTTTTATTTCGGTTTTTTCTCCTCTTTCCAAATGAACTTTGAGATTATCTTCTACTTCAAGCGCTTCAAAATTACCAACGTCTCTTTGCTCAACGGTAACCGTTTTTGATCCTTTTATTTTATCTTTTTTCTGTGCCAATGTCAATGTGGTTGATAAAAGGAGTAGGAGTATGGCAGTATATTTTTTCATTTTCATTTGGATTAGATGTATACAAATATAAAAAAACCATCCACTTTTGATGGATGATTTTATCTAATTTTTGATTAAAAAGAAATTCTTATTCCTGATGAATGCTTCCTCCTGAATTCTCTTCTTTTCGAATTGATTTTGGAACTGTATTATAACTCACGCTTCCTCCACTAGATGCTTCTGCATCCAAGCTTACAATTGGATGTACATCAACAGAAGCGCCGCTTGAAGCATTAGCTTTGATTTCATTTGCCAATAAATTTTTGGAATCTATTGTGCTTCCACTTGACGCTGCTGCATCTAGTTTAAGTGCTTTTCCATTGATGACAATAGTACTTCCGCTACTGGATTCACAAAAAATAGCATCCGATTCAATATTTACATCTATTGAAGCTGCGCTTGAGGATTCCAGTTTAATATTTTCCCCTTTTAATGTATTGCTGCTTTTGATTGTAGCTGCACTGGAAGCCTCTAATCGATTAATAACAGGCATCTTTACCGTTACTTTTTTGGATTTTATATTGTTGAAAGAATTATAATCACAGGCAATAATAAGAACGCCGTTTTCCACTTTGGTGGTGATTTCTTTTTGCAAATTATCATCAGCTTCAACAATGATTTCTGTTTTGTCTGATTGTTCAATGATAAGATCTATAGCATTGCTGACTTCAACATTTTTAAAATCGCCTTGCACAATTCTCTTTTCAGTTGTGACATGGCCACTTCCTTCTATTGATTTTATGTTTATCATGTGATTACATGATGCAAACAATAATGCAACCAAAGTAACAATAATGAATTTTGTGATCAATGTGATGAATTTTATCATGGCTATTTGGTTTTAATGATAATGCCGTCTTTATTGATTTTTAATTCTTGAATGTTGTTTTTTGAATTAATGATAGTGTCATTTTTTACAGAAACTCCGTTTTGATTAATTGTGACCGATGTTTGGGTGCTGTCATCGTTCATGTCATTTTCTACGTCATCATATTCATTTTCATCAGCAGGACAATTTAAACATTTTATTTGTGAGTTTTCTACTTTATAAATGTAGTTGTCAGAACTAAAATGCAAGTTGAAGAACGAATCATCAGATCTGTCATAATCCTGAACAGAAGAATCTGGTTTCAATAAAGTCCCTTCGGGTAGGTATAAGAAGATTTCCACTTCCTGATCACGGAATTTATTAGTCACTTCAGTCAATAAATAATTGTCTAGAATCAAATGATTTCCTTCAATTTTAATAGTATATTTTATTTTTTCGGCTCTTTTTTTGGCATCTTGAAATGATTTTCCTCTTGCCATTTTCTCAATCTGAATGAATGGTAATTTCTCATCAGTATGTAAAATTTGCAATCTCACATTGTTGGAATAAATTAATTGAGCATTTGCAGAATCTTGTACAAACTTGAAGTTTTCCCTGTCATTAATGCTTTTAGTATAATAATCATTGTATCTAAATTTTACATATAAAGTGTCAGTTGGCATGAGATTAATAGTTTCTTTTTGAACAGTTTTTCCTTCGTATGCCACTTCAGATGCTTGTTTTATTCCAATTGAAATTAGGATGGCTATGGCAATTATCCAAAGTGCCAACAATGTATATTTTGCAATATTTCCTATTGGCTTCATATTTGGAGACAATAATTTAAAACCTAAAAGAGTCAAGAAAAAGAACGGAATTCCAACTGCAAAGAACATCAATAATCCAAAAGACCATATTGGATAATCAGTAAAATTCCCCGCTTCAATGAAACTTTGCCAAGGCACATCAATAAAATTCGAAGAACCTAAAGTAAAAACGGCTATTAGTAAAGAAATTAAAGTTGCAATTCCGGTGATAATCAAAATCACCCCTAAAAATTTTGCAAAAACCTTAAAAACAGTCATGATGAAATCACCAAATGAGTTTCCTATTTTGCTGGCACCCGTTTTTATTTGATTGCCATATTTGTCATAATCAACATTTTTTATTTTGCCTGAAACGCTTTCAAACTCTTCTCTAACTTTTTTTTCGATATTCGAAATGTTAACCGGTTCTCCAGTCATTTCTAGTTTTTCGGAAGTCGTAATAGCTTCCGGTGTTACAACCCATAGAATAATATAAGCAAGAATCCCTGTTCCAAATCCAGCAAAAACTAATAATAGCAGAACAATTCTGATCCAAACGGCATCGATTCCAAAATAGTGACCTAATCCTGCGGCAACTCCGCCAATCATCCCTTTTTCTTTGTCTCTGTATAGTTTTTTTGATCTTCTGTTGGAGTGGTCACTATACGTTTGAGAACCTTTCAATTCATCTTCAATGATGTAATCTTCAGGTTGTCCCATTACGGCAATTACCTCATCTACATCTTTTATTCCTACAACGTGTTTGTCACTTATTTGTTTCTCGTTCAATAATTCTGAAACACGCATTTCAATATCTTTTATAATTTCATCATGCCCTGATGAATTAGATAAAGAACGTTTTATGGCATCAAAGTATCGGGTTAATTTTTGGTATGCATCTTCATCTATATGAAAGAACATTCCGCCTAGGTTTATATTTACAGTTTTGTTCATGACTATTGTTTTTGGTTGGTTATAAGGTTTACGGCATCAGATAATTCAGTCCAAGTGCCACTAAGTTCGTTTAAAAAAGCTTGTCCTATTTCGGTCAGACCATAGTATTTTCTTGGTGGTCCTGATGTTGATTCTTCCCAACGGTAGTTGAGTAATCCATCATTTTTCAATCGGGTGAGCAGTGGATAAATGGTTCCCTCCACCACTAACAATTTTGCGTTTTTCAAAGTGTCTAATATTTCCGATGTGTAGGCATCTTTTTCTTTCAATACAGATAAGATGCAAAACTCGAGAACACCTTTACGCATCTGGGCTTTTGTGTTTTCAATGTTCATAATTTCTTTTTTTTGATTTCGATTCGTTTGTTAAACTGTTCATTTTTTGATTGATGATTGATGATTGTTTTTTTGGAGCTTTTCCTGCTGTCCGTTGCAATCTTTTTATTTTTAAAGGAAAAATAAAAAGGATTTTCACTTCCATCAGGGCTATTTGATTCGTTTTATTACTTCTATTATCTTTTAATCTATTTTCTTTTCCTATTTAATAAAAGGAATCGTTATTGGGTAGTTGTATTTTTCTCCATTTGATGTTTTTATGGAAGCATAGATGATTAAAAAGAATTCAGCTATTTTCAAAAGCACAAAAATTAAAACAGCAAC
This sequence comes from Flavobacterium sp. ZB4R12, assembly GCF_048276375.1. Lineage (NCBI taxonomy): Bacteria > Pseudomonadati > Bacteroidota > Flavobacteriia > Flavobacteriales > Flavobacteriaceae > Flavobacterium > Flavobacterium sp. ZB4R12. Next base: position 7,493 of record NZ_JBLNKS010000024.1, on the reverse strand, counting down.
TAAACCTACTGTTAACATCCCTATGTTACCCTCGAAACTAAAATTTCTCAAAACAATATCGTGATCATTTATTAAAGCTTCAAAAGGAATATTCTTAAAGAAAGTAATTAGAAATGTAGGTACGGCTATCATAATTAGTATTAAAGAATACAATAACAAACTCAATTGGAAATTCAGCACTTGTTTACCATTATGATCCACAAATTCCGATTTGTCTTTTTTTGAAGACCAAATCAATATTGGGAAAATGTAATTTCCAAAAGGAATAAAATATTGAGTTAAGGAACTCAAATGAGTAAATGTTGCAGCGTTTTTTTCGGTAGTTGTTTCCATGATTAAAAGTATATAGTAATTTCTTATGCAAATATATGGCTAAAAGACAGTATCATGTTTAGCATAGTACTAAATATTAACAAAATATTAACAATATGTTTTTATATGTACGCATAATATTTTTTTGTATTTTAGCAAAAAAACCAGTAATAATGAACTCGCCATGATTCAAAATCCCAAAAATAATAAAGAATGGCGATACCATATTGCTTCGCCTGTTCGCTGTCGCTCGAGTCCTATAAAAAACAAATATTAGCTTCATATGAAACTTACCGTATCAAAACTTAATAAATTTCTATTGTTCAAATTACCATCGGCATTTATCTGTGGCGTACGTGTAAAAGAGATAGATGCCCATCAATGTGTAGTGTCAGTAAAACACCGCTGGATTAACCAAAATCCTTTTCATTCCATGTATTTTGCTGTGCAAGCTATGGCTGCGGAGCTTTCTACGGGAGCTTTGGTGATGTATCAAATTCAAAAAAGCGGCAAAAAAATATCGATGCTAGTGGCTAACAATAAAGGGAATTTCACAAAAAAAGCGACTGGAAGAATAACTTTTACTTGTAATGACGGCCCTTTAATAGAAAAAGCCATTGAAGAAACTATTGCTAGTGGGGAAGGGCAAACCTTCTGGATGAAATCCATTGGAACAGATGAAAAAGGAATCCAGGTTTCCGAAATGGATTTTGAATGGAGTGTAAGAGTTAAATAAAATATGCGTAAATTATTTTATGACAGTCCGCAATATGTTCCAAAGGATAAAATAGGACACACAGATAACACGGATTGAACGGATTTTGCACAGATTTAAATAACAGTTTGATTCACCAAGTAAAAAAATCCGTGTAAATCGGTATAATCTGTACAATCTGTGGGCTAATATTTATGCTTTATAAATGTACAAACGACGAAAATTGTATTCGAAATGATTTTAGTCCGCATTACGGATAGTCATAAATTATTTATATCGGAATTGTAAAAATAGAAAAACGTATCTAAATTTAGAGGCGTTTTTTATGGAGAATCGAATAATTTCGCTTTAGTTTAGCATTTTTTCCCACTGGCTTTAGCCATTGATGCATCACATTTTTTTCCTTCCGCTTTGCATTTTGTGTTACATTTTTCTACTTCTGCTGCACTCATCGCTTTTGATTTTGAATCTTTTTTTGCACAACAAGATTCTTTTTTAGCTTTTTCTTTTGCAACAGTTTTTACTTCTTGAGCGCTGGCATTAATTGCAAATAAAAATATTGCTAAAAGGGTACCTATTTTCTTCATTTTGTTTTATAGTTAAAATTGTATTATTAGTTGAATTAATTTTCAAATATAAAAAGAATAATTAATATCAATTTTATAATTAGGGTTAATATTTAATTAATTAAGCCAGTTTTTATCATTAGAGATAGATTTAGTTATTTAATAATTATCTTTTTACTAAAATCGCCTTTGGAAGTCATAATTTTTGCAATATAGATTCCTGTATTTAAATTTTTAATTGGAATTTGTATATTGTTTTGTTTTATATCTTCAACAATCCAATCTGCTATAGGTTGACCTAATATATTGAAAAGATATACCGTGTTTACCGTTGCGTCAATAAAATTATTCTTGATGTTTAGAACTTTATTGTTATTGGTGTAATATACCATAATTCCTTCATCCAAATTGGTTTTGTCAACACCATATAACTTGTTCACAAATTGTAAGGAGAAACGATTTTTATATTCACCAATCGCGAGTGAAATTGGGAAAGTATTATTTTTAATGTCGTGATAAATTCCGGTTATGTTGTCATGTAAATAAATTTCGAGAGTTTCGGGTATATTTTCTAAAGCGTCAATTTGGATAGTTGCTTTACCTTCATCAGCCACGATAAGTCCGAAAGGGATTATTTGATCATCATTAAAGTTTGGAACCGCCTGAATCACAAACTGACTGTTACTTAATTCCCAATACATATCATTATCATTCATGTCAAACATTTGTGCATCATAACCAATATCAAACTGATTTGTGGTGTTATTGTCCGCACCAACTAATAATTGACGATGTGCACCCACAGTTGAGTCAAAACCAAGTCTGATTTTTAATCTTGTATCCGTTGTTTCTTGTGTTTTTGTGCTTTTAGTTCCCGCAGTTTTCATGAAAATGGAACTCGCCGAAGTTTCTCTGACAAATACCCGTTGACTATTTTTAAAATTAATAAAACCACCATCAACGGTTGTTGTTGTCCCATTTATGGAAGGGTCTAAATAGGCATCTACAAAAAATCCTTGCCCTACGGGTATGTAGCGCCCCGGTCTATTATCTCCAATTTTTCCATCATTTACATTTAAAGGGCTGTCATTGATAGCTTTAACGCCTCCCGTTAAAGTATAAGTTGCATAGCCACCTTGATATTCGGCCAATATATGATTGTCTGACTGACCAAAATGATCCCAGAAATAGAGCGCGCCATTAAATACATTGACACCTGCTCCTCTGCCTGCCAAATTATCTAAAATAAATTCATCGGCATCGAGTGCGGATGGATAGGGATTTCCTACTAAATAGGTTTGGATTGCAGGTAAGGGTAGCGTAATAGTTCCAGAATTAGGCTTTCCAACAAAAACATGATTTTGTAGCGCATTGATTGCTGCTGTTCCACCTGTACCCTTCATGGTAAATCCTTCTCCCACTTTTAATGACCCTGTATTTGCAATATAGTTCCATTGAAAATAGTCTTGCCAATCCGTATTAGAATCTGGTGTTGCTGAATTATAGGACCATATCCAACGGTTACTGATGTTTATGGGAATAGAAAGGGAGCCGTCGGCAAAAAAAGCACCATCACCAAAAGTTATAGTTTTTGGAACAGCGGAATTTGTACCATCCCTTAAAATACCTGGAACGGAGTGTGGCGTATTATTAATGAGCCCTTGAATAGTACTTACGGGTGATGACCAATAATTGTAATTGAAACTGTTTTGTTTGCCTTGTTGATCCCGTTCAATATATCCTAAACTGGTTGCGTCAAAAATACTTTCGCTGAATTGTGTAGTAATAAATAATTGGTCAGTTGGATTATAGGTGCCATATCTCTTTTGTACCAATTGTGATTCTCCTACCAGATCAATAGTACCATTCAATTTTAAATAAAGGGTAATCCATAAGCCCTGACCGTCATTTTTTTCAATTGGAATGGTCGGCGTAGGATCTGCAATTGTTAATCTACCGGCAGTTGAAATTAAACCTAATACGGTAATGTCTTTATTCCCAGAACTAATGTTGTGTGCCGCTTGTACAATATTCCAATCGATTAGAGTTCCATTATAACCAGTACTATTTGGATAATCCCAAACAGAATCACTATATTTCCATGGAGTTGTACCGGCACCTCTATCGGTCCAATTACCATCTCTTATTGAAACATAAGGTAAAGGAGCAGTTTCTTCTTGGGAACTCGTAATATTTCTTAATTTGCCATCAACACCTTTTCCTCCAAAAGGTTTAAGATAACCACAATCGATTAGATTCATACGGTAATAGCCTTTTAAATTTGCCCAATTTAAGGGTTGGTCATCGGTTCCGTCTTTATTGGCATCCGGTCCATTGATATCAATAGGTATTATTTCTCCTCTAACGGCAGCACCATTATTAATGATTTGTTGATTCATCATTTGTCGTACATGGTCTGGGCTTAAACCTACATCCCAAATTCTTAATTCATCCATCCATCCTGAAAAATGATTTACAGGTTTGTTTGGAGGGTTTCCTGTTTGATCCATAGCTCCCGCAATGCACTCAAAGCTATTAATTGTTGGTGCAGAACCAGCAGAACGAATAACTTCAATTCCGTCTATATACAATATATAGATTCCACCACTATAGGTAACAGCAACATGATACCATCTACTGGTAGTTAATGGGAAGGGCGAAGTTATTTTACTTCCATTATTCCAATTAAAGGTTAGTGTACTTCCAACAAGTCTTAAGTCATAACCATCAACAAGACTGTTTGCATTTCGTTTAGATAGAATGGTTTGGATGGTACTTAATGGGTTTGCTGGTTGTGGATCTGGTTTTACCCATACTTCTATACTAAATGCACTACCTAATCCATAATTATTTTTAAAAGCTACATAATCATCAACGCCGTCAAAATCAATAACATCGCAACTGGTTAATGTTACTTGAACATCGCTATAACAGCCAGAAACATCTAGCTTCCATCTCAAAGTATAAACTCCTGCATCACCCGAAAAAGATGAGGTTGGACTCTTCACATCAGAAAAACTATAGGTTCCACATGTATTTGTAGTATTAAAGACGGACCATGTTCCTGTTGCTCCTGTACCTGGATCATCACTAAAAGTATTAGTTGCTAATGGGTAGGCACCTTTAGCCTTATTTTCATCAGCTGTTTTGGTATTGTCATACGCATTAAGATTTACCGTTCTTTCTCCACACTCTGCATTGGTATATCCCATTGCTTCACCGGCATAGGCATAATTTACTGCTACAGTTGCTATTGCCGTTCCGGCTGGATCATATGCTCTACATCCGTTAATTAAACTTGTTGCTCCGTATTTATGGACACCAGGCGATGTGGGCGGGAAAGTATAGGCGACCTCTAATTTATCTCTTATGATATATTGTCCAGGGCTGCCAAGTCCATCAGTCCATTCTAACTCGTCACTATAAGGTTTAACTGGAATTGTAATATTGTCTATTGCCCATACGCTTTCATCAGTCGTTCCGAAAAATGTCCATTTCACTCTAAGATTAGTAAGGCCACCAGCAGGAATTGTTTTAATATATTCATATAAATCAAAACATGAGTTATCGTTTGCAAACATATAATAACTGGCAGTAGAAGGAGGATGATTCTGCCAATCCCAAGTTAATGGCGGGTTTGATGTTCCAATTAATTCTTGTAAGGTAATACCATAATTTGCTCCGCCATCTAATGACAACTCTAACTTGGCATAATCTCCCGCACGTAGGTGATACGCTTGGTCGAAGCAAATAGACGCTTCTGCTAAACCTTTCAAACTAAATATAGGGGTTTCTAAGGTTGTTGGTCCTACACCATACTTATCAGTATAAGCTGTGCTATTATAATTGCCATGGGCCATTCCAAATTTCTTCCCCGCTGTGCCATTATCATATTTTATTATATAGGCAGTACCTACATTTTTAGCATCATTGGTTCCTGTCCAATTGTTGACTTTTGTGTTATTTGCCGCGGCTGTCCATGCCGTTCCTGCTACTTCTCCATCAATTTTCCATTGGGTAGGATCCCACTTAGCAGGAAATTGCCCCGTATTAAAATCCCCACCATTTCCTACATTTACTGTAGAAGTATATCCGTTACGCGCTACTAAAGTAACTGAAGCACCAAGGCATATATTGAAATAATTTTGATCTAAAATTGGTGGGACATCAGGAGGAATAGCATGTACATTTACCATATTTGAATATTTCGTGCAGTTTCCTACTTGAATTAACACTCTAAATAAAGTGGATTTAGTGTTACTAAAATTAAACTCGATATTATATGTGTCAGTATTAATAGGAGTATTAGTATTATCTTTAATAACATTCCATACTGTATCTCCAGCTTCGAATTTTTCCCAACGAACAATTGTGCCTGTTTGACCTGATAAATTTAGTGTTATCGGGTTTGTATCATTAGGGCAAGAAGTGATAGCTATATTATCAGTAGCAGCAGGTTGCGGAACTATGTCACTAATATAACCTGACAAAGATCCTCCGGAAATTGATGGTGCTGTTAGCGTTACATTTTGTGTTTGAGTTGTTGTGTTTCCGTTACCATCGTTGTATGTCCAAGTAACTATTGTAGTTTCTTGAGTTGTAAATGGGAAAGTAATATTAGGGGTTATTGTTATATTTCCAGCAGTGGTACAGTTATCAGTTGCTGTTGGTATTGGTAAATTATCTATTTGGCAACCTGAAAAATTTAACGCAGTTAATGGTGTGTCTGGTACAGGTGCTATTGTATCATCAATAGTAACAGTTTGTTTTGCTATGATTACATTACCATTGCCAAAATCAAAAGACCAATTAACAACATATGGACCTCCTTGCGTTTTATATTCTAATGCATCGTTTGTAGTTCCGGTTACTGTGACTCCACAGTTGTCAGTTGCAGTTTGTGCTGTTAATTTAGCTGAACATTGTTCCGTTATATTAGCATTAGCTAAAGTTACTACTGGTTTTGGATTCACTGTTACATCCACGGTAAACGGCGTACCTGGACATCCGGCAGCAGTTGGTGTAACGGTGTAGCGTATTACGCCTGTCGTTGTTCCTGAATTGGTTAATGTCTGGGTAATTGAAGGCCCACAAGCAGCAGCACAATTACTAAATCCAGTTATTGTTCCACCGGTCGGTGTTGTTTGTATGGCAGCAGTCCAAGTAAATGTTGTGCCACTTACTACTGTTGAGTTTAGTGCAACACTGCTAGTTCTGGCATTACAGATTGTTTGCGGTGAAGCTGAGCCTATGGGTAATGGATTTACTGTTATAGTACCTGTAGCGGTTGTAGTTCCACAACCTCCAGTTAAAGTTACCGTGTAATTGTATGGTGAAGCCACCGACACGGATGGAGAACCCGTGATGGTTGCCACATTTGCTGCCCAAGATCCTGTTACACCTGCCGGTAAACCTGAGAAAGTTGCGCCAGTTGCACCGGATGTTGCATATGTAATGTTGGTAACGGCTGTACTAATGCATTTTGTTTGTGCATCTGTACCCGCAGCCGATGATAAAGCAATTGTGTTGTTGGGTGTTACAATAATTGAACCCGTAGATGTTACAGTTCCACAACCACCTGTTAAGTTTACTGTGTAGTTGAATGTTCCACTTGCTGTTGGAGTACCAGTGATTGTTGCAACGTTTGCCGCCCAAAATCCTGCTACACCTGCCGGTAAACCTGAGAAAGTTGCGCCAGTTGCACCGGTTGTCGCATACGTAATATTGGTTATCGCGGTATTGATGCATCTTGTTTGTGCATTTGTGCCTGCGGCTGATGTTCTTGTACTTGTATTGTTTGGTGTTACAATGATTGAACCCGTAGATGTTACAGTTCCACAACCACCTGTTAAGGTTACTGTGTAGTTGAATGTTCCACTTGCTGTTGGAGTACCAGTGAT
>NZ_JBLNKS010000023.1:0-37993 GCF_048276375.1 Flavobacterium sp. ZB4R12 | reverse complement strand
ATTAAGAATTAATGTAAATTTATATCAGGATTAATAACAAAAAGTGTAAACTTTTTTCAGGACGAGACAAACAGTTTGATTCACCAAGTAAAAAAATCCGTGTAAATCGGTATAATCCGTGTTATCTGTGGGCTAATATTTATGCTTTATAAATGTACAAACGACGAAAATTGTATTCGAAATGATTTTAGTCCGCATTACGGATAGTCATATTAAATTATAAAGATAAAATTAGTATCGGTTTCGGCTTGCTCTCTTTTGGATAGTCCTGGGGCTTCGGGAGCGGGAGGAAATTATAACTTTAAAAAATCGCCAATAACCGCCCTCAATTTCCACATCAATAAATGCAATACAAAACCTTTATAATAAGAACTTTTCATAGTATCTTTGCAATCTGAAATCAGTTTAAATAAAGATAATATTCTGACGGTAAAATGTCAATAGAAAACAATAAACTAAAAATGAAATTAGACAGGAAAGACATTCTTAAAGCTTTAGAAACGATTACTATAGCTGGAGAAGGAAAAAACATGGTTGAAAGTGGCGCAATAGCAAATGTAATTACTTTTGGCGATGAGGTTGTGGTAGATTTAGTATTGCACACACCGGCAATGCACATTAAAAAGCGTGCTGAAGACGATATCAAAAAAACAATTCTTGAATTAGTATCTCCGGATGCTAAAATCAAAATCAATAGTAAAGTTGAAGTTCCGGACAAACCAGAAGTGAAAGGAAAATCAATACCGGGAATAAAAAATATTATCGGAGTTGCCTCTGGTAAAGGTGGAGTAGGAAAATCTACCGTTACTGCAAATCTGGCGGTGTCATTGGCCAAAATGGGTTTCTCGGTAGGGATTCTTGATGCGGATATTTACGGACCGTCGATGCCAATTATGTTTGACGTAGAAAGCGAAAAGCCAGTCTCCGTAATAGTGGATGGAAAATCAAAAATGAAACCGGTTGAAAGTTACGAAGTAAAAATTCTTTCTATTGGATTTTTTACAGCACCAAGTCAAGCGGTAATTTGGAGAGGACCTATGGCTTCCAAAGCATTAAACCAAATGATATTTGATGCTGATTGGGGAGAATTGGATTTCATGCTAGTCGATTTGCCACCAGGAACTGGAGATATTCACCTTTCAATCGTACAATCATTACCAATTACAGGTGTTGTAATAGTAAGTACTCCACAAGCCGTGGCTTTGGCCGATGCTAAAAAAGGTGTTTCTATGTTTATGTCTGAAGCAATAAATGTTCCTGTATTGGGAATTATTGAAAACATGGCCTATTTCACACCGGAAGAATTACCTGAAAATAAATATTATATCTTTGGAAAAGAAGGAGCCAGAAATCTTGCAGAAGATTTAGAAGTTCCATTCCTTGGAGAAGTTCCAATTGTACAATCAATCCGTGAAGCAGGAGATTACGGTCGTCCTGCAGCGATGCAAACAGGTTCAGTTATCGAAACTGTTTTCGAAGAAATTACTAGAAATGTAGTACGGGAAGTAATAAGTAGAAACGAAAGTTTACCCGCTACTGAAGCTGTTAAAATTACAACTATGGCAGGTTGTTCAGCAGTAAAAAAATAAGAAATTAGAATCTTTTGAAAATGATTTTTAATCTTTCAATTTTCTAATCTTTCAATCTTTAAATAAAGAAAATGACAACAGAAGAATTAACACTAGAAGTTCAAAAAGCACTCGAAGAAATCAGACCTTTTTTGAATTCTGATGGCGGTGACATTACCCTGATTTCCATCGAGGACGACAAACACGTAAAAGTGCGTCTCGAAGGAGCCTGTACCAGTTGCAGTGTAAACCAAATGACATTGAGAGCCGGCGTGGAAACCACCATCAAAAAGTTTGCTCCCCAAATAGAAACTGTTGTAAATATCCTATAATGTGCTATCCTGAGCGAAGTCGAAGGGAGGGCGTGTCCCTTTTAAAAAAAAGGCTACTCAAGATAACGAGTATTTGCCTTTTTTCTTAAAATGGTCGTTTTTTTGAGAGTTATGTGTAGATGGTAATTTTGTAATATTAAAATACCTGACAGCCACTGGCTGTCCTCCTCTTAATCTCAAATCTCACGCAAAACAATCGGGATATCACTAAGATAATTCCAAAGAGATACAATTGATTAACCAACCAATTCCAAATAGTAAAAAATGGATGTATTAATAAAAATAAAAGATAGAGAAGGAGTAGTACATGAATTGCAAGCTCCCACAGATATGGCCATGAATATCATGGAATTATGTAAAGCGTATGAACTTCCTGTTGAAGGAACCTGTGGCGGAATGGCCATGTGTGCTTCTTGTCAGTGTTATGTTCTTAATGATGTTGCATTGCCAGAAATGGGGGATGATGAAGAAGCCATGCTATCAGAGGCGTTCTACGTGAAATCAAACAGTCGTTTGGGCTGTCAAATCCCAATCACCGAAAGCCTCGAAGGATTAGAACTAGAGTTGGCTCCAGAAAATTAAATTAAAAAAGCGTTTGCCTTGGCAAACGCTTTTTTTATGTTGTAGTCAAATGGTTTTCCATAATATGTTCTTCAATAGCATCCCAAAGTCCAATGCGCTTTTCCAGTGCCAGAACCGAAGTTTTTTCTACATCTGACCATTTTTGTGCGTCAGTTCCACAAAGTTCTGTAATCATTTTCATTGCCATAGGACCATGATCATCAGCGTCCAATTCGATATGTCTTTCAAAATAATAAATTAGTTTACTTAAATCGGTTTTTGGGAAATTTTCTTGAAAGTTTTTCAAAATCGCGGTAAACATACTTGGAATTAAATCTTCTCTTCCAAAAGTAAAAGCGGCCGCAATTTCATGTGATTTCCCTTCTTCAATAACCCTGAAAGTAAAATCTAAAAATGCTTTAATATTTGGATGTAAGTTGCTTTTTTTAATAGCAACAAATATATTTTTAAGAGAATTTAATTCGGATAAAAAATCTTCAATTCCCGTTGTATCTGCTCCGCAGGCTTCCATCGCTTCAATATACATTTCATAATGGCTTAGGCGACGCCCATCAATAGTTAAATCTGATTCTTCAGCAAGGACTATTTCGTTTATTAAATATCTGGTTTCTGGATTTTCGGTTGCAAACCAAGGGGTTGTTGTACAGGTTAATTTGGCTTGTAAAGCTTTTAATAAAGACATGAAATCCCAAACCGCATAAATATGATTTTCGAGAAAACATTGTAAGTCTTCAATAGTTTTTACTTTTCCGTATAAAGAATGTTGTAACAATAGTTTTTTTTGAGGTTCAATACTAATGTTGATTGTTTCGATATTCATAGGTGGTATTTTTTATGTAAATATAAAAAAGCTTCTTGTTTCCAAGAAGCTTTTGCTATCAATTTTATAAATACTTTAATAATTGTTTACTACTATTTAAAAGCTGAAATTCCAGTAATGTCCATTCCTGTAATTAATAAGTGAATGTCGTGTGTTCCTTCATATGTAATTACTGATTCTAGATTCATCATGTGACGCATAATAGAATATTCTCCGGTAATTCCCATTCCGCCTAACATTTGTCTGGCTTCGCGTGCAATGTGAATCGCCATGTCTACATTATTTCTTTTGGCCATAGAGATTTGAGCTGTTGTTGCTCTACCTTCATTTCTTAAAATGCCTAATCTCCAGGTCAATAGTTGTGCTTTGGTGATTTCAGTAATCATTTCGGCCAGTTTCTTTTGTTGCAATTGAGTTCCTGCAATAGGTTTATCAAACTGAATTCTTTCTTTAGCATAACGCAAAGCAGTATCGTAACAGTCCATTGCGGCACCAATGGCTCCCCAGGCAATTCCATAACGGGCTGAATCAAGACAGCCAAGTGGAGCTCCTAATCCAGATTTATTTGGTAATAAGTTTTCTTTTGGCACTTTCACATTGTCAAAAATCAACTCTCCTGTAGAAGAGGCACGAAGGGACCATTTATTATGCGTTTCCGGAGTGGTAAAACCTTCCATCCCTCTTTCAACAATTAAACCGTGAATTCTTCCTTCTTCATTTTTTGCCCAAACAATAGCAATATCAGCGAAAGGAGCATTCGAAATCCACATTTTGGCACCGTTCAATACATAATGATCACCCATATCTTTAAAGTTCGTAATCATACTTCCCGGATCTGAACCGTAATTAGGTTCAGTCAGTCCAAAGCAACCCATAAATTCACCAGTAGCTAGTTTTGGTAAGTATTTCATACGTTGTTCTTCGTTTCCGTATTTCCATATTGGATACATTACTAAAGAAGATTGTACGGATGAAGTAGAACGAACGCCAGAATCTCCGCGCTCAATTTCTTGCATGATTAACCCATACGAAATTTGGTCTAAACCTGCGCCACCATACTCAACAGGAATATAGGGGCCAAAACCACCAATTTCTCCCAAACCTTTTATAATCTGTTTTGGGAATTCAGCTTTTTGTGCATATTCTTCTATAATAGGAGAGACTTCACGTTTTACCCATGCACGAGCGGAATCACGTACTAATTTGTGTTCTTCTGTTAGTAAATCGTCAAGGTTGTAATAATCCGGAGCTTGAAATAAATCTGGTTTCATGGTTTGGTAATTTTTATGCGACAAATTTACATAAAGAAATATAACAAAAGTATTAATAAATGTTATATTTTTTTAATTTTATTGAAAATAACGAATTTTGCAATCAAATAAGGTATTTTTAAAAGCATGATTTTGTTGAAAAAAATCATTGGCTACTAATTTACAATAAAATAGCTAATTGCCGTTTGAAATTTATTTTAAATAAGGAAATTGACGTATTTGAATAAAATTCCGAATTACATTTTCAAGTAAAAATCTTTTGTCAATTCTATATATTCTGGTGTGTATTGATGTCTTGAAGTTTCGATAATCAATTCACTAATAGTAATGATAGCATTTTTATTTCGGCTTATAGCCAATAAACTGCGCTTGATTTCGGTAATTGGAGTTCCTTTTACCCGGGTAATTTTTAATGGATGTAATTCGTATTCTTTGGCAAGAGCCAAAAAATGTTCTTCTTCATTAAAAGGAATTATGACGGAGAAAACACCATTTTCAGAAAGCAGTAAAGCAGCTGCTTCGATTAAATCTTCAAAAGGCATTGCGTCAGTAAAACGGGCTAAATCGCGTTGCTCGTTTTCGGATTTGTAATCTTCAGTATAAAAAGGAGGATTGGAAACAATTAAATCGTACTCGTCTTCCGGTTCTTCTACAAATTCATCCAAACCGGCATGAAAACAAAATAAGCGATCATTCCAAGGTGAGTTTTCAAAATTGTCTACGGATTGTTCGTAAGCTTCTTCGTCGATTTCTAAAGCGTCAATTTGTTCTGCGTTGCTTCTTTGTGCAAGCATTAAAGCGATAACACCTGTTCCGGCCCCAATATCTAAAATGCTAAATGGATTGTTTTCAATTGGTGTCCAGGCGCCAAGTAAAACACCGTCTGTTCCAATTTTCATGGCACAACGATCTTGTTTTATTGAGAATTGTTTGAATGAAAACATAATGATTTAAGATTGAAGAGTAACGAATGTTGATTTCAGATTTTAAATAACCGAATCGACAAATGAATTTCTCTAAAGGTACATTTCAATAAGTCCTTCTGGTAAATCCATGATGACTTTTTTGTTTTCTCTGTCAATTTTTACAAGGAAATGGTCGATCATAGGGATAAGGATTTCTACATCGCCGTTTAAAACTTCAAAAAGAGGTTGGGCAGTGGTGTCATTTATGGATTGAATTTTTCCAACAACACCCAGGCGTTTGTCTTCAACTTCAAAACCAATTACTTCATGGAAGTAGAATTTATTGCCGGTAAGTTTTGGCAACATATTTAAGGGAAGATATATTGCGTTGCCTATAATGGCATCGGCATCTTCTTCGGTATTCATATCTTCAAAACGAATTCTAAGGAAATCGTTTTTATGCAGTGAACTGCTTTCAATAAAAAATGGAACCAAGTGTTTGTTGCATTCAACAAACACTGATTCCAAGTTTTCGTATAACTCAGGTTCGTCCGTATCCAAATAGGCAAGAACTTCCCCTTTGAAACTAAATTTTTTAGCGATTTTACCTAAATAGAAACAGTCTTCTTTACGCATCTTCGCCTTCTAAAATTATGCTTCAGTTGTTTCGTTATTTTCTTCTGCAGCAGGAGCTTCTTCAGCTTCAACTTCAGTAACTTCTTCTTCAACAGCTGGAGTTGCAGCAGCGATAGCGTCAGCTTCTGCTTGAGCAGCTGCAGCTAAACGTTTAGCATTAACATCTTGTTCTGCTTTGAAAGCTTTGGCTTTAGCATCAGCTTGCGCTTTTGTTAAACCTTCTTTTTTAGCATCAACTTTTCCAGATTTTGCTTCTAACCAAGTAGCTAATTTTGCATCAGCTTGTTCTTGAGTTAAAGCTCCTTTACGGATACCACCATCAAGGTGATGTTTCAATAAAGCTCCTTTGTAAGAAAGAATAGCTTTTGCAGTATCAGTTGGTTGTGCACCATTGTGCAACCATTTTACTGCACTATCAAGGTTCAAGTCGATAGTTGCTGGGTTTGTGTTTGGATTGTAAGTACCGATTTTCTCTAAGTATTTACCGTCTCTTTTTGAGCGAGCATCTGCTGCTACAACCCAGTAAAAAGGTTTTCCTTTTTTACCGTGTCTTTGTAATCTAATTTTTACTGACATAATCTTGTGATTAAATTTTGAGGTACTCGACCTCTGTTAATTAAGGGTGCAAAGATACATCTTTTATTGATAAATGCTAATGTGGATGGTATTTTAATGAATGGTAATGTATTAGGTGTAGTTTGATCTGTATTTTTTGCTTCTATTTTATTTTTTTTAGCTATAATACCATACTTTTGTTTGTTTAAAAGATGCATTCTATGAAAAAATATTTTCTTTTTATTGTAGTGATTTTTTCTTTAGTTTCTTGTGAGGAAGATGTTAGATTTAATAATCCTTCTTTGCAAGGGTTGAAAGACAATGTGTTTTGGAGAGCGGTTGAATCTAAAGCGACATTGGCTTCTGACGGATCTTTGCTCATTGAGGCGTATACTAAAAATGAAATTTTATCTTTAAAGATAACTTCTACACAGGCTCAAACCTATTTTTTAGGAACTAGTGAGTCTAAAAAAGTGACTTACGTTATCACCGATGCAACAGGTGCTACAATTACTTTTTCTACAGGTTTTGGTATTGGAGATGGTCAAATTGTGGTAACAGAATATGATGACATAAACAAAACAATTAGTGGTACTTTTAAGTTTAATGCAGAAAATACCTACAACAATCCATTAGCTGGTCCTCTTGTAAATTTTCAACAGGGTGTTTTTTATAAAGTTCCTGTGAGTTCACTTATTCAATAAAATAAGACAAATCACATTCTTAAAATACTTCGGTTAGGTGTTTTAGTATGGTCTTTTTCTTTTTACATTTAAAATAAAAAACATAAATAAGCTAATCTATAGTAGATTAGAAAAAAATAAGAGTACATTTGTTTTATTATTTAAATAAGTACATATGAATATTTTTGTTGGAAGTCTTCCATTCAGTATTGAGGAAGCAGATTTAAGAGAGTCTTTCGAGGCTTACGGAGCAGTTGATTCAGTTAAAATCATCACTGATAAATTTACTGGAAGAAGTAAAGGATTCGGTTTTGTTGAGATGCCAAATGATGACGAAGCTCAAAAAGCAATTGATGAGTTGAACGGTGCTACTGTTCAAGGACGCGCAATTGTAGTAAACAAATCTGAGCCAAAACCAGAAGGTGAAAGAAGAAGTTTTAACAGTAACAGTCGTGGTGGAGATTCACGCGGTGGTTATGGTGGTGGAAACAGCCGTGGTGGAGATAACCGTGGTGGTGGAAACAGAGGAGGATATTAATATTTTTTTCTACAATATAAAAAAAGGTGTCAATTTATTGACACCTTTTTTGTTTCCTCACCCCCCCCTCCCTCTCCGAAGGAGAGGGAGCTGAAGAATGATTTTTTTATTCGATAATTTATAGATTAGCAACTAACCAGTCACCAACTTCACTAGTTTTATACGCTTTGGTATCTTTTCCAGCTAAATCCTCTGTTACAATTCCTTGTTCCAATGATTTATTGACTACTGCTCTAATGGCGCCTGCTTCTTCTTTTAATCCAAAAGCATCTTCAAACATCATTGCTGCAGATAATACTGTCGCTAATGGATTGGCAATATTTAAGCCTGTAGCTTGTGGGTAAGAACCATGAATAGGTTCATACAATGATGTGTGTTCTCCTACTGACGCTGATGGCATTAATCCCATAGAACCAGATATCACAGAAGCTTCATCCGTTAATATATCTCCAAATAAGTTTTCAGTAATCAAGACGTCATAAGAATTTGGCCATTGTACCAAACGCATCGCTACAGCATCAACGAATTCATAACTTACAGTTACTTCAGGATATTCTTTTTCCATAGCTTGTACTGTTTCTCTCCATAAACGGGAAGTTTCCAATACGTTTGCTTTGTCAACGCAACATAATTTCTTTGAACGTGTCATGGCAAGTTCAAAACCTTTTTTAGCTAAACGTTGTACTTCGGCTCTTGTGTAAGTACAAGTGTCAAAAGCAGTTTCACCGTCGTCTTTTCTTCCTTTTTCACCAAAATAAATTCCTCCGGTAAGTTCTCTTAAAAAGATCAAATCTGTTCCTTCAATACGTTCTCTTTTTAAAGGAGAATTGTCAATCAAAGATGGGAAAGTAAATGTAGGACGTACATTAGCAAATAAGCCTAATTTTTTACGCATTAACAATAAACCTTGTTCTGGTCTTACGGGAGCACTTGGGTCGTTATCGTATTTTGGGTGTCCGATAGCTCCGAATAGAACTGCATCAGCAGCCATACAAATTTCATGCGTTTCATCAGGATAAGGAACTCCAACGGCATCAATAGCACAAGCTCCTGTAAGAGCTGGGATCCAATTGATTTCGTGGTTAAATTTTTTTGCAATAGCATCAGAAACTTTTACGGCTTCATTGATTACTTCTGGTCCAATTCCGTCTCCGGCTAAAAGAGCTATGTTAAATTTCATTAGGTAAGTTTTATATTAGTATCGTTTTTTATTTATTGTTATTGGGCGGTAACCACATTCAACATCTTTTGCGTAGCAATGATTGCGGCAACGGTTTGGTCTGAATCTAATCCTCTCGTTTTAAATTCTTTTCCATGATTAGTCCATGTAATTATGGTTTCACATAATGCATCAGAGCTACTTCCTGGTGGAATTCGGACTGCATAGTCAATTAATTTAGGCAATTCCATTTTTTTACTCTTGTATATTTTTGCTAATGCATTCATAAAAGCATCAAATTGTCCATCACCTTGAGCATTCTCTTCAATGATTTCACCATCTATTTTTAAACAGAGCGTAGTCGAAGGGCGCATTCCTTTGGCATGAACCAATACATATGACTCAACCACAATTTTCTCTTCATAAGTCTGGCTGTCTAAAACATCAGAAATAATATAAGGTAAGTCTTCTTTGGTAACGGTCTCTTTTTTGTCGCCTAACTCAATGATGCGTTGGGTAACTAATTTTAGATCCTCAGGATTTAATTTTAAACCTAATTCCTGAAGGTTTTTTTCGATATTGGCTTTGCCGGATGTTTTTCCTAAAGCATATTTTCGTTTTCTTCCAAAACGTTCCGGAAGCAAATCATTAAAATATAAATTATTTTTGTTGTCTCCGTCAGCATGAATACCTGCTGTTTGGGTAAATACATTGTCTCCAACAATAGGTTTGTTGGCAGGAATTCTATAGCCTGTGAAAGTTTCTACCAATTTACTCACAGAGTACAATGAAGATTCTTTTACCCCGATTTTTATTTCTGGTAAAAAGTCATTGATTACTGCAACAGTGCTTTCAAGCGGTGCATTTCCAGCACGTTCTCCCATTCCGTTTACGGTAACGTGAAGTCCTTGGATACCCGCTTTTACAGCTTCCATTACATTAGCAATACTTAAATCGTAGTCGTTGTGTGCATGAAAATCAAAATGGGTATTTGGGTATCGCGCTATAATTTTCGAAATGAATTCAAAAGTTTCTGAAGGGATTAAAACGCCTAAAGTGTCTGGTAACAAGACTCTTTTAATCGGTTGTTTGGTCAAAAAATCTAAATATTGAAACACATATTCAGGTGAATTGCGCATTCCGTTACTCCAGTCTTCTAAATAGACATTGGTCTCAATATTGTTTTCTTGGGCCAATGCAATAGCTTGAGCAATCTCGGTAAAATGTTGTTCAGGCGTTTTCTTTAATTGATGTGTTAAATGGTTGAGAGATCCTTTGGTTAGTAAATTCTGGACTTTAGCTCCAGTCTTTTTCATCCAATCTATTGAAAGTCCACCGTCAACAAATGTTAAAACTTCTATTCGGTTAGAATATCCTTTTTCATTAGCCCAGGTCATTATCCCTTTTACACCTTGAAACTCGCCTTCGCTTACGCGTGCAGAAGCAATTTCAATTCTATCAATATTTAATTCTTCCAGCAACAATTGTGCAATGGTTAGTTTTTCTGCAGCAGAAAATGAAACTCCCGATGTTTGTTCGCCATCACGGAGCGTCGTATCCATTATTTCAATTTTTCTTTTTTCCATTATGAATTTGATGCTAAAGCGGTTTCGATTTCAGTAATTTGAAATCTTGTTGTTGTATTTTATAAAATTGTAAAAAGCAGTTACTAAGCTAACAATAAAGTTGAGCTTACAGTAACTGCATTTTTATTGTTTGATTTCTAGTAAGGAAGTTGATTGGCAAACCCAACAATTTCTTCTTTGATGTTTTGTAAATAATCAATATCATCAAAACCGTTGATCATATTGTCTTTTTTGTATCCGGAGATGTCAAAAGATTCTTTTTGACCAGTTGCTTTTAGTGTAATGGTTTGTTCCGGAAGATTTATTTCTAATTCTGTTTTTGGATCAGCTTCAATAGCATTGAAGATAGTTTCAGCAAATTCTGGACTAACTTGCACTGGTAAAACACCAATGTTTAAGCAGTTTCCTTTAAAGATGTCTGCAAAGAAACTTGAAACAACCGCACGGAACCCATAATCGTAAACTGCCCAAGCTGCGTGCTCTCTTGAAGAACCGGAACCAAAGTTTTTTCCGCCTACTAATATTTTTCCGCTATAAGTTGCATCATTCAATACGAAATCAGCTTTTGGAGTATTATCTCCGTTGTATCTCCAGTCTCTGAAAAGGTTGTCTCCAAAAGCTTCACGTTTGGTAGCTTTTAAGAAACGCGCTGGGATAATTTGATCGGTATCCACATTTTCTATTGGTAGTGGCACTGCACTACTCGTAAGGATATTAAATTTATCGTATGCCATTGTGATTTTATATTTTAGATTAACGATTGCTGATTTTAGATTTTCTGTGAGGGAAATTAAATCTTAAACGCTAAAAAGTTTGTAAAATGTATATTGTAAAATAGTATCTGTAAATTTGTAGATTTAGTGAAATCTGAAATCAAAAATCGTTAATCTACATTCAGAAATCTTTTACATTAAATCTCTAGGGTCTGTTAGTTTTCCAGTAACTGCAGCAGCAGCGGCCATAATTGGACTTGCCAATAATGTTCTTGAACCTGGACCTTGACGGCCTTCGAAGTTTCTGTTTGAGGTACTTACTGCATATTTTCCTGCAGGTACTTTATCATCATTCATCGCTAAACAAGCGGAACAACCTGGCTGACGCAATACAAAACCAGCTTCAGTTAGAATGTCCAAAAGACCTTCTTCTTTAATCTGAGCTTCTACTACGTGAGAACCTGGAACTAACCAAGCCGTAACATTATCTGCTTTTTTTCGGCCTTTTACAATTGCTGTAAAAGCTCTGAAATCTTCAATTCTACCATTGGTGCAACTTCCCAAGAAAACAAAATCAATTGGTTTCCCAATCATTACATCGTCTTCGTGGAAGCCCATATAGGCCAAAGATTTTTTATACGTTTCGGCACCACCTTCTACTTGGTTGGCATTTGGAATATGTTTAGAGATACCAATTCCCATTCCAGGATTAGTTCCATAAGTAATCATTGGTTCGATATCTGCAGCATTGAAGTTTAATTCAGTATCAAAAACTGCATCCTCACCGGTTTTCAAGGTTTTCCAGTAAGCAACCGCTTTATCCCAAGCCTCGCCTTTTGGAGCGTATAATCTTCCTTCTAAGAAATCAAATGTTTTTTGGTCAGGAGCAATCATACCACCACGAGCACCCATTTCGATACTCAAGTTACAAACAGTCATACGGCCTTCCATTGACATGTTTTCAAAAACATCTCCTGCATATTCTGCAAAATATCCTGTACCTCCAGAAGTAGTTAATTGAGAAATAATATAAAGTGCTACGTCTTTTGGACCAACACCTTTACTCAATTCACCATTCACGTTGATACGCATTTTCTTTGGTTTCGGTTGCATGATACATTGTGTAGCCATCACCATTTCTACCTCAGAAGTTCCGATACCAAAAGCAATAGCGCCAAAAGCACCATGTGTAGAAGTATGTGAATCCCCACAAACAATAGTTGCACCCGGTAAAGTAATTCCGTTTTCAGGACCTACCACGTGAACGATTCCATTTTTTTGGTGACCTAATCCCCAGTGCGAAATACCATATTCTGCTGCGTTATCTTCCAATGCTTTCAATTGATTGGCAGATAAAAAATCGGCAACAGGCAAGTGTTGGTTTATTGTTGGTGTATTGTGATCGGCAGTTGCAAAAGTGCGTTCTGGGTATAAAACCGAAATCCCTCTTTCTTTTAAACCTAAAAAAGCTACAGGACTAGTAACTTCATGGATGAAATGACGGTCAATAAAAAACACATCTGGTCCATCTTCAATTTTACGCACAACATGCGAATCCCATACTTTGTCAAATAATGTAGTACTCATTTTAAATATTTTTTAAGTGTATTTCTTTTTTTACAACCAAATTTTTTACATAAAGTTGTAACAATGGGAACAAATTTAAAAAAAGAAATAAGGTTGTCAATTTTAATATTCCATTATATACGATACCCAAACTGTTTTTACAACACCTTACCTCTTCTGTTATAGGTTTGTAGTTTGAATGTCTTCTTTTTATTTTGATATTAAATTTCTTTTTAAAGCCTTTTTTATTTTAAATAGATCCAATTTGATAATTTGCAAATTTATCGCTATTTTGGTGTAAATGAGGGTTTTTTGATTCAAAAAATATAACAAAACGAATTAAAATAGTAATAATTAACAAAATTGGCATCGTGTTTTATTTTCTATAGAATGCCTTTTTTGGGCTTTTTACATAACTAAAGCAGTATTTTTTTGGGGCTTTTATTTCAATTTGTTTTGATGAAATACTACGACATCCAAAAAACTCACCGTGCGTTTATTTTTCTTTTTGATGGGGCATTATTGGGTAATTTTATGCTAAAAGAGGGAGCAATTCGTAGGGTGATTCTTAAAGATAATTTTTGAATTTTTTGTTCTGATTTAGGTGTTATTCTACCTAAAAAAATCCTAAATTTGAAATTCATTTTTTGTGATTTATTATAAATTTAAAGTGTTTAAAACCAGTTAAATACACGGTCTGAATCTATAGGTTTTGGCACCCTCCCCTTCGGGGAGGGCTGGGGAGGGGATTTATGTACTTAATATTCGATACCGAAACTACAGGATTACCAAAGCGTTGGGGCGCTCCCATTTCAGATACGGATAACTGGCCGCGTTGTATTCAAATCGCTTGGCAGTTGCACGACGATATGGGAAAACTCATTGAGCATCAGGATTATTTGGTGAAGCCCGAAGGTTTTAATATTCCGTATGATGCGGAACGAATTCACGGTATTTCTACGGAATTGGCGGAAGCCGACGGAATTTCGTTGGCAGAAGTTTTAGAAAAATTCAATATAGCCTTGGGCAAAGCCAAATTTATTGTAGGTCAGAATTTAGGTTTTGACATCAATATTATGGGTTGCGAGTTTTATAGAATGGGGGTTGAAAGCCAAATGAGTTCGATGCCTATTCTGGATACGTGTACCGAAGTTACCGCCTCCTTATTACGATTGCCAGGAGGTAGAGGAGGTAAATTTAAATTGCCTACTTTAACTGAATTGCATAGTTATCTTTTTAATAAACCTTTTGCAGAAGCACATAACGCGACTGCCGATGTCGAGGCAACCACGCGTTGTTTTTTAGAATTAATTCGTCGCGATGTTTTTACAAAAGAAGAACTCGATGTAGAAATTGGCTATTTTAAAGACTTCCAAAATAAGAATCCAAGCGAGATTAAGCTTATTGGTTTAAAACATATCAATCTTAAGGAAGCTTCTGAAAAAATTCGGCAGCAGTTTGGAGAAAAACAAGCTCCGGCAGTTTCAAGAGAAGAGCTTTCCGAGAATAAAAAGGTGCTTATTGATACTGATTTCGTGCATTTGCACAATCATACGCAATTTTCGGTCTTGCAATCTACCATAAGTATTGCGGCATTAGTAAAAGCGGCGGCACAACAAAAAATGCCTGCGGTTGCCATGACGGATCATGCGAATTTGATGGGTGCTTTTCATTTTGTTCGCGATATTTTATACCATAATAAAGCCGCTGAAGCCAAGAATAAAACCGCTGTCGCAAATGGTTCAGCACCTACAGAAGTCCCGATGAAACCGATTGTAGGTTGCGAATTTTTTGTTTGTGAAGACCATAACAACAAGTCGGTAAAAGACAATGGGTACCAAATAGTGCTTTTGGCGAAGACCAAAAAAGGCTATCATAATTTGGCTAAAATGTCTTCCATCGCTTATACGGAAGGATTTTATTATGTTCCAAGAATCGACAGGAAAGTCATTCAGGAATTCAAAGAAGATATTATTGTTTTGTCTGGAAACTTGTATGGCGAAATCCCAAATAAGATTTTAAATATTGGTGAAAACCAAGCCGAAGATGCGTTGCTTTGGTGGAAAAATGAGTTCAAGGAAGATTTTTATATTGAGGTGATGCGTCACAATCAAGAAGATGAGAATCGGGTGAATTCGTCTTTGATTGCATTGGCGAGAAAGCATGATGTCAAACTTATAGCGACGAACAATACCTTTTATATAGACAAGGAAAATTCGAATGCACACGATATTTTACTTTGTGTACGTGACGGTGAAAAACAAACTACGCCTATAGGTCGTGGTCGTGGGTATCGTTATGGATTGCCCAATCAGGAATATTATTTCAAGTCGGGAGACGAAATGAAACAGCTCTTCAATAATTTACCGGAAGCGATTTCTAATATTTCAGAGATTGTGGATAAAATTGAAATTTTCGATTTAGCACGGGAAGTTTTATTACCAAAATTTGAAATCCCTGTTGAATTTAATAATCCCGAAGATACAGTTGATGGCGGAGTAAGAGGTGAAAATGCTTATTTGAGGCATTTGACTTTTGAAGGAGCCCGAAGACGGTATCCTGTAATCACCGAAGAAATTCAAGAACGACTGGATTTTGAATTATTGACCATATCCAATTCTGGTTATCCTGGATATTTCCTGATTGTCCAGGATTTAATTGCTGAGGCGAGAAGTATGGGTGTTTCTGTTGGACCTGGTCGGGGATCCGCTGCGGGTTCAGTGGTGGCGTATTGTTTAAAAATCACCAACATTGACCCATTGATGTATAACCTGCTTTTTGAGCGTTTCCTGAATCCGGATCGTGTGTCACTGCCCGATATTGATATCGATTTTGATGATGAGGGACGAAGCAGCGTTATGGATTATGTGATTCGAAAATACGGCTCGAAACAAGTGGCACAAATTATCACCTATGGTAAAATGGCAACGAAATCAGCAATTAGAGATACGGCTCGTGTTTTGGATCTACCTTTATTCGAAGCCGATAAAATTGCCAAATTGATTCCGGGCATGATGCCGTCAAAATGGAATTTAGCGCGATTTTTGAATGAAAAAGAAGATGTAATTAAGAAAGCGGTTCGTCCGGAAGAATACGATAAAATAAAAGAATTAATAGGTCTTGCTAATGAAAGCGATTTGGGTGGAGAAACCATTCAGCAAGCCAAAGTTTTAGAAGGAAACTTAAGAAATACAGGGATTCACGCTTGTGGAGTAATTATTACGCCAAGCGATATTACGAATTTTGTTCCTGTGGCTACCGCCAAAGATTCCGATTTGTATGTGACTCAATTTGACAACTCGGTAGTAGAAAGTGCCGGTTTGTTGAAGATGGACTTCTTGGGTTTGAAAACCCTAACTCTGATAAAAGATACAGTAAAATTAGTAAAATATAGAACTGGAATCGACCTCAATCCTGATGAATTCCCTATTGATGATTTGAAGACGTATGAGCTTTTTCAACGAGGAGAAACGGTAGGGATTTTTCAATACGAGAGTCCGGGAATGCAGAAATACATGAAGGAATTGAAGCCAACGGTTTTTCCCGATTTGATTGCCATGAATGCGTTGTATCGCCCGGGACCGATTGCTTATATCCCGAGTTTTATTAAACGGAAAAACGGGGAAGAGCCTATCGAATATGATTTGGATGACTGCGAAGAATTGCTGAAAGATACCTACGGAATTACCGTTTACCAAGAACAAGTAATGCTTTTGTCCCAAAAATTGGCGGATTTCTCCAAGGGTGATGCCGACGTTTTGCGTAAAGCGATGGGTAAGAAGATGATAGATGTTTTGGCAAAAATGGAACCAAAATTCATCTCGCAAGCTATGGCAAAAGGGCATGCCAAAGATAAATTAGAGAAAATTTGGAATGACTGGAAAGCTTTTGCGGAATACGCGTTTAATAAATCGCACTCGACTTGTTACGCTTGGATCGCCTATCAAACGGCTTATTTGAAAGCAAACTATCCAGCCGAATATATGGCGGCTGTGCTTTCGAATAACATGAGCGATATTAAACAGGTTTCGTTCTTTATGGAAGAATGCAAGCGTATGGGATTACAGGTTTTAGGACCCGATGTGAATGAGTCGTTTTATAAATTTACCGTAAATGATAATTATGCGGTGCGTTTTGGAATGGGGGCTGTAAAAGGTGTTGGGTCTGGAGCTGTGGCCACCATTGTTGAGAATAGAAAAGATGGAAGATATAAATCGATTTTTGATTTGACCAAACGTATTGATTTGCGTGCAGCGAATAAAAAAGCATTGGAGAATCTGGTTTTGGCTGGAGGTTTTGATTCGTTTTTAGGAACAACGAGAGCGCAATATTTTCATGATGATGGTGATGGAATTACCTTTTATGAAAAAGCGATTCGGTATGGATCGAAGTTTCAGGAAAATGAAAATTCATCGCAAGTAAGTTTGTTTGGCGATACCAGCGAAGTGCAAATCGCAGAACCTGTCGTGCCGCCTTGCGAGGATTGGAGTACGATGGAAAAACTCGCTAAAGAAAAAGAGGTTGTTGGGATTTATATCTCGGGACATCCGCTGGATGATTACAAATTTGAAATGAAATATTTTTGTAATGCCAGGCTGGAAGCGTTGAAAAACATGGAACTTCATGTCAGCAAAAGTCTGACTTTTGGGGGGATTATCAATAATGTGCAACATCGTGTGGCCAAGAATGGAAAAGGTTGGGGCATGTTTACATTAGAAGGGTATGACGAAAGTTATGAGTTTCGAATTTTTGGCGAAGAGTATTTAAAATTCCGCCATTTCTTTATTCAAAATAATTTTACCTTTATGAAAGTGATGGTAAAAGAAGGCTGGACAGACCGGGATACCGGTAAAAAAGGAGAGCCAAGATTGCAATTTGTGGAGGTAAAGCAATTGCAAGATGTGTTAGAAACCTTTGCTAAAAAATTAATTTTACTATTAAATATTAAGGATTTAGAAAATGATTTTATCCATAAATTAAGCCACCTTTTTCAAGAGAATAAAGGAGATAATACAGTGTCTTTTGAAATCATGGAATTGGAAAAAACGAAACGACTCGTTGCTGTTGCTCCTGTTGAAATAGAAAACGAAGAGGTAGCTTTTATCGACGAAAATGAAGATTCTGAAATGGAAGCTCTCGAAATTCCAGAGACAAATTCCGAAGCAAAGGTAGAAGAAGTCGAAGAAATTAAGGTTGTAACCAAGTTGACTATGCCGAGCAGAAAATTGAAAATCAAAATCTCAAATGAATTGCTGGTGGAGTTAGAGAAAATGCAAATTAACTTTAAGTTGAATTAGAACGCGATGCCCTAGCCCTGATAGAAGTGGAAATCCTTTTACAACACAGTAAGGGTTCAAAACCCTGACTGGGTTGTAAAAGATTGAAACGAATAGCAGGAAATAGCTCCTGCATTTACTGAAAAATAGCAATTGACAATACACTTATAATCAAAACTAATTTATGAATGGTGTTTGATTAGTTTTTAATTTCTAAATTTGTACTCAGGTTTGAAACCTTAAACGTTTAAATAAAAAAATATGGCATTAGCAATAACAGACGCTACTTTTGATGAAGTAGTTTTGAAATCAGACAAACCGGTAATGGTGGATTTTTGGGCAGCATGGTGCGGTCCTTGTAGAATGGTTGGACCAATCATTGACGAAATCAGCGAAGAATACGCTGGAAAAGTAGTCGTAGGAAAAGTAGATGTTGACGCAAACCAGGAATTTGCAGCAAAATACGGAGTGAGAAATATTCCAACAGTGTTGGTTTTTCATAACGGAGAAGTAGTAGGGAAACAAGTAGGAGTTGCACCGAAACAAACCTACGCGGATAGTTTAGACGCTTTGTTGTAATCGGTAGATTATGATTTACATAGAATCTGTAAAGGATTCAGATGAAAGGTTTGGCGAAAGTCAAGCCTTTTTTTGTTTAAGCTGAATTTATTTCAGCTTCCCGATTTAGTTTTCTTTTTGTAATCTTTTAATTTTAAAATCATTCCATCTTTTACTACATTTGAGATATGAAGATCGAATCGCAAATAGAGAAAATTTCCAGTTTTCAGCATCTTGAATTGCTGGCCAATCAGGTTGTGGAAGGGTTTATTTCGGGCATGCATAAAAGTCCGTTTCATGGATTTTCGGCTGAATTTGCGGAGCATAAAGTCTATAATGTAGGCGAAAGCACGAAACACATCGATTGGAAATTATTTGCCAAAACGGATCGTTTGTACACGAAACGATTTGAGGAAGAGACCAATTTGCGTTGCCACATCATCATTGATAATTCCTCATCGATGCATTATCCTAAATTAAAAGACAGTCAGCAGTTCTATGAAAACAAAATTGGATTTTCGGTTTTGGCTTCGGCAGTTTTAATGAATCTTTTGAAGAAGCAACGCGATGCTGTGGGACTAAGTGTCTTTTCGGATAAATATGAATACTACGCGCCCGAAAAAGGCAGTGATCGCCATCACAGAATGATTTTGAATGCACTTGAAGGGCTGTTGGAAAAACCTGCAGTCAAAAAAGGCACTGACACAATTACTTTTTTGCATCAAATAGCGGAGAAAATCCATCGCCGTTCGATGATTATTCTTTTTACGGATATGTTTCAATCCAGTCCCGAATCCCGAAGTCTCGGGACGGGAGAAGCGTCGAGAGAAGAAGCACTGTTTAATGCGCTGCAACATTTGAAACACAACAAGCATAAAGTGGTTTTATTTCATGTTGTGGATAACAAAACGGAGCTGAATTTTGACTTTGACAACACGCCAAGGAAGTTTATTGATGTGGAATCGGGTGAAGAAGTAGCAGTTTTTGCAGATAATGTGAAAGAAGAATACGAAAAACAGGTAGAAAGTTACTTCAAGAAGCTGGCGTTAACCTGCGCGCAAAACCGAATAAAGTACATTCCGGTAGGCGTAGGTGAAAGTTTCGAAAAAATTTTAATGACATACTTAGTTGAAAAACAAAACTTTGGGTGATACGGCAAATTTTTATCAAATATTTTTTCAAAAAACGCTTGCGTAAACGGAAATCTATTGTATCTTTGCCACCGCAATAAAGCAGCAGGTTTGGTAGTTCAGTTGGTTAGAATACATGCCTGTCACGCATGGGGTCGCGGGTTCGAGTCCCGTCCAGACCGCTAATATTGGGGAAAGCCTTTCGTAACTGAAAGGCTTTTTTGCCCCAATAAGGTATCTAAAGCTAGTTGTGTTGTTTGCTATGAATTTGTAACTCGTAGCGGGTTTAGTAGTTAGACCAATGAAAAGCTTTCCACTTTTGTGGATGGCTTTTTTGATTTAAAAATAAAGCAGGTTTGGTAGTTCAGTTGGTTAGAATACATGCCTGTCACGCATGGGGTCGCGGGTTCGAGTCCCGTCCAGACCGCTAGATTTAAGAAGGCCTTTCGTAACGGAAAGGCTTTTTTGATTTAAGGATATTTATAAATTAAAATAATTCTGATTTATACTGCCAGACAAGCGTTAGAAACAATCCCAAATACATCACGCAAACCACAAATTTCATAAAACTGGAAGTCAGTAAACCAATAAATGATCCGGTGGCTGCTTTCAAAGCCCGTTTGTGATCTTTAGAATCGAAAATAAGTTCTCCAATTAAAGCGCCAACGAAGGGGCCTATAAGAAAACCAAAAGGGATAGGAGCAAGAATTCCTATAGTCAAACCAATATTCGTTCCCCAAATACCATACGAACTGCCACCGAATTTTTTGGTTCCTCTGGAAGGAATGACATAATCCAAAACAGAAATAATGATGGTAATCAATAAAGCAATTCCAAGAATCCAATAATTAGCTGGTACAGCATTCGTGAAATAAAGTAACAGTAAACCAACCCAGCTGATACTTGGTCCAGGTAAAACGGGCAAAAAGCTTCCAAAAATGCCTGTAATCATGCACGAAAAACCAAGAATTAAAAGTAATATATCCATAGAATTATTTTAGTAATTTTGAAAAACCAAGAAGCAAGGTCTATTTTCTAAACGAATATGAGAAAAATAATTTTAGTATTTACCATTACGCTATTTTTCATGATTTCTCAGGAGTCCTTACAAGCCCAAGAGAAAACGGTGAATACTGGTGATGCTCTTTTGAAAGAAAATTTATATAATGCCAATAAAGTAAAAGTATCAAATTTTTCTTTGAAACAGTTTGACGCACTTTTTTTTGAATTTTTCGATAAAAAAGCCAATCCCAATTTAGTATTAACAAAGGAAGAATTCTATAAATACACGATTCAGATTGCTATTTTTTCAGATCGATTGGTCGCATTATATCCGGAACAAAAAGAAATTGCTGCCGAAAACAAAAAGAAATGGTTTGCTGAAACCTACGAAGATTATTTGCTTTCTAAAGCAACTCAAAAAAAATAATTGTATTTTTATAAAATATTAGTTCAATTGAAAAACAAAACCTTGAAGCACTATTACCTTTTTTTAGTAATTATACTTTTTAATTCCTGCCAATATTTCGAAAAGCAAGTGCCTTCGGAAAAGGAATTGTTACAAAAGGAACTGAAATCCATCAACTGGAAAGAAGTTGATGAATTTCCATCGGTTGTAGATTGTGAAAAAATTGAGAATAAAATACAACGCCAACAATGTTTTTTTGAAGTTTTAATACAACTGATTCAGCAAAAACTGAGCGTTGATACCCTTTCTGTTCTTTATCCGGAATTGGACACGATTGAAGTAAAAGTCACTATTTTTCCTAACGCCACGATGCGATTCGAACCGCAATTTCCAAAAGATTCAGTGGCTTACGACAGAATTAAAATTGACAGCATCCTAAAAGCGCGTTTGGTTGATTTTCCAAAAGTGAATCCAGCCATCAAACGCGGAATTCCTGTAAAAACACAATTTATTCTTCCCGTAATTCTAAAAGTAGAGTAGTTTTGTCATCCTGAGCAGTCGAAGGAGGAGCTATTTCCAGCTGTTCACTATATCTTTTTCTTTTTAAAGAAAAAAGAAAAAGGATGCCGTTTCCATCTGGGCTAGGGCTTTTGTCTAAAATCACAACTATTGTAGTTTAATATTCTGCAATCTGCAACCTGAGAGCTGCTATTTAAACTTTCTCCCTTTCCACTCATATTTTCCAAACAACGAATACAAAGCTACACTTACGCTAAAAAAAGGATATAACAAACTGCTCAAAATCAAATAGCGGATTTTGCTTTTATTCAAAAAACGATTCGCCTTGTAAATTAAAACAGCATCAACAGTAAACTTCGATAAAAACATTAAAAAGATATTTGGTAACGCAAACAAACCTAACACCCAACACCCAACACCTAATATCCAGCACAAATTTCCCATAAAAACTAATACTCCCAATCCTTTCCCGAAACTGCTTTGATAGGAACTTGTTTTAGATGCCCAACGAACGTGTTGATAAAATAACGATTTCCAATCATTCAATGGTTTTGTGATGACAATGGTATTTTCAGATTTCAAATAATGGACTTTTTCAGGAAATTGGGCAATCGCTTTTTGCAACAGGAAAACATCATCGCCACTTGCAATCCCATCATTTCCATTAAAGCCATTTAGTTCTTGAAAAAACGATTTGGTGTAGGCAAAGTTGGCACCATTACACATAAATCCTTTTTTAATTCCAAAACTCCCGATTGTAGCGCCTTGTAAACTAGCCAAATCCAATTGTTGGAAATGATGCAGAAATGAATCATTGCAATCATACGTTACCGCTCCGGCAATCATCGAAACAGCATGTAGCTGAATGTAATTATCCAGTGTCAATAACCAGTTTTTATTGGCTACGCAATCGGCATCAGTGGTGATGATCCATTCCGTGTTTACGATTTGCATTGCAGTTACAATCGCATCTTTCTTGGGCGAGTTTGAAACCTGAATGATTTTTATGACCGAAACTTTAAACTTTAAATTTTGAATTTTAAAACCATCAGTTGATTCGTCATCGACCAAAATCACTTCAAACAATTCCATCGGATAATTCAACTTCGATAGACTGTCTAATAAAACAGGTAGATTCTCCGCTTCATTCCGAAAAGGAACAATAATCGAGAATTTTGTTTTTGGCTTTAAACCAATATAATCAATAGTATTTACTTTGGTGAAACCATAAATTAACAGTCCAATAGAAACCGCATAAATCAAAAGTAAAAAAAATAAAATAATTGTAATCATGATTATTTTATTAAGTTTTATCTCCCTCTCCTTTGGAGAGGGTTGGGGAGAGGATTTTAAAATTCAACACATAATAACTGCCAATCACTACCGGTAAAACCACATTCAGGAACCACATGAGCGTGGTCACAAAAATCACTATCCATTCGTTTACGCCAAGAATTCCAAAGAAATAAACGGCTACACTTCCTTTCACAGCAAAGTCCAAAAACTGAAAAGTAGGCAAGGAGGAAGCCAAAAAATAAACACTTGTAATCGTGGCAATTACTATTAGATAAGGCAGATCAACATCAAAAGCGATAAATAAAAAATAATATTGATGTGAAAAAACCAGGAAACGACAAATCGCTAAAAAGATGTTTTTTTGATGAATGGGTTTTGGAATTTCATTAATCTTATGAATCAGTCTTTCGATGGAATAGCCTTTAATCGTGAATTTTTTCAAGAGAAAAGAAACAAGAAATAAGAGTATTAGCAATCCAAAAAGTAGCGCAACGGTTTTTGTGGTAATCACATTGTACTGTGCATTGAAATACAATAAGCCGAAAACCCCAAAAATAACGGTCAAAATCATTTGGATTCCGTTGCAAATCAGGTTTAAAAAAATGACGTTTTTAGTGTCTTTTTTTTCAAAAAACAATGCTTTTCCGGCATATTCGCCTATGCCGTTTGGAGTAAACAGTCCGGCAGTCAGTGCGCCAAGAACTTGTTTAGTTGCCTCGCCTAACGATATTTTATGGATAAATCCGACCAAATTCTGCCACTTCAAAATTTCAAAAAATCGATTCAAAACACTCAACAACAAAATAAAAGCGATTCCCCCAACTGAGATTTTCTTGAATAAAACAAGGAATTTTTGCCAATCCAGTTTGTCATTATTCGCCAATTGATTGTAAATAAAATAGAATGCGCCACCCACAATCAAAACTTTGATTATAAGAACGAGGAATTGCTTAGCTTTGTGAGGAATTGGAATCATTACTGCAAAGTAAAGGAAAAACAGTTCAAATTCCTTAAGGTTACAGAAATCATAAAGTTTTAAATCATAATTAAAATCTGTGAAATTCATTTTTTTAAGAATTATAAATTCGTGAAAATTCGTGAAATTCGTGTTTAAATATAAAAATTGGCAAACGAACGCATCATATTAGGAATTGACCCAGGAACAACCATTATGGGTTTTGGACTGATAAAGGTTATCAATAAAAAAATGGAATTTTTGCAACTCAACGAATTGCAATTGTCCAAATACGACAACCATTATCAAAAACTGAAAATCATTTTTGAACGTACCATAGAGTTAATCGAAACGCATAATCCTGACGAAATTGCGATTGAAGCGCCTTTCTTTGGTAAAAATGTGCAATCCATGTTGAAGTTAGGACGCGCACAAGGCGTGGCCATGGCGGCAGGACTTTCGAGAGGTATTCCAATTACGGAATACGAACCTAAAAAAATAAAAATGGCGATAACCGGCAACGGAAACGCCAGTAAAGAACAGGTTGCCAAAATGCTCCAACAATTATTAGGCTTGAAAGAACTACCAAGAAATCTCGATAGTACCGATGGATTGGCGGCAGCAGTTTGTCATTTTTTCAATTCGGGAAAAGTGGTTGGCGCTAAAAGTTATACGGGTTGGGACGCTTTTGTGAAACAAAATGAAGAACGAATAAAAAAGTGATCAGTGTTCAGTATTTAAGTGTTCAGTTATGTTGGGCAGAAAATTAGTGATCAGTGTTCAGATTTTTAGTAATCAGTAGTTTTGATTAAATTAGTGTGATCAGTTTTTAAAATGTATATATGAGATTTCAAGATTTATTAGCCTATAAAAAATCATTTGCATTAGCAATGAAGATTTTTGAAATAACAAAATCATTTCTAAAGGAAGAAACCTATTCATTAACGGATCAAATTCGGCGTTCTTCAAGGAGTACTCCTGCAACTATTGCTGAAGCATATAGAAAGAGGATTTATCCAAAACATTTTTATAGTAAGTTGACCGATTCTGATGGAGAAAATTCAGAAACTCAAGTTTGGTTAGAGTTTGCGGTGTCTTGTAAATATATTTCCGAAGCTATTTATCAGGAATTTGTTTCTGAAAGTTTAGAAATTGGAAAACTTATTAATTATATGATATTGAACCCTGAGAAATTTGGAGTTAAAAACAGTGTTCAGTAATCAGTTATTTAGTGTTCAGTATATATCTGACTACATAACTGATTACTGAACACTTTCTCATGACTGAACACTAAAAAGCTGAACACTGAACACTAAATTAATGAGCGGAATCTACATCCACATACCATTTTGCAAGCAGGCGTGTCATTACTGCGACTTTCATTTTTCGACTTCGATGAAGAAGAAAGAAGAAATGGTTTTGGCTATTGCCAAAGAAATTCAAATGCGTGCAAGTGAGTTTGAAAATGACCCGAGCGAAAGCGAACAGGCGAAGCAAATTATTGAAACCATTTATTTTGGCGGTGGAACACCTTCTGTTTTAACATCCGGAGAAATTGAATTTTTAATCGCGGCAGTTTATAGCAATTATAGAGTCTCAGAAAATCCTGAAATCACGCTTGAAGCCAATCCTGATGATTTGTCAAGTGAACGAATAATCGAATTGTCCAAAAGCCCAATCAATCGTTTAAGTATCGGGATTCAGTCGTTTTTTGAAGAAGATTTAAGAATGATGAACCGAGCTCATAATTCGGCGGAAGCCAAAAAATGTTTGGAAGAAGCTACCAAGTATTTTGACAATATTTCCCTCGATTTGATTTACGGAATTCCGGGAATGAGCAACGAGAAATGGAGGCAAAACATTGAAACAGCTTTGTCATTTGGTATTCCGCATATTTCGAGTTACGCTTTGACGGTGGAACCAAAAACGGCATTGAACAAATTGATTCAAACGGGAAAAATTGCAGCGCCTAAAGATGAAGTCGCCCAAGAGCATTTTGCTATTTTGGTCGAAACGCTTGAAGCCAATGATTTTATTCATTATGAATTATCGAATTTTGGAAAAGAGAATTACTTTTCAAAAAACAATTCGGCGTATTGGTTAGGGAAAAAATACATTGGAATTGGTCCTTCGGCACACAGTTATAACGGAATTTCCCGAAGTTGGAATGTTTCGAATAATTCAATTTATTTGAAATCCATTCAAGAAAATAAACTTCCTAACGAAATAGAAATCCTTTCGACAGCTGATCGATACAACGAATACATTATGACGGGTTTACGAACGGTTTGGGGTGTTTCTTTGGAAAGAATCGAAACCGAATTTGGAAGTGCATATTTGGAGTATCTTAATAAACAGATTCAGAAATTCCTTGATGATGATTTAGTTTTTATCGAAAATAATATTTTGAAGCCTACCAAAAAAGGAAAGTTTTTGACTGACGGAATTGCATCGGATTTGTTTATCCTGAACTAGTTTCAGGATCTGTTGATTTTTAATTGATTTTGTATGGAAAAAGGATTTACATATATTTTGACTAATAAAAATGCCACTGTTTTATATGTTGGAGCAACCAAAAATCTTAAAAATAGAGTAGATTGTCATAGAAATGGTACAGGTGCAGTTTTTACAAAAAAATATAATGCTACTATTTTAATATATTTTGAAGTATTTGATGATTTAAGCGAGGCTTTTAAAAGAGAAAAACAACTCAAAAATTGGCATAAAGACTGGAAATGGAATATCGCAAAACTTTCAAATCCTGAATTAAAAGATTTATATTTGAACTTATAAAGTATCTCCGATGAGATGCTGAAATAAATTCAGCATAAATGTTAGCAACAATCCAACATCAAAATCAAACCTTCGAAGTCGACTTATCGAAACCTATTGATATCTCTATTCCTTTAACAAATACGGACGAAAATCCTATTGCTTGGTATATCGATAAACCAGTAATAGAACCCGTAGTTTTTGGGGATTGGATTGGGAAAGTTTCGGAAGGAAAGTCATCGACAAACTTTAATAATATTTTCTTTAATCCACACGGACACGGAACCCATACCGAATGTCTGGGTCATATTACACGGAAATTTTATAGTATTAATCAGTCGTTGAAACAGTTTTTCTTTTTGGCGGAATTGGTTTCGGTTCAACCAGAAATACAAGGAAAAGATGTGGTAATTACTAAAAATCTCCTTTCGGTGGCGCTCAAGGGAGCAACACCTGAAGCAATTATTATTAGAACGTTACCCAATTTAGAAACAAAAAAACATTTAAAATATTCGAATACGAACCCACCTTATCTGGATGAAGCTGCTGCGCGTTACATTCGCGAAAGCGGGATTCAACATCTACTAATTGATTTGCCGAGTGTCGATAAAGAACATGATGAGGGAAAACTTTTGGCGCACAAAGCATTTTGGAATGTAACTGATGTGAATAATTTGAATGCAGATGCACGATTGGATTGCACGATTACCGAGATGATTTTTGTTCCAAATGAAGTAAAAGATGGAAGTTATTTGTTGAATTTGCAAATTGCTTCTTTTGAAAATGATGCGAGTCCAAGTAAACCGGTTTTATATAAAATACTATGAAAAACACATTAAAACTCGAAGAATTAGGGTTATTTGTGCTTGGAATTTATTTTTTCAATCAATTAGATTATGCATGGTGGTGGTTTTTGGTTTTAATTTTAGTTCCAGATTTATCCATGATCGGATATGTTTTTGGTGATAAATGGGGTGCTTTATGCTATAATTCATTTCATCATAGAGGTATAGCCATTGCATTATATCTTGTTGGAATCTATTTTTCGAATTCACTAGTTCAACTTTCAGGAATAATGCTATTTACTCACTCTTCAACGGATCGAATGTTTGGTTATGGATTGAAATATGAAACGGGTTTTAAGTATACTCATTTGGGCGAAATAGGAAGAAAATAAAAAAATGAATCTAGAAACATACTACGAATATTGTCTTTCCAAAAAAGGCGTAACGGAACATTTTCCGTTTGATGAAGATACACTGGTTTTTAAAGTGGGCGGAAAAATGTTTGCTTTGTCATCTTTAAGCCAATGGGAAAAAGGACAACCATCAATGAATTTGAAATGTGATCCGGAGCGCGCTGAGGAATTGCGTGCTGAATATGATGCTATTCAACCCGGATTTCACATGAGTAAAATTCATTGGAATACGATTGCTGTAAATGCAGCCGTGCCAGATTCACTCATCAAAGAATTGATAGATCATTCCTACGAATTGGTTTTCAAAAGTTTAACAAAGAAAATGCAGAGTGAAATTCAAGAATTAGAAAATTAGGCATTACTTTTGCGAAGAAAATTAGAATAAAAATTATAAACACATACTGAATAAATTCAGCATAAAAATGAAATGAGCATAATAGTAATTCGATGTAAATACCCGCTGGTATCTGCTAATTACATATGACCATAAAAAGCAATAGAAATAAGCATATGAAAGAACAATTTAAGAAGTTTTTAAACGAAGAACAAGATCCAAAAGCCATCGAAAAAATCGCTTCAAAATTGAGTGATTTATTGATGAAGAACGAAGAAATAGGTTATATCGCGGTACAGAAAAAACCAGCAATTACTGTTCTTCCGGATAGTATTGTTATGACTAATAAAAGAATTATCATTTGTCAGCCAAAAAATCTGGGACTTTCTATGAATTTTATTGATTACACTTGGGACGAGATAGAAGGAACTTTTGTAAAAGAAAATATTCTAGGTTCAGAGTTTTCTTTTACAACGAGAACCAATATGGAGGTTTCGATTGATTATATTCCTAAAATACAAGCTCGAAAGATTTTCACGTACGCCAAAGAACAATTGGATATTTTAAAAACGGGTACTGTTTTAAACGCAACAATAATTGATGAAGTTCCTGTTGCTCCAATGGAAGAAGTGGAAATTATCGAAGAAATGGAAACGGAAGAAGTAACTAGCTTTGCTGAAATAATGCCAGTTACGCCACCAGTTTATACTATGGAAAACGAGCAATTCAACACTTCAGCTGAGACTCCAAAGGAAAATGGATTAAGTGGATTGTCGCAGGATGAACTTTTTGAAAAACTGCAGAATTATAAAAAATTACTGGATAACGGATTGATTTTGCAAGGGGAATATGATGCTTTCAAAAAAGAGATTTTGAGTCATATGTAATTAGTCTTAAAGTCGAAAGTTATAAAGTCAAAAGGTAATACGATATCTTTTGACTTTATAACTTTCGACTTTCTAACATTTAGACTAAAGGGTTCTTTTCTGTTTTTCTACAAAATTATGGGCTTGTAATTCTAGTAATTCAGTCGCTTTTTTGCGCTGTAGGTCGTATAGATTTTTATCTTGGGCAATATCTTCATAGACTTTATCGTGCATAGAAGCGCTGGTTTTTACCAGCAAACTTCGTTGGTATTTGTCTTGGTCCAAAGTAGCTTTTAGAGCCGTTTCCAAATCTTCCAGTTTGAAATCATATTCTCCTTTTGGAGATAACAATTTAGCAATAATAGGAGATGTTTCTATAGCCAGAAACAACAACATAATAAAAAAGGAAGGCAGCCAAGGTAATTTATCCAACGCATTGATTCTAGCCATTAAACCATCGAAACCTTCAATGATAGGTTGGGTTTCGGTAACTTTTTTGTCTAAATTGGTTTGAAGCGTTTTGGATGTTTTTTCTAATGCAGCAATTTTGGCCAAGTTGTTTTTTCTAATGGTATTCAGTTCGGCTGAAGCCAAATTGTGTTTGGCAATTTTTTCTTTAAAAACGGGACCTTTTCCCAGTTTCATTGTTCCTTTTGTCCCTTCAGCCTCTGTGATATAGGTCTCGTATAAGGTATTGACTTCTTTTTCTTTATTGGTAATTTCCGATTTTAAACCAGCAATTTCTGCCTTGTTTTTGTCTAAATCCGATTTGAAATAATTAGCCACTTCTTTTTTGTTATTCAAAGCCATGGCATTTTTCTCTTTCAATAAAACAGTGTTAATTTCTTTTTCGAAAATTTTAATTTCCAATGGTTTCGAAATTACAATAGCAATAATAACCGCCAAAATAATTCGGGGTGTTGCTTGTAGAAATTCACTCCCAAAACGATCTCTTTTTTTGATAGTGGAAACAATAAAACGATCCAAATTGAAAATAAGTAAACTCCATACGAATCCAAAAAGTAATGCGGGATACACGCTATCGAAAACGGTAAAAAGAGCATAAGCACTGGCAATAAAAGCCATAACGGCGGTGAAGAAAACGGTGGCGCCAATACCAACATATTTGGTTTGTTCGCCCTCGGAACAGCCTTCAAGAAGATTTTTGTCGGCTCCCGAACAGAGAATGAAAAATTGTTTTAACATGATTGATTTTTTTGATTGATTGCTTCGCCAGTTCGCCTTTCAGGCTCGTGTGATGAATGCAAATTTAACGCCAAAAAACGAATATTGGTATAAATAGTTGATATGTTTTGAATTAGCTTTTATTGTTATAAGAAAAGAGTTCTTTTAAGTAATGAATTACCAAGTATTTGTCTAGTCCTGAAAAACCGATACAGGATTAATAAAAAAGAGCTGCTCATAACGAACAGCTCTTTTCCTTTTTTGAATTATAATTAACTTATACTAAAGGAGCTCCTGCCATAATTTCGGCATTAGCAAATTCTTCAAATTTGGCAAAATTAGCTTTAAATTTCTGTGCTAATTCAATCGCTTTTTTATCGTATAGTTCCGGATCTTCCCATGTGTTTCTTGGATTTAATATTTCACTTGGAACATTAGGACAAGATTGTGGTTTTGCAATACCGAATACTGTATGATTCGCATACGCTACGTTGTCAAGTTCCCCGTTTAATGCGGCAGTAATCATTGCTCGCGTATATTTTAATTTCATTCGGCTTCCTATTCCGTAAGGGCCGCCTGTCCAACCTGTATTGATAAGCCAAACTTTTACATTGGCATCTTTCATTTTTTTGCTCAACATTTCAGCATATTTTGTTGGGTGTAATGGCATAAAAGGCGCACCAAAACAAGCAGAAAAATTAGGTTGAGGCTCAGTAATTCCAGCTTCAGTTCCGGCAACTTTTGCAGTATATCCAGAAATAAAGTGGTAAGCGGCCTGTCCCGGTGTTAATTTTGAAATTGGAGGTAAAATACCAAAAGAATCGGCAGTTAAGAAAAATATATTTTTAGGATTTTTCCCAATTGAGCCTGGCTGAATATTGTCAATATGATAGATTGGATAACTTACTCTTGTATTTGGTGTTATAGAAACATCTTGGAAATCTACTTCATTAGTTCCTTTTTTAAAAATCACATTTTCTAAAATGGCTCCTTTTTTAATGGCTCTAAAAATATCTGGCTCATTTTCTTCAGAAAGGTTTACTACTTTGGCATAGCAGCCTCCTTCAAAATTGAAAACAGTGTTTTCATTCGTCCAGCCATGCTCATCATCTCCAATAAGTTTTCTTTTTGGATCGGCTGATAAAGTAGTTTTACCGGTTCCTGATAAACCAAAGAAAATAGCGGTATCCCCTTCATCGCCAACATTAGCGCTACAATGCATTGGCAATGTGTTTTTGAAAACGGGTAAAATAAAATTCAAAGCAGAGAAAATTCCTTTTTTCATTTCACCAGTATATCCTGTTCCGCCTATTAGAACTACTTTTCTTGTAAAGTCTAATATGGCGAAATTGCTTTGGCGTGTGCCATCAACTGCTGGGTCTGCGAGGAAACTTGGTACGCATAGCAATGTCCATTCCGGAGAAAAGTGTGCAAGTTCTTCCATTTCTGGTCTCAAAAACATATTGTAGCAAAACAAATTTGCCCAGGCTGTTTCAGTGACAACTCTCACGTTTAATGTGTAATTAGGATCTGCACATACATAGGAGTCTCTAACAAAAACTTCTTTATTGGATAAATAAGTAGTTACTTTTTTAT
Organism: Flavobacterium sp. ZB4R12; assembly: GCF_048276375.1. NCBI lineage: Bacteria > Pseudomonadati > Bacteroidota > Flavobacteriia > Flavobacteriales > Flavobacteriaceae > Flavobacterium > Flavobacterium sp. ZB4R12. The sequence goes on along the minus strand of NZ_JBLNKS010000023.1, from coordinate 5,986 downwards.
ATAAAGCTTCAAAAGCATCTGATTCGAAAGGGATGTTTACTTTTCCCCACCAGACTTGTTTTTCAGTAATACTATCTTTTACAATGAATCGGTCTTGCGGAGAACGTCCGGTATATTCACCGGTATTAATAGCAAGTGCTCCAGTAGAACTTTCGATTCCTTGGCCTGATTGAATGGTTATTTCATGTAATTCATCAGGGGATAACTGGTAATGGATAGTTGCATTTTCAATTCCTAATTCTTTTAACGAAATCGATTGCGTGAAAAGGGTGTTATTGTCCATAAATTTAGTGTTGTGTGTGTTTCTTTTATAGACTGCAAAGGTAGAAATTATATTTCAGGTAACATTTTTATTGTCAAAAATTTATTTATTTTTTCTTTAATAAATTAAATAATAAAACTCCCCAAGCCAGTATTAATAAGAGTCCGCCGATGGGAGTTACAAATCCGATTGCTTTAAAATCAAAAGAAGTGAGGTCGTTTGTTGCCAATAAATAAATCGATCCGGAAAATAAAAATACACCCCAAAAGACCAAATAATAAATAGTTTTTTTTGTTTTTTGGGATAGGCTATTTACAGTTCCAATAAACAATAAAAATAAGGCATGGTACATTTGATAGCGTACTCCAGTCTCAAAAGTGGAAAGTTGTTCTATAGATAGTACTTTTTTTAGGGCATGCGCGCCAAAAGCACCTAAAATTATTGCAATCATCCCAAACACTGCTCCTGTGGAAATTATTTTCTTGTCCATTTTTTTTGTTCTATTTTTCATTACAAAAGTATCTTATTATCTATTCAAATTAAAAGAATTTTATTAGATGCTTTCCATGTCATTTTATTTCTTTATTGGTTTAAATTTGTGATTTATTTTTGCTTTTATTGAAAAATATTTAATGTTTCTGCAAATATCATTTGTTATAAATACAACAAATTAGTATATTTGTGTTATAATTTTTAAAAAAATGAGAACAATTCTAATCATTGGAGCAGGAAGATCAGCATCATCGCTGATACAATATCTTTTAAATAAATCAAATAAAGAGAATTTACATCTTATTATTGGTGATTTGTCGTTGGAATTAGCTCAGAAAAAGACTAATAATCATCCCAATGCAACTCCAATAGCCTTAGACATTTTTGACGAAAGTCAAAGGAAAGAGGCCGTACAAAAAGCCAATATCGTTATTTCGATGTTGCCGGCTCATTTGCATATTGAAGTAGCCAAAGATTGTGTGGTTTATAAAAAGCATTTGGTTACGGCATCTTACGTAAGTGATGCGATGCAAGAATTGGATGCTTTAGCTAAAGAAAATAATTTGGTTTTTATGAATGAAATTGGTCTTGATCCGGGGATTGACCATATGAGTGCCATGAAAGTTATTGACGAAATCAAAGATAAAGGGGGAAAAATGCTTTTGTTTGAATCTTTTTGTGGTGGACTTGTGGCTCCAGAATCAGATACAAACTTATGGAATTATAAATTTACTTGGGCACCTCGAAATGTTGTTCTTGCCGGGCAGGGAGGAGCAGCAAAATTTATTCAGGAAGGTGCTTATAAGTACATTCCGTATGTAAATTTATTTCGTAGAACTGAGTTTCTTGAAGTAGAAGGATATGGTAAATTTGAAGCCTATTCCAATAGAGATTCTCTAAAGTATAGAAGTGTTTATGGACTTGATACTATTCTTACCTTATATAGAGGGACGATTCGTCGTGTTGGTTTTTCGAAAGCGTGGAATATGTTTGTACAATTGGGTATGACCGATGATAGCTATGTAATGGAAGATTCGGAAAACATGAGTTACCGACAATTTGTGAATTCCTTTTTGCCTTATCATCCAACGGATTCTGTGGAAATTAAAATGCGGTTGATTCTTAAAATAGATCAGGACGATATTATGTGGGACAAGCTTTTAGAGTTAGACTTGTTCAATCGCAATAAAAAAGTGGGATTGAAAAATGCTACTCCGGCACAAATTCTCGAAAAAATACTTAGTGATAGCTGGACACTTCAGCCTAAAGACAAAGACATGATTGTCATGTACCACAAATTTGGGTATGAACTAAACGGTCAAGAGCAACAAATAGATTCAAAAATGGTTTGTATAGGAGAAGATCAAACCTATACTGCTATGGCAAAAACCGTTGGTTTGCCTGTTGCTATGGCAACTTTGCTTATTCTCAACGGAAAAATTGCTACGCCAGGAGTACAACTTCCTATTCGTAAAGAAGTGTATCTGCCTATTTTGAAAGAATTAGAAGAATACGGTGTTGTTTTCAAAGAACAAGCAATGCCCTACTTGGGATATAACCCGAATAAAGTTTTTAGTTAGTAGTTTTATTTTAGATTTTTAGTTTGATGAATCCGTTTCTTTTTGAAGCGGATTTGTTTTTTGAAAGGACTATTACTTTGCTTGAATTGTTATTGGTAAGCTGTATTTTACTCTAACAGGTTCGTTGTTGTTTTTACCTGGAATCCATTTTGGACTTAATTTTAAAACTCGAATTGCTTCTTCTGCAGTTCCAAAGCCCATGTCACGAAGAATCTCAAATTCAGAAAGACTTCCGTCTTTCTCTACCATAAAGCTGAGATATAATTTTCCGTTTCCTTTTAATCCTGATGGGGTTTTAAAATTGGAACCTACAAATTTGTAGAATGCTAACATTCCGCCAGGAAATTCAGGTTGTGAGATTTCAGTAATAATCTTGCCTTCACTTGAAATTATATTTGGAGACTCTTGTGCCATAGTTTCTGGGCTAAAAGAAAATAATAGCAGACTAAAAATAACACCTACGCCTACCGTTTTTAATATAATTCTCGTTTTAGATTCTTTTTTTGTCATCATAATTAAACGTTTTTTGGTAATTAAATAGTTAATGGAACTTGCTAATGCGATTTTTCTTTGGTTTGACGCAATGTTTAAGAGCATTTTTTGATAGTAGAAAACAGAATTAAATTTGGCGTTTACGGTTTCATCGGCTAGAAACTCATGGTTTAGTTTGATTGCATGTTTGTAAAGCAGTATAAGTGGATTAAACCAAAACAGAATCTGTAAAACCTCAATGAAAAGAATATCTAAAGTGTGTTTTTGTTTGATATGTACCGCTTCATGAACTATTAGTTCAGGAGCGATATTGTTGTTTTTAAAATCTTGTTCATAGAAAAAGATAGAATTCAAAAATGAATGAGGCACCACTGGTTCTTGTATTAATACCACTTTATTGCCATTTAGAGTTTGTTGCTCATTGTTTTTAATTTTCTTGTAAAAAGAATATAAATTCAAAACAAATCGGATGATAAGAAGTAATGCAACAAGTAAATAAATAGTTACAGCGGTGTAGTTTATCATCTGATTATCTGTAATTGTACTTAAATTTTCGCTGGTTTTTTGAAGTAGAATTTCATTCAGTTGAAAGTGAGTTATCGTATCTGATATTTTTGTTTTAAATGAAAAAAGTTGTAACGGAATAGTTAAACTAAAAATTAAACTGCCAAGCAAATAAATTCTATTGAAATGGTGCATTTTCTCATTTTCTAAAAGGAGTTTGTAAACTGTAATTAGAATGAAAAGGAGTAAACTGGATTTTAAAATATAAAGTATCATTTTTTCTTTTTTTGAAGTTCACTGTCTATTATTTTTTTGAGTTCTTCCAGTTCTGATGCAGATAAATTAGTTTCAGTAGTAAAGAAAGAAGCGAATTGCGAAGCTGAATTGTTAAAGAAATTACTAATCAATCCGTTGACATGTTTGGAGAAATAATCGGTTTTTTTTACCAATGGATAATATTCCCGTGAGTTTCCAAATTCATTGTAGGCAACAAATTTTTTATCAATCATTCTTTTCAATAAAGTGGCCACAGTTGTGGTTGCAGGCTTTGGTTTTGGATAGGCTTGAAGGAGGTCTTTCATGAAGGCTTTTTCCAGTTTCCATAGGTGTTCCATTAATTGTTCTTCTGAATTTGATAATTGCATTTTTGTTTTATTTAGTTTCTGTTTCGGAAAGTGATTCTCCGTTATTGTATTTTTTTATATTTATAAGTTTCCCTTCTTCATCAAAGAAATTCCAATCGCCAAAATAAAACCAATGCATGTTCATGTCGCTTGTTTCTAGTTTTGTTTTTCCTTTGGATTGTATTTTTCCATTTTCATGATAGAAAGTAGTCACACATATGTTGCGCTTGTATTTTTCTCTCTTGATGATTTTGTCATTCAAGTAATAACTCCATTTTTTTATGGGATCTCCTTTGCGATATTTTCCAACCGATTTGTAGTTGGAGCTATCCTGTGAATAAAGCTCTATCCAAAGACCTTCTCTTTTTTTATCTTTTATTTGATTGGTTTTGCAACCAAAAAATAAAAAGACAGTGCCAATTAAAATAATAGTATAGCGCATAATAGAGTTTTGTTCTACGAAAATAGAGTTTGCTCTACAAATGTAGAATTAAAAATTTAATATGCAAATTTTTGAATAAAATATTTTGGTTACTAGGATGTTGCGTTAAGGATTGAAGTGAAAATCCTTTTTATTTTTTTCTTTAAAAAATAAAAAGATTGAGAACAGGAATTGAATTTACTAGGATTGTCGAGCTACTTGTGTGATCTCTCCTTCGTCGAGATGACAAACTTTCTTGATAAAACATACTAAACCACGCACGTTTTGTCATTCCGACGAAGGAGGAATCACATAATATTAGAACACTAGTAGCTCTTAAAAATTGATAAAAACCAGAAAAAAAACCTTAACTTAATGACATTGCGCTCGCGCTAGCCTTTAGATGGCGTTAATCTTTTCTGTTTTTTAAATAGAAATTTCTAGCCAAATTGATTCGTTTGCGTTAAGGATTACTTCACTATACTTTTGTTTTAATTGGAGTTCAGTGAATTTCATTTGAAGTGATATCCTTTTATGGAATGAAATGGAATAAAAGATATAACGGAAAGCCTGACCCGCTTTTTTCGGCGGGGAACGCCCGAAAAAATCCGTCCAAGCTGCAAAACATTATGTGATATTTTTAGAAAAAACTTTGTGAATATTACCAAATTTTGGTACTTTAGTAAAAAATTAAAGTCATGGGAAAGAACACATCAATCTCTTTAGGAAACCATTTTGAGAATTTTGTAGAAAAAAGTGTCTCAAAAGGTCGTTTTCAAAATGCAAGTGAAGTAATTCGAGCTGGTCTTCGTATGTTAGAAGAAGAAGAAGATAGAATTTTAATGTTAAGAAATGCAATCCAGGAAGGTATTGATAGTGGATTAGCAAAGGACTATGATCCAAAAAAACATTTAGAAATGTTGCAAGCAAAGAAAAAAGGGAATGGCTAAATATTATTTGACAAACTTAGCTGTTAACTATTTAGCTGAAATTTGGGACTATACTTATGAAGAATGGTCGGAAAAACAGGCCAATAAATATTATAAACTTATATTAGAATCTTGCCAGGAATTAGCAAATTACCCGAACTTCGGGAAAAATTATGAGTTAGTTCAATCGGATCTTTTAGGATATAAAGCGAATCATCACATTATTTTTTTTAGAATTATTTCAGCCAAAGAGATAGAAATACTAAGAATACTTCACGAAAGGATGGATTTGAAATCTAAGCTTTAAACTCCGCAAAGTGCCCGTTGCATATAGGATTGGGTACAAAGTCTGCACAGTATGCTCGCTTATACATTTTTATATGTATTCTTGAAATAGAAGTATTTTTTATTTATTACCGAATTGCGTTAAGGATTTTAGTGAAAATCCTTTTTATTTTTTTCTTTAAAAAATAAAAAGATTGGGAACGGAAAGCCTGACCCGCTTTTTTCGGCGGGGAACGCCCAAAAAAAATCCGCTCATTAGGGCTACCGTCTGGACACATCTAAAAATAGAACACAGATAACACGGATTGAACAAATTAACACAGTGTCTCGTCCTGAAAAAAGTTTACACTTTTTGTTATTAATCCTGATATAAATTTACATTAATTCTTAATCCTAAA